>DASXMW010000336.1:0-11789 GCA_036495425.1 Streptosporangiaceae bacterium | reverse complement strand
ATGGCCGACACGGTCCTGGAACTCGAGGACGGCCAGATCAAGGGCAGCGCCTAGGGTCCGTCGAGGGGCGCAGCGCGGCCGGCTGCGTGAGCCGGGTAACCGATGGTGCGGATGGGGAGCAAGAAGCGGCAGAGGCTGCGAACTGAGCCGTCCGGCCGCGCAGTGAACGACGTGGCGGTGGCACCCTGATGGGTGTTCCCACCAGGGTGCGGCATCCATGCTGTACCGGCAGGGGCCGCGGCGGGGTACAAGGGCGGCGGGGGGCTCCTTGTGGGCAGGGCGGGGCCTATGTGACGGGGGTGCCGGTGCTGGCGACCAGGGCGGCGAACTGGGCGGTCAGCTGCTTGGTGACCGGGCCGGGCTGGCCGTCGCCGATCGTGCGGCCGTCGACGGTGACGACGGGGACCAGGCCGCCCATGGTGCCGGTGACGAACGCCTCGTCGGCGGTGTAGAGCTGCGGCAGCGTGTAGTCGCCGGCCTGGCAGGCGATCCCGGCCGCCGCGGCCAGTTCCAGCACCACGGCCCGGGTGATGCCCTCGGGGCAGGACACGGTGGTCGGGGTGGCCAGCGTCCCGGCGGTGACCAGGAAGATGTGCGTGGCGTTGGTCTCGGCGATGAAGCCGCGGTGGTCGAGCATGACCGCGTCGTCGGCGCCGGCCACGTTAGCCTCGATCTTGGCCATGATGGACGGCAGCAGGTTGTTGTGGTGGATCTTGGGGTCCAGGCAGTCCGGGGCCGGGCGGCGCACGCTCGCGGTGACCAGCGTGATGCCGGCGGCGTCGTAGACCGGGTCCTTGTACTCGGCGAGCACGATCAGGGTCGGCCCGGCCTGGTTGAGCCGGGGATCCATGCCGGAGGTGATCTTGACCCCGCGGGTCAGGGTGAGCCTGATGTGCACGCCGTCCCGCATGCCGTTGGCGGCGACCGTCCGCCGGACCTGCTCCGCGATCTCCTCGGCCGGGGGGATCTGGTCGAACGCGAGCGCCTTGGCCGAGTCCCGCAGGCGGGCCAGGTGCTCGTCCAGCCGGAAGACGCGCCCGGCGTAGAGCCGCAGGCCCTCCCAGACTGCGTCGCCGCCCTGGACGGCGGAATCGAACGGGCTCACCGCGGCCCGGTCCCGGTGGCTGAGCTTGCCGCCCACGCTGACGATGAGGTCGCGGTTGCGTTCGTCATAAACCTGCAGCATCCTTTATCTGCCTCCCGGCGGGGATCCGGTACTGGTACAACCGCTCGAAGTAGGGCCGGCAGCGTTCGGCGAGCGGTTCGAGCCGGGCGGGCAGCGGCTCGGCCGGGGGCCGGTAGGGGGCGAAGCCGGTGGAGGCGTGCACGCTGTCGTACCAGTACGGGGCCCACACGCCGTCGCTGTCCCGCGGGCCGGGCGGCCAGGACAGCATCGCGGCGTCGAACGGCACGTCCAGCGCCCGGCACAGGGCGCGCAGGATCCCCTCGGGGTCGGTGAGCAGGTCGCGGGCGTCGACCACCGGCCCGCCGAACGTCTCGAAGATCTCCGCCTGCTGCCGCAGGCCCAGGTCGTCCAGGTCCGGCTCGGTGCGCACCCGGGCGTAGGAGGCGAGCAGCTCACGCGGGTCCCGGATCAGGTGGGCGTGCCGCAGCGGGGCCAGCGCGGCGCGGTCCACCTCGGGCAGCAGGTGGTGCGTCATGTGCTTGGCGTAGCTGATGCGCACCCCGGCCGGCAGCGGGGCACTGGTCTGCTCGGCGAGCACCACCCGCCAGTCGGTGGGCTGGCTGGCGATCACGGTGTCCCGGCCGGGGTGAGGCAGGGCCGTTCGGAAAAGATAAAAAGCGTAGAGGGGTTCGTCGGTCACCTTGGTGTCCGGGCGGTTCTCCCAGGCCCGCATCAGTGCGGTCGATACCGTACGCGGACCGGACCACATCGCGATGCGGACGACGTTGCTCATAGGGTGACGACGCTGCGCAGCACCTCGCCCCGGCCCATCTTGGCGAAGGCCTCCTCGACCTGGTCCAGGCCGATGGTCTCGGACACGAACTTGTCCAGCGGCAGGCGGCCCTGCAGGTGCAGGTCGACCAGCATCGGGAAGTCGCGGCTGGGCAGGCAGTCGCCGTACCAGGACGACTTGAGCGCCCCGCCGCGGCCGAACACGTCGAGCAGCGGCAGGTCCAGCCGCATGTCCGGGGTCGGCACGCCGACCAGCACCACGGTGCCGGCCAGGTCGCGGGCGTAGAACGCCTGCTCGTAGGTCTGCGGCCGGCCGATCGCCTCGATCACCACGTCCGCGCCGTTTCCGCCGGTCAGTTCCCGGATCCGGGCCACCGGGTCGGTGTCCCGCGAGTTGATCACGTCGGTGGCGCCGAAGTCGCGCGCCCACTCCAGCTTGCGGTCGTCCACGTCGACCGCGACGATCGTCCCCGCGCCGGCCAGCCGGGCGCCCAGGATCGCGCCGTCGCCCACGCCGCCGCAGCCGATCACCGCCACGGTGTCACCGCGGGTCACGCCGCCCGTGTTGATCGCCGCGCCGATACCCGCCATCACCCCGCAGCCGAGCAGGCCCGCGGTGGCGGGGCTGATGGCCGGGTCGACCTTGGTGCACTGGCCGGAGGCCACCAGCGTCTTCTCCGCGAACGCGCCGATGCCGAGGGCCGGGGACAGCACCGTGCCGTCTTCCAGGGTCATCTTCTGGGTCGCGTTGTAGGTGTTGAAGCAGTACCACGGGCGGCCGCGGCTGCAGGCCCGGCACCGGCCGCAGACCGCACGCCAGTTGAGGATGACGAAGTCGCCGGGCGCCACGTCGGTCACGTCCGGGCCGACCGCGTCCACGACGCCCGCCGCCTCGTGCCCGAGCAGATAGGGGAAGTCGTCCCCGATGCCGCCCTCCTTGTAGTGCAGGTCGGTATGGCACACCCCGCACGCCTGCACGGTGATCAGCGCCTCACCCGGCCCGGGCTCCGGCACGAGAACCGTCGTGAGCTCCACCGGCTCGCCCTTGCCGCGGGCCACCACGCCCTGAACGCTGATCGTCACGGGAGCACCTTCCACTGGTTCCGTAGTTAACGCTCATCATGGTTCACGCGGGGGCGCGAGTGCTAGCTGAGGCGGTATTCGCCGCGGGCGACGATGACCGCCGACCCGCCCACCAGGACCCGCTCCACCTTGTCCGCCGAACCCTCGGCCCGCGCGTACAGCCGGGACGGCCGGCCGATCTCCTCGCCCTGGCGGATCTCGATCTCCTCGCCGAAGCCGATCCGTCCGTGCCGGGCCAGGTGCACCGCCAGCGGCCCGGCCGCGGAGCCGGTGGCCGGGTCTTCCGGCACCCCGTGAAACGGCGAGAACATCCGGGTCTTCCAGGCCGGGCCCTGGCCCGCGAAGGTGCTCACCGCGACCGGGAGGTGGCCGAGCGCGCGCTGGTCCGGCCACAGCGCGGCGACCTCCGCCTCGCTGGCCAGCTCGACGTAGACGTGCCGGGGCCCGTTGCGGTACGCCTCGACCGGCAGCCCGGAGGCCGGCACGCCGAGCGCGGCCAGCAGCGCCTCGGTGTCCTCGTACGGCTCGGGCACCGGGACGGGCTGCTGCATCCGGCCGAAGGTGATCTGGCCGCGGCTGCGCTCCAGTTCCACCGGTATCGGGCCGGCCCCGGTCTCCAGGGTCAGCGCCGACGTGTCCAGGGCCTCGCCCAGGACGAACGCCGACCCGAGTACCGGATGCCCGGCGAAGGTGAGTTCGTTCGCGGGGGTGAAGATCCGCACCCGGACGTCCGTGCCCTCCTCGGCGGGCAGGAAGAACACCGTCTCGGACAGGTTCAGCTCCCGGGCCATGCTTTGCATCAGGTCCGTGCCCAGGCCGCGGCCGTCCGGGAACACCGCGAGCGGGTTGCCTTCGAGCGGGGTGGCGGTGAAGACGTCGGCGATGATGTACCGGCGCCAGCCGGTTTCCGGGTCGTCCGCCCACAGGTTTGTATCTGCCACGCAGGACAGCCTAACCGGGCGCGGTCCGTCCGGCCCTTCCACTCCGCACCCCGGCCGGCGTAGTGCCGGCGCGCGGAGTCCACGGTCATCGCGGTGTACAGCAGGGCGATCAGCGGCAGGCCGGGGGCCCGCAGCGGCGAGAGCCGGTACAGCCGGAGCATGGGCAGGTAGGTCAGCGACATCAGGGCCCAGCCGGCCAGGCCGGCGGCGGCCGCGCCGGCCGCCGCGGCGCTCACGGCGCCGGTCCCGCTGGCCGCGCTGGCCGCGAGCGCCGCGAGCCCGGTGATGGCCCCGGCGGGCGGCAGCAGGTAGATGAAGGCCAGCCCGGCCACGGTCCCGGCCAGCAGCCACGGCGAGTACCGGAGCTGGATGTACGCGGACCGGGCCACCATCTGCCACAGGTCGGCGAGCCGCGGGTAGGGCCGCACGCTCACCACCTCGGTCGACAGCCCGAGCCAGCAGCGTCCGCGCTGGCCCTTGATGACCTGGCCGAGGGCCACGTCATCGATGCGGGCACCGCGGATCGGGGCCAGCCCGCCGGATCGCTCCAGGGCCTCGCGGCGCACCAGCATGCAGCCGCCGGCCGCCGCCGCGGTGCGGGACCGGGGCGAGTTCACCCGCCCGAACGGGTACAGCTGGGCGAAGAAGTACACGAACGCCGGGACCACCACCCGCTCCCACCCGGTCTTGGTGCGCAGCAGCGCCATCTGCGAGACCAGGTCCCGGTCGTCGGCCTCGGCCGCGCGGACCAGGTCCCGCAGTGCGCCCTGACGCCAGGCGATGTCGGCGTCGGTGAACAGCACGTACCCCCCGGCTACGTCTTCGCCGGCCGCGGCGTCCCCGCCGTCTCCGCCGTCCTCGCCGGCCCCAGCCAGGCCGTGAGCCAGGCCGTGAGCCAGGCCCTGGGCCATGGCCCACACCTTGCCGGCCCAGCCGGGCGCCAGCGGCGCGCCGGCCAGCACCCGGAGGGCCCGCCCCGGGTGGCCCGGTTCCGGCCCGAGAGCGGCCGCGACCTCGGCGGTTCCGTCGGTGCTGCAGTCGTCGACCACGATCACGGTCAGCGCGCCGGGATAGTCCTGGCCGAGCAGCGTCGGCAGCACCACGGGCAGCATCGCCGCCTCATTGCGGGCCGGGATGACGGCTGCCACGTCCGGCCAGGCGGCCCGGGACGGCTCGGCCCGGGACGGGGGGAGCCGCTGGCCGGTCCGCCAGTACCCGCCGTGCCCGAGGACCAGGTAGGCCCACCCGGCCGCGGCCACCGTGCACGCGATGCTCAACGCCAGCATCCCGGCAGCCTCTCACAACCCGGGACGAGGGACCCCGCATGGTGTCAGGCGACGCGGCGGTAGCCGGCGTCCTGTTGCTCACGCACGGGCAGGCGGGTGACGCCGGGCGCCGCGGCCAGGGTCGGCTTGGTGTCCGGGTGCTTGCGCACCAGCCACAGCGGGATGGCCACCCACAGGGCGACGAACAGGACCATCAGCGGGATGTTCAGCAGCAGCCAGATCATCGTTAGCTCCTCACGTCGGTTTCGGCTTGCATCTTCACCGTGCCCGGCGCAGCTATGAGGACCCGCCGGCCCGCCTCTGCCGTGGGTATGAGTCTCAGGCTTTCCTAAGAGGTTCCTCTCAAAGGCACGCTCAGCGGTTTACCGGCGCCAGGCCATGACGTCGCCGGTGACCACGGCGGGCGGCCCGAGCAGGGCGGTCAGGTAGTCGGCCAGGACCGAGTTCCGGACCGCGACCGCGACCACCGCCGAGACGTGCCAGGCGGCGATCTGGGCCAGCATCGTGGCGTTGCTGACCGCCCCGATCCGGACGTAACTGGGCGACCCGGGGTGCGCGCTGGCCGGCACCCCCCCGGTCAGCGCCGCGGGCAGCCCGGCCCCGGACTTGGACCACAAGATGTTCAGGTAGCGGCCCGCCTGCGACAGGCCGCTGCCGTCGGTGTAGGCGTGTCCGTTCCGGGCCGGGCCCATGAAGTACCCGCCGACCAGGCTGCGCGGCTGGCCGGTGTCGGCCTGCCAGCGCAGCGGTTCGGTGAAGGTCGACATCGGGAGCGGCACCGCGAGCACGGTGGCCGAGGCGGGCAGGTCCAGCGCGGCGAACGCCGCCGGCCAGCCGGGCGGGACCGAGATGGCGGCCACGGCCGGCAGCGGCCGGGGCACGATGGGCAGTACGGCCAGGACGGCAGCGCCCATGACCACCGCCGCCGCCCGTCGGCCCGAGGCCAGCCGGGGCAGCCGGCGGCCGGGAATGGACCGGGCGAACGCCGCCAGGGCCGGGACGGCCGCGTCGGCGCAGCAGGCCAGCAGCGCGGCGGCCGCGCCGTCGGCCACGATGGAGAACCGGTCGGGCAGCGCCGCGCTGAGCACGGGCAGGCTCTGCAGCCAGTACCAGGGGAGCTTGAGCCAGGCGTGTTCGTGCCCGCTGGCCAGCAGGGTGCCGCCGAGCGAGAACACCTCGAGCATCACGAAGGCCACGGCGCAGGCGCGGACCGGCAGCCGGCGCCAGAACCCGATGGTGCCCGCGGCCAGCACCGCGATCAGCGGCCAGCCCAGGTAGCCGAGGTACTCGGGCAGCTGACCCTGGTAGCGCGCCGCCTCGGCCGCGCTGCCCGCGGTGCGGAAGAACATGTAAGAGGACGGGACGACGAACCCGGACAGGTCGTTCTTGAAGAAGTCGGTGGTGAACGGGCTGCCGTGCTGGTAGAGCGGGCCGAAGAACTGCACCCACAGCGGGTAGCCGGCGAGCACGGCCAGCACGCCGGCCGCGATGCCCAGGCCGCCGGCCAGGGTCCCGACCCGGCCCGGCACGGCCCGGGGCCGGCTGGCGGCCATGACGACCAGCAGCAGGGCCGCGGCCAGCCCGGCACCGAACAGGATCTCCTCGCTGATGAACAGCTGCGCGGTGACCAGGAAGCCGAGCCACAGGCCCCCGCGCCGGGCTCCGGAGCGCCCGGTGGCCAGGCGCAGCACCGCTTCCACGATCAGCGGCGGGAACACCGCGAACTGCAGGTCGTAGTGGCCGATGGCCGAGTGCACCAGGGCCGGGGAGAACCCGTAGACGGCCCCGCCGAGCGCCGCGGCGGGCACGCTCACCTGCCAGCGCCGCAGCACCGCGAACATGGCCGTGGCCGACCCGGCGAAGCCGACGGTGAGCAGCAGGGTCAGGCTGACCTGCGGCCCGAACGCCAGCGTGACCGGCGCGAGCAGAACCCCGGGCAGCAGCATAGGCGTGTTCCACATGAGGTTCACGCCCTGGGGCGCATTCATGGCCGTGGTGACCAGGGCCGGGAGATGGAAGTGCGCGATGGCCGTGGCGTCGTAGCGGAAGAACCAGGCGAGCTGGTCGGCGTCGTTCGGGTTGCCCGCGACCGTCCGCGAGGCCGGGTCCCGCCACAGCCACAGGGTCAGCGCGAGCGCGGCCAGCAGGTAGTACACGGCGGCCAGCGTCACCGTCCGGCGGCCGCTGAGCGGGCGCGCCCGCTCAGCTGTCTCCGGAGCCGTCTCCGGAGCTGTCTTCGGACGGACCGGGACGGCCGTCGGCGCTGCTGTCACGACCGCGAGCCTAAACGCAGCGACGCCGGGCCGGGCCAGGAACCCGGCCCGACGTCAGCAAATCGCCATTTTTACCGGACGGCTAGGCCTGCGCCTCGGACTGGCCGTCGATGACGCGGCGGTCGGCCGGGCCGGCGTCATACTGGCTGGGCATCCCCTTGCGGACCGAATCGAGGATGGTCAGGCCCTGGCTGACCAGGCCGGCGGCGATCTCGCTGAGGCCGTCGGCCCCGTTGAGCACGCTGACGTTGGCGCCGGACAGCCCGGCCGCGGCCTCCTTGACGATCAGGGGCAGCTGGTTGATCAGCAGTTGGTCCAGGGCGACCCGGTTGTTCGAGGCGGCGGCCTCGGCCTGGATGCGGGTCCGCTCGGCGTCGGCCTTGGCCAAGATCCTGACCCGTTCGGCCTCGGCCTCGGCGGGCCTGACCACCTCGGAGACCAGCTGCTGCTGCCGGAGCTCGGCCTGCTGCCGAGCCAGCTCGGCCTGGGCGTTGATCACCGCGAGCTGGGCGTTCGCTTGCGCCAGCGGGCCCGCCTGCGCCGCCTCCGCCTGCGCCCGTTCCACCTCGCCCTTGTACTGGGCCTGGACGACGGAGGTTTCCCTGGAGAATTCGGCCTGCTTGCGCGCCGACGCCTGCTGTGCCTCGGCCGCCGCCTGGTCGGCCTGGGCCTGCGCGATCTTGGCCTGGCGCTGGATGGCGGCGTTGTTCGGCGCGGCCATGGCGGCGATGTAGCCGGCGCCCATGTCGTCGATCGACTGGATCTGCAGCGAGTCCACGATCAGCCCGATCCTGGCCATCTCGCCCTTGGATCCGTCCAGGACCTCGGTGGCCAGCTTCTGCCGCTCGGTGACGATCTCCTCAACCGTCAGCGAGCCGATGATCGAGCGCAGGTGGCCGGCGAAGATCCGCCCGGTCAGGAGCGACATCTGGTCCTGGTCGGAGAGGAACCGCTGTCCGGCGTTGACGATGGATTCCTCGTCGTTGCCGACCTTGAACGCGATCACCGCCCGCACGTTCAGCGAGATGCCCTGCTTGGTCACGCAGGTCTCGGCGACCTCGGATTCCCGCAGGGACAGGGAGAGATAGCGGACCTTGCGGAACACGGGCGTGACGAAGGAGCCGCGGCCGATCACCACCTTGAACGGCGAACCTTCCTTGCCGCCCCCTCGTCCGGAAATCAGCATGGCCTCGTCGGGGGCCGGAACACGGTAGCCGAACATCCTCGTTCATCTCCTCAAAGAAGTAATCCCGGTACGCGCGGACTCTCACCGAGTACGTCTTTCCACTCGATGACGTCGACCGCCCGCGCTCCGCGCGACTCGATGACCAGGACGGTCGCACCCTTCGGCAGCGGCTTGTCCGACCAGGCCAGGAAGGCCTCGGAACCGCCGCGGATCCTGATAAGTACTTCGCCGGGTCCATTGCCACCTCGCGTCGCCACGCTGAGGACGCCGACGCGGCCGATCGAGGACTCATCCCTCGCCACCGACAGCCCCCTTTACCCGGAAGTGCCGACCCCCAGCCTAGTCCTGGCACGGGGGTGCAGATTAACTCAGCGTTAAGCTAGCCGCGTGTCGGCGCCCCGGATGACTCGGTAAGACATGCTGGACGGGGTGACGCCGTTCCCGACAAGGGCAACGTGTACTGGGAGCTGTCCGGCTGGGCGCCCAAGTACTTCCCGCCCTCGCTGCGCACCGACATCCGGGGGCGGCTGCGCGAGAAGATCATGTTCCGCAGCGACCACCCGAGCCTGCCGTATGAGCGCATCCTGCGGGAATGGGACGAACTCGGCTACGATCAAAGCGTCATGGACCTCGTCTTCCACGCCAACGCGGAACGCGTCCTCGGACTGTAAGCAACCGCGATGGCGACCATCGATGACGTGCGGCGCATCGCGCTGTCGCTGCCGCGTACCACCGAGCACCTGATCGGCGGCAACACCAAATTCCGGGTGGGACGGCTGGTCTACGCCTCGGTGTCGGCGGACGAGGAGCGGCTCGGGTTCGGCTTCTCCAAGGATGAGCGCGCCGCCCTGGTGGCCAGCGAGCCGGCCAAGTTCATGATGCCGCTGCCCGCCGACGAGCGGTACCAGTGGGTCCGGGCCCGGCTCCCCGTCCTCGACCCTGAGGAACTGCGCGAGCTGCTCATCGACGCCTGGTGCATGGTGGTGCCGAAGACGATCGCCGCCCGCTACCTGGGGAGCCAGGGCATCGAACCCGGATAACCGGGACCGCTACCATTGGCGCGTGTCGTTGCGCGCGATCGACTTCCATGTGCACCTGCCCACTCCCGACTGGCTGGACGGCAGCATGGCGGGATACATCGAGGCGGCCGAGGCATACTTCCGCTCGCCGGTCCAGCGGCAGTCGCTGGATGAGCTCGCCGCCCGGTACCGCGGGCTGGGGGTAAAGGCGGTCCTGCTGGCCTGGGACGCCGAGACGGCCACCGGGCGGCCCCGGGTGCCGAACGAGACCGTTGCCGCCGCGTGCCGCGACTACCCGGACGTGTTCACCGGGCTGGGCTCGGTCGACCCGCACAAGGACTCGGCCGTCGCTGAGGTGGCTTCCATCGCCGCCCTGGGGCTGCGCGGGGTGAAGTTCCACCCGTCGCTGCAGGCCTTCGCGCCCGACGACCCGCGCTACTGGCCGATCTTCGCGGCCTGCCAGGAATACGGCCTGCTGGCCCTGTTCCACACCGGGACCAGCGGGATCGGCGCGCGCCGGCCCGGCGGCCAGGGTATCCGCATCGACCTCGCGCACCCGCTCAAGCTGGACCCGGTGGCCGCGGCGCACCCGGATCTGACCGTGGTGGCCGCGCACTTCGGCTGGCCGTGGCACATGGACCTGATCGCCATCGCGCTGCACAAGACCAACGTGTACATCGACATCTCCGGCTGGTCGCCGCGCCGGATCCCGGCCGAGGTCATCCGCGAGCTGCGCGGCCGGCTGTCCGGGCAGTTCCTGTGGGGCAGCGACTACCCGCTGCTGACCCCGGAGCGGGGCCTGACCGAGTTCGACGAGCTCGACGTGCCGGCCGAGGCGGCACGCGCGGTGCTGTACGACAACGCCGCGCGCGTGCTCGGTCTTTAGTCCAGATCCAGGACCACCGGCGCGTGATCGGACGGGGCATGGCCCTTGCGGGCCTCCCGGTCCACGTACGCGCCGGCCACCCTTTCCGTGACGGCCTGGCTGGCGTAGACCAGGTCGATGCGCATGCCCATGTCCTTGGGGAAGGCGCCCGCGCGGTAGTCCCAGTAGGTGAACGGGTGCGGCCCCTTCATCGCCTTGGGCACGATGTCGTGCAGCCCGAGGGCGCGCAGGTCGGCCAGCGCCTGCCGTTCCGGCGGGGTGACGTGGGTCGAGCCGACGAACACCGTCGGGTCCCATACGTCGGCGTCGGTCGGCGCCACGTTGAAGTCGCCCGCCACGACCAGCTGCGGCTCGCGGCTCAGCTCGGCCTGGAGCACGGTGCGCAGCGCGGCGTACCAGGCCAGCTTGTACTGGTAGTGGGCCGATTCGGGCGTGCGCCCGTTGGGCGCGTACAGCGACCAGACCCGGATCCCGCCGCAGGTGGCCCCCACCGCGCGGGCTTCGGGCTTGCGCAGGCCCGGCTCGTCGAGCAGGGTCGGCTCGGCCTCCTCCCCCTCGTAACTGGGCTCGCCGGGAAAACCCAGGCTGACGTGTTCCAGGCCGACGGTGGACAGCAGGGCCACCCCGTTCCACCGACCCTCGCCATGCGCCGCCACCTCGTATCCGAGCTCCTCGACATCGGCCGCGGGGAACAGGGCCGTGGTGGTCTTGATCTCCTGCAGGCACACGATGTCCGGCTTGGCCTCGTCCAGCCACTCGAGTAGCCGGGGCAGCCGCGCCTTGACCGAGTTCACGTTCCACGTCGCCAACCGCACCCCGATAGCCTGCCACCGCCGGGCCGACGATGCCACCCGCCCGTCCCAGGGACCCGCCCGCCAGCCGGTCTTCGGCGGCCAGCCGACGCTCGCAGCGGCCCGCCAGGCCCTGGCCGCGGGCCTTCGGCAGTCAAGCCATCTCGCGGGCCTCAAGACCCAAAAAAGACGAACCTATGTTCGTATTCACTCCATTTTCTCGCTTGATATACGCTACACTGTTCGCACAGGATCTTTCTGATCTTCTTCCGAACGGACGGTGGTGCATGCTCCAGGACCTGTTCCCCGATCTTGGGCCGGACGGCGCGGGGCTGGCGGGCTGCTCGGGTGATGAGCTGATGGGCGTCATCTCCGCCGCGTGGCGGCAGGGGTCGCGGATCGCGTG
>DASXMW010000335.1:0-5177 GCA_036495425.1 Streptosporangiaceae bacterium | reverse complement strand
CTGGCGCGCTCGGAGGGACTCGAACCCCCAACCTTCTGATCCGTAGTCAGATGCTCTATCCGTTGAGCTACGAGCGCTGGTGCCCCGACAGTCTACGGCACACGATGCCCTGCCTGTGCGGTGCTGGCGGCATCGCTGCACAGCGCTGGTCACGAGCCGGTGGTCATCGTCGCACTTGATGACTATGAGTCGCTGAAGGAAACCGCGTATCTGCTCAAGAGCCCGGAGAACGCTAGGCGGCTGCTCGCATCGATCGACCGGCTCGAGCACGGCGGGGGACCGAGCGGGACCTCGTCGAATGAAGCTGGTCTGGGACGAGAGTGCCTGGGCAGACTATCTCTGGTGGCAGACGCAGGACCAGAAGCTCCTCAAGCGGATCAACGCACTGATCAAGGACATTGAGGGCAACGGTAACGAGGAAATCGGGAAGCCCGAACCTCTCAAGCATGGGTTCCACGGCTACTGGTCGCGCCGTATCAGCGACGAGCACCGGCTTGTCTACAAGATCATCGACTCCGAAATTCGCATCGCCGCGTGCCGATACCACTATGGGACCTGAAGCCTGATCCGCGTTCCGGCCGGAGCCCTGACCGCCGTCCGGCGTGACGTGCGGTTCCGTCAGCGCCGACGGACGGCCGAAGGCGGGCCCATGGCAAAACCGCAGGTGCTTCTCGCCTGGTACTGAGCGGTCGGGCGAAGGTTCTCCCGGCAACGTTCGGCTCAGTGGTTCAGGCCGTGGTCACAGCTTGGACATCTTGGCGCAGGGTGTCTGGATTCGCACCAGCCGTGAGCCGAAGTCGACGGTGACAGAAGTGCCGTCCGTAACGGTGACGACCCGCCCGAGGCCGTACCGGTCGTGGGTCACCTGGTCATGGACGGCGTATTGCTCGGCCGGCGGCTCGGCCACGGGCGGTTTGTTGAAGGGACTGGTGGCCAGGTGACGTCGTGTGGCGTGCTCAGGCTGCATATTCCTACTATGCGCCCAATAGGCGTGGCCCGGCATCCTGATGGCCCCAGATACCGGGCCAGTCGTTGTGAAACCTGGCCCGGCCGCGCTCGACGGTGCCCTGCGAGTAGCCGAGCAGCACCTGCTTCTGGCCGGGGGCCGGATAGCTGACCTGGCCTCCTCAACCTGGCCCGGTACTGTTGCGGGAGAAAGGACGGTCCCACCGTGGCCAACAACGGAGCCCCGCGGACGGAGACGGTCAGCGGACCCGATGCCTGGGCCGCCGACGGCACGACGGCTGCCCTCGCCCGGCTGTTCGGCCGGTACCAGTTCCCGGCCGGCCCCCGGCGCATCCTGCTCGCCGCGGCCACCGAGTTCGCCGAACGCGGTTTCCACGCCACCACCACGCGGGACATCGCCGCTGCGGCCGGGCTGAGCCCGGCGGCCATGTACGTCTACTTCCGGTCCAAGGAAGAGGTCCTGCACCAGATCGCGGCCTCGACCCTGGACTTCACGATCGAGGTGGCCGCCACCGAGGCGGTCCGTCCTGGCTCACCGGCGGCCCGGCTCCAGGCCCTGGTCCGGGTCCTCACCATCTGGAACACCTACAACAGCCAGGTCGCCCACGTCGTGCTGTATCAGACCGGCGCCCTCAGCCCGGAGCGGCTGGCCGACATCGCGGCCAAGCAGCAGGAGATCGGCCGTATCGTCCGGCAGGTCATCGCGGACGGCATGGCCGCCGGCGAGTTCGACGTCACCGACCCCGGTGCCGCCGCCACCGCCGTCCTCTCGCTCTGCCTCGACGTGGCCCGCTGGTACCGCCCCGGGTACCGCCGCACTCCGCAGGAGATCGGCGACTTCAACGCGGCCGCCGCCCTCCGCATCGCCGGACGCCGCAGCTCAGCCTGATCGCCGGTGCGCCCGGCCGGTCGTGGCGTTTCTCACCGGCCCCGGGGTTGTGGGCGGGAACTCCGGGGCTAATCATGAAGATCGTCGACGGCCCGTCCTGGTAGCGGGTCGCGCAAAATGCCGGAGGAGCCGAAAATGCCCACGATCACGAGTACGGACGGCACGGAGATCTTCTACAAGGACTGGGGTTCGGGTCAGCCCATCGTGTTCAGCCACGGCTGGCCGTTGTCCGGCGATGACTGGGACACCCAGATGATGTTCTTCCTGCTGCGCGGCTACCGGGTCGTGGCCTCTGACCGGCGCGGCCACGGCCGTTCCGAGCAGACCGGCGGCGGCCACGACATGGACCACTACGCCGACGACCTCGCCGCGGTCGTGGAACACCTGGACCTGCACGACGCTATCCACGTCGGCCACTCCACCGGCGGCGGGGAGGTCGTGCGCTACATCGCGCGGCATGGGGAGTCCCGGGTGGCCCGGGCGGTGCTGATCAGCTCGGTGCCGCCGCTGATGGTCAAGACCGAGGCCAACCCGGGCGGCCTGCCCAAGGAAGTTTTCGACGGCCTCCAGGCCCAGACCGCCGAGCACCGCTCCCAGTTCTACTGGGACTTCGCCTCCGGCCCGTTCTACGGCTACAACCGGCCCGGCGCCGAGCCTCAGCAGGCCGTCATCGCCAACTGGTGGCGGCAGGGCATGATGGGCGGGGCCAAGGCCCACTACGACAGCATCGTGGCCTTCTCCCAGACCGACTTCACCGAGGACCTCAAGGGCATCTCGGTGCCGGTGCTGGTCATGCACGGCGACGACGACCAGATCGTGCCCTACGCCGACTCCGGGCCGCTGTCCGCCAAGCTGGTCCAGCACGGGACGCTCAAGACCTATCCCGGCTTCCCGCACGGCATGCCCACCACCGAAGCCGCGACGATCAACGCCGACCTGCTGGCCTGGCTCCAGGGATAGTGACCGACCGGGAAACCTTCCCGGCGCGCCGGACGTATAAAGACAGAAGCGCCGGAACCAAACGCGTTGGCGCGAGCCACTTCGGCCGTGGAGGCTGCCCTGCTGACGCTCATCCTGATCGGGCTGGTGGGTGGCCTCATCACCGGCATCTCGCCCTGCGTGCTGCCGGTCCTGCCGGTGATCTTCCTGTCCGGCGGGGCGCAGGGGGCCCGGAACCCCCGGCCGGAAACCGGGGCCACCACGGCGGCTTCTGCTGCCGCCACCAGTACCCCGGCCGCGGTCACCGTCCCGTCCGCACCTGCTCAGGCCCATTCATCCGTCGAAGGTAGCGGGGTGTCCGTCCCAGGTCAGGACGGGCCGGAGCCTGCCGCCCCGGGCCAGGACATCGTGGCTGGATCAGCCCCGGCCGCCGCCGCGGCGTCCGGCCGGGACGGCAGGCGCCCGTACCTGGTGGTGGCCGGGCTGGCCCTGAGCTTCAGCGCGTTCACGCTGCTGGGGACCCTGATCCTCAGCGCGCTGCCGCTGCCCAAGGACATCATCCGCTGGACCGGCCTGGTCGTGCTGGTGCTGGTCGGCGTGGCCATGATGTTTCCCCGGGTGCAGGATCTGCTCGAGCGGCCGTTCGCCCGGATCCCGCAGCGCCGGGTCGGCGCGGGCCACGGCGGCTTCGTGCTCGGCCTGGCCCTGGGGGCCGTGTACGTGCCGTGCGCCGGGCCGGTGCTGGCCGCGATCACCGTGGCCGGGGCCACCGGCCGGATCGGCGCGGCCACGGTCGCGCTGACCATCGCCTTCGCGATCGGCACCGCGTTCCCGCTGCTGATCTTCGCGCTGGCCGGCCGGGGTGTGGCCGAGCGGGTGCGGGCGTTCCGGACCCGGCAGCGCGGGGTGCGGATCGCAGCCGGGGCGGTGCTGGTGGGGCTGGCCATCGCGCTGACCTTCAACGTGACCGACGCCCTGCAGCGGGCCATCCCCGACTACACCTCCAGCCTCAACAATGACCTGAACAAGACCGGGCACGCGTCCAAGGCGCTGAACGAGGGGCCCTCGACCTCGCTGACCTCCTGCGCCAGCAGCCCGTCGACCCAGCTGGAGAACTGCGGCGCCGCGCCCGCCCTGGCCGGCATCCAGCAGTGGTTCAACACCCCGGGCGACAAGCCGCTCAACCTCGGCTCGCTCAAGGGCAAGGTCGTGCTGGTCGACTTCTGGGCCTACTCCTGCATCAACTGCCAGCGGGCCATCAAGCACGTCGAAGCCTGGTACTCCGCCTACGGCAGGGACGGGTTCGTGGTCATCGGGGTGCACACCCCGGAGTACGCCTTCGAGCACGTGCCCAGCAACGTGCACGCGGGCATCCAGCGGCTCGGCATCACCTACCCGGTGGCCCTGGACAACAACTACAAGACCTGGGACAACTACAGCAACGACTCCTGGCCCGCCGACTACCTGATCGACTCGACCGGCCACATCCGGCACGTCGGCGTGGGCGAGGGCGACTATCCCGGGACCGAGAGCCTGATCCGGCGGCTGCTGACCGCGGCCCATCCGTCGGCCAAGCTGCCGGCCGCCACCCAGGTCCCGGACCAGACCCCGGGCTCGGCCGATCAGACCCCGGAGAGCTACCTCGGATCGCAGCGGGCCGACAACTACGGCGGGGAGTCCGGCGGCGGCACCAAGCCGTTCCACTTCCCGGCCCACCTGGGCGACAGCCAGTGGGCCCTGTCCGGCACCTGGACCGTCGGCGGCGAGAATCTGACCTCGGGCCAGAACGCGGCCATCAAGCTGAACTTCAACGCCGCCGACGTCTACCTCGACGTCGGCGGCACCGGGACCATCACCGCCACCGTGAACGGGAAGACCACGTCCTACCGGGTCTCGGGGGCGCCGGACATCTACACCGTGGTGCACCAGAGCAAGCAGCAGAGCGGCACGCTCACGGTGACGCTGTCCCCGGGGCTGAACGCCTACTCGTTCACGTTCGGCTGAGCCGGAACCGCCGCGGTCGCGGCCAGCAGCCGGTCCAGGCCGCCGGCCAGGGCCTGGACCTGCCCGGCGGGCCAGTCGGCGGTCAGGTCGTGCAGGTGACCGGCCAGCACGTCAGCCAGCTGGCTGGCCAGCTTGGCGCCCTCGGGGGTCAGGCTGATCAGCGACATGCGCCGGTCGGCCGGGTCGGGCTGGCGATCGAGCAGCCCGGCCTCCTGCAGCCGGTCGGCGTAGCGGCTGGTCCCGGAGCGGTCGATGCCGACGTGCTCGGCCAGCCGGGCCACGGTCAGCGGCCCGGTCCGGGCCAGCGTGCTCAGCACGAAGTAGGCCTGCCCGTCCACGGTCCCGGGCGCGGCCGCGATCACCGGCGCGCACAGCCGGC
>DASXMW010000334.1:0-6976 GCA_036495425.1 Streptosporangiaceae bacterium | reverse complement strand
AGCTCGGCGGCGGCCTTGCGGATCAGGAACGGCTCCGGCTTGCGGCACTCGCAGCCAGCCGCCGGGTCGTGCGGGCAGATGGCCCAGGTGCCGAACGGCCCCAGCAGCTCCTCGACCCGCTGGTTGACCGCCGCCATCTCGGCCGTGGTGATCAGGCCGCGGCCGACCCCGGACTGGTTGGTCACCACGCCCAGGCCGATCCCGGCCGCCCGCAGCCGGGCCAGCGCGGCCTCCGCCCCCGGCATCGGCTCGGCCCGGGCCGGGTCGCCGTTGTAGGGCACGTCCCGGATCAGCGTCCCGTCCCGGTCGAACAGCACCGCGGCCGGCGGCAACGGCCACGGGGTCACCCGCCGGTACCGCCACCGGCCACGCAGCCAGTGCCGGATGGCCAGCGGCGGGATCAGCGCGCTGGTCACCGCCATGGTGGTGGTCTCGGCCCGGGTCCGCGGTCCCGGGCGCACCCGGGCCACGGTGAACTCCGCGGTGCTGGCCAGCCAGGCCGTCCCGGCGCCCAGCGCCACCCGGCGCAGGATCCGGCCCGGCTGGCCCGGCGTCAGCAGGCTGGCCGCGCCGGTCAGGGCCGACGAGGCCAGCAGGGCCGTGGTCACCGCGTGCCCCCGGAAGCGCCCGGGCGCGGCCTCGGCCCGGGTGTGCCAGCCGGGGCCGTGCAGGCGGCCCATGAGCACGTCGTCGGTGTTGCCGGCCTGCGCCCTGAGGCTGGCCCAGCGGGAGGCCGGGCGGACCGGGTGGGTGGTCCGCCGCGCGCCCTGGCGCAGCTCCCAGCCCTGGTCGAGCAGGCGCAGGGCCAGGTCGGCGTCCTCCCGGAACGCGCGCGGGAACCGTTCGTCGAACCCGCCCGCGGCCAGCAGCGCGGTCCGCCGGTAGGCCATGTCGGCGGTGATCCAGCGGGCGCCGGCCAGGCCGGCCGTGCCCCGTTCGGCGTCGGTGGGCCGCCGGCCCGCGGGCAGCGGCACGTCGATCACGCCCTGCACCCCGGCCACCCGGTCCGGCTGCCCGGCCAGGTCCGCGGCCAGCGCGGCCCGCCAGCCCGGGCCGACCCGCACGTCGTCGTCGAGGAACGCCACCCAGTCGGCCGGTCCGGCCGCTCGCCAGCCCGCGTTGCGGGCCGCGGCCGGCCCGCGGCCTTCCAAGGTCACCACCACGGTCCGGTCCGCGAGCGGTTCCGGCACGATGACCGGCAGCGGATCGGGGGTGTCGCGGCGGTCGTCGGCCAGCACCACCTGGCGCGGCCGCGGCCCGGTGGCCGCGGCCAGCGCGTCCAGGCAGGCCTGCAGGCAGGGCCGGCCCAGGGTCGGGATCACCACCACGTAACTGGTCACGGAGCCACACCGCTACCCAGGCCGGTCGCTCGCAAACGGCGGTTTGAGACGGCCGTGACCGGTAAGCGAGGACTCCCATGCTGACGTGACCGGCAAGCGAGGACTCCCATGCTGACTGGACCAGTGACCGTGGTGGTGGCCACCCGCAACCGGCGTCCCGGCCTGTGCCGGACGCTGGAGCACCTGACCGCGCTGCCCGAGCAGCCGCCGATCGTGGTCGTCGACAACGGCTCCACCGACGGCACCGCGGATGCGGTCCGGCGCTCGTTCCCGCGGGTCGAGGTGGTGGCCTTGCGCCGCAACCTGGGCGCCCACGCCCGCAACCACGGTGTGCGCCGGGCCCGCACCCCGTACGTGGCCCTGAGTGACGACGACTCCTGGTGGGAACCGGGCGCGCTGACCCGGGCCGTGACCGTGCTCGAAGCCTGCCCGCAGGCCGGCGTGATCGCCGGGGCCACCGTGGTCGGGGCGGAGGCGGAACCCGACCCGATCAACGCGGTGCTGGCCGCCAGCCCGCTGCCGCCGGGATCGCTGCCCGGCCCCCGCGTGCTCGGCTTTCTCGGCTGTGCCGCCGTGGCCCGGCGCCAGGCCTACCTGGCCGCGGGCGGCTACTCCCGGATGCTGTGCATCGGCGGTGAGGAAGAGCTGCTGGCCTACGACCTGGCCGGCCTGGGCTGGTCGATCGTCTACCGGCCCGACGTGGTGGTGCACCACTGGCCGTCGGCCACCCGCGACTCCCGGCGCCGCCGGACCCAGGAGCTGCGCAACCACGCCCTGATCGGCTGGCTGCGGCGGCCGCTGGCCCGCGCCCTGGCCGACACCACCCGGCTGGCCGCGACCGCCTGCCGCCGTAACGAACCGGTGGCCGCCCGCGCCCTGGCCGAGACCCTGCTCATCCTGCCTCGCGCCCTGCCGCGGCGGCAGGTCCTGCCCGCCGTGGTCGAAGCCGACATCCGCCTTCTGGAGCAGGCCCGTGCCCACTGACCCGCGCGTGACCGTCGTCATCATCACCCGCAACCGGCGTGCGGAACTGGACCGCACCCTGGGCCAGCTGGCCGGGCTCCCGGAACACCCGGCCATCATCGTGGTCGACAACGGCTCCGGGGATGGCACCGCGGCCCACGTCCGCTGGCACCATCCGCGGGTCCGGCTGATCGCGGCCCGGGCCAACCTCGGCGCGGTCGGCCGCAACCTCGCCCTGCGCCGGGTCACCACGCCCTACGTGGCCTTCTGCGACGACGACACCTGGTGGGAGCCGGGCGCGCTGACCCAGGCCGCGGACGCCCTGGACGCGCACCCGGACGTCGCCTCGGTCACGGCCCGGATCGTGGTCGAACCGGGCGGCACCGACGACCCGATCACCCCCGAGCTGGCCGGGTCCCCGCTGCCCGGCCGGCCCGGCCTGCCCGGTCCCGCGCTGCTCAGCATCATGGCGGGCGCCTCGGTGCTCCGGGCCCAGGCGTTCCGCGCGGCCGGCGGCTTCTCGCCCCGGTTGTGGCTGGGCGGCGAGGAGGAACTGCTCTGCGCCGACCTGGTCGCCGGCGGCCACTGGCTCTGCTACCTGCCCGCCGCGGTCGTGCACCACCAGGCGTCGACGCTCCGCGACCCGGCCCGGCGGCGCGGGCTCGGCATCCGCAACACGCTCTGGTTCACCTGGCTGCGCCGCCCGGCCGTCCCGGCCCTGCGGCGCACCGCCGAGCTGGCCACCACGGTGCCCCGCGACCGCACCTCGGTGGCGGCGTTCGGCGCGGCCCTGCGCGGCCTGCCCTGGGTGCTGCGCGAGCGCCGCCCGGTCCCGCCCCGGGTCGAAGCCTGGATCCAGCTGCTCGATGCGCCCCGCCGGGCCTCGGCCGCCCGCCGCTACGTGGGCTGACGGCCGGCCCGGGCGGCGCCCGGTGTGGTTTGGCCGCGGCCGGCCGGGTAGCAGGGCGGGGTCAGCGTCACGGCCTTGCCCGCCGCGGCGACCTCACCGGGTGGGAGGAACACCGTGCCTGAGCCCAAGGCCGGGCCGGCACCGGCCGGGCGGGTCCTGCTCACCGGGTGGTTCAGCTTCCTGCACGGCGAGGCCACGGCCGGTGACGTGCTGGCCCTGGCCGCGGTGGAGCAGGCCCTGGGCCGGGCCGGGATCGGCTACGAGGTGGCCTGGAGCCCCGTGTTCCGGCCCGGCGCGCTGCGGCTGGAGGACGCCGAGCCCAGCCGGTACACCGACCTGGTCTTCGTGTGCGGGCCGCTGCACGGCGAGCCCGTCACCGGCCTGCACATCCGGTTCGCCGCCCTGCGCCGGATCGCGGTCGGGGTCACGGTCATCGACCGGTCCGACCCTGCCTGCACCGGCTTCGACCTGGTGCTGGCCCGCGACGGTGACCGGGGCGCCCCGGTCCGCGACCTGTCCGCGGCCGTCCCGCCGTCCGCCCCGGTCCGGCTCCCGGCCGCTGTCCCGCCGCCGGTCCCGGTGGCCGGGGTGGTGCTGGCTTCCGGCCAGGGCGAGTACGGCGCGCGCCGCCGCCACGAGCAGGTGACCGAGAACCTCACCGGCTGGCTGGGTGGCCGGTCCTGCGCCCCGGTTCCGCTGGAGACCCGGCTCGACTCGCGGGACTGGCGGCTGTGCTCCGGCGCGGCCGCGTTCGAAGCCCTGCTGAGCCGGATGGACATCGTGGTCACCACCCGCCTGCACGGCCTGGCCCTGGCCCTGCGGGCCGGGATCCCGGCCCTGGCCGTCGACCCGGTGGACGGCGGCGGCAAGGTCAGCGCCCAGGCCGCCGCCTGGTCCTGGCCGGCCGTGCTTCCGGCCGGCCGGGCCGCCGGCCAGGAGGCCCTGAACGGCTGGTGGCAGTGGTGCCTGTCCCCGGAGGGTGGCCAGGCCGCGGCCACCGCCGCCCGTTCTGGCCCCGGTCAGGCCGGGGCCATGCTCGCGTCGCTGACCGCCGCGCTGCGGTCGCCTCACTCGTCGACGGCGTCCAGCTCGGAGGCGACCACGGCCTCGGCGTAGTCGAGTTCGGACCGCGCCCCGGCCGGTTCGCCGTCCGGGTAGCGCCATCTCGTGCTCTAGCCCCGTCGCTTCCCCGCGGAGCTGCAACGGTTTTGCGTCGGGAGCACGTCATGGCCAATAATGTTGGTCGGCAGCAACGGCGTCACGCCGTCGCCTGGTCCGGAGATGTGGCCCGCCCTGGCTGGCATGTACCGGAGGAAGCCCGTGCCAATGGATGTGCGCGCCGTTCCGCGGCCGGCCCGATCGCCGCGGCGGGCCCGATCGCCGCGAGCAGCCGGCCCGGCCGGCCCCGCTGGCCGCCTACCGGTCGCGGAGCCGGCTGATCTCGGCCTGCAGAAGACGGGTCTCCGCCTGCAGGTCCAGCATCTGGCGGATGCCGGCCAGGTTGAGGCCGTCGCCGGCCAGCTGGGCCGCCACCGAGATGCTGAACAGCCCTTGGTCGGGGTCGTTCCAGTCCGCGCCGGTCACCGCCATATATCTCAGTATGGGCGAGCAGAAAATCTGAGTCCAGGCTTGTCAGATGATCCGGCCGAGTGTTATATCGGTGCTGGTCTGGTGGGCCTCATGCAGTGTGACCGGCCGTCGCGCCACGAAGGACGCGGCCCTTGGCAGAGGAGGAAGGTGTGACGATACGAACGCGCCCCGAGATGGTCGGCGAGCCGGAAGAGCCCGAAGACGTCGGCCTGGCCTCCTGGTCGACCCTGGAACAGCTCGGCCGGGCCCTGCACGTCCCGGAGGCGGACCTGCAGGCGACCCTGGATGCCATCGCGCGCACCGCCGTGGATACGATCAGCCCGGCCAAGTACGCGGGCGTGAACCTGTACGAAGACGGCCAGTTCGAGCCGCAGGCGGTGGTGGGTCAGCCCCCGCTGGCCCTGGACGTTGTGCAGCAGAAGACGAGGACCGGCCCCTGCATCGACTCGTCCCGGGACCAGATCACGATCCGGGTGGACGACATGACCACCGAAGACCGCTGGCCCGAGTACGTGGAACATGCGCTGTCCCTCGGGGTGGCCAGCATGCTCTGCGTCCCGCTGTACGTGCACGATCGGCAGTTCGGCTCGGTGAGCCTGTACGCCACCGACCGATCCGCGTTCCGGCTCACGGACGAGTACGTGGCCCGCCTGTTCGCCACCCAGGCCGCGCTGGCCCTGGCCGAGGCGCACCGGGCCGATCAGATGCGACAGGCCCTGGTCAACCGGGACGTCATCGGCCAGGCCAAAGGCATCCTGATGGAGCGCCACCGGATCACCCCCGACCAGGCGTTCGCCCTGCTGTCCGAGCGGTCGCAGCGGGTCAACCGCAAGCTGGTGGACGTGGCCCGGCGGCTGGCCGAGGCCGGGACGCTGGACTGACGGGACCTGAATTCTCGACTGGCCAGACCGGGAATCGGACTGAGACGTACCCCACCCTGGTCAACGATCTCGGTTGGGTTACAGTGGGAGACAGGTGAAGAAAATCGCCTCCGGTTTTTATGCGTGGGGTGCCGATGACTCGCCTTCTTTCCCCTCTGGCCTCTCCCGGCCCGGACTCAGCTGGCCCGCCGGTCCCGGCCCGCCCGTCGGCCGCCCGCGACCTGGACACCCTCAGCGACGCTGAGCTGGCCAAGCTGCTGGACGACCCCGACCACGGGGACGACGCCCGGACCGCCCTCGTGTCCCGCTATCAGGGCCTGGTCCGCGCCTCGGCTCACCAGTACCAGCTGCCCGCCCAGTACTACGAGGACCTGGAGCAGGTCGGCTTCCTTGGCCTGATGAAGGCCATCAACAACTTCGATCCCGACGTCCGCCAGGAACTCAAGCCCTACGCGCACTCCTGCGTGACCGGCGAGATCAAGCGGTTCTTCCGGGACAAGCGCTGGCTGATCCGGGTCAGCCGGACCGACCAGGAGCTGTTCCTCAACGCCCGCAAGGCCCAGGCCGAGCTGGGGGCGGAGCTG
Organism: Streptosporangiaceae bacterium; assembly: GCA_036495425.1. Classification (GTDB taxonomy): domain Bacteria; phylum Actinomycetota; class Actinomycetes; order Streptosporangiales; family Streptosporangiaceae; genus Bog-532. The sequence continues at coordinate 708 of DASXMW010000334.1, read as the reverse complement.
GGTGCCACGCCCACCGACGACCAGATCGCGGCCCACCTGAACGTCAGCGCCGACGCGCTCCGGCATGCCTACCGGGCCCACGAGGCGTTCGCCCCGGAGTCGCTGGACGCGCCGGTCTCCGTCTCGGACGACCGCGACTCCGGTGACCTGCTCGGCGCCGAGGACGCCGCCCTGGACATCACGGTTGAGATGGACGCCGTGCGCCTGCACTGGGACGAACTGCCGCGTGCTCAGCAGCAGATCCTGCTCATGCGTTTCTACGGCAACATGACCCAGGCTCAGGTGGCCGACAAGCTGGACTGTTCCCAGATGCACGTGTCCCGGTTGCAGGCCCGGGCCCTGGCCTTCCTGCGCCAGCGGCTGACGTCGGACTAGGTGTACGCGGAGACTGGCTGCCGGGGACCGGCGGTCTTAGGGTGGTGACCCAGTCATTCTCAGGGTCCCGGCGGGGGGTCGGAGTCACAGTGCCCGGGGTACCACCAGTCAGCGGGGGCAGCCTGCCGGACCAGGCGCCGTTCCAGGTCCGCCTCGGTCCCGGCACCGGGCCGGACCAGACCGTGGTCACGGTCACCGGTGACGTGGACATGCACTCCGAGGGCCGCCTGCGCGACGCGCTGACCGAGGCCGGCACGGTCCCGGGCTGCCGGGTCGTGGTCGACCTGTCCGGCGTGGAGTTCATGGCCTCGGCCGGCGTGCACGTGCTGCTCG
>DASXMW010000333.1:0-29101 GCA_036495425.1 Streptosporangiaceae bacterium | reverse complement strand
GCGTGGACCTGTTCGAGCATCAGGCGAAGGAGCTCTTCGCCCAGTACGGCGTTCCCGTGCCGAGCGGGAAGGTTGCGTACACTCCCGACGAAGCGGGCGAGATCGCGGCCGAGTTCGCCGCGGCCGGCCAGCCCAAGGTCGTGGTCAAGGCCCAGGTGAAGGTCGGTGGCCGCGGCAAGGCCGGCGGCGTGAAGCTGGCCGACGGCCCCGAGGCCGCCTACGAGATCGCGCAGCAGATCCTGGGCATGGACATCAAGGGCCACACCGTGCACAAGGTGCTGGTCGAAGAGGCCAGCGACATCGAGCAGGAGTACTACCTCTCGTTCCTGCTGGACCGGGCCAACCGGACCTTCCTCTCCATCTGCTCGGTGCAGGGCGGCATGGAGATCGAGGAGGTCGCGCACACCAACCCCGAGGCCGTGGCCCGGATCCCGGTGTCCGCGCTGTCCGGGGTGGACGAGGACAAGGCGACCGAGATCGTCAGCGCGGGCCAGTTGCCGGCCGAGGCGCTGACCGGGGCGGCCCAGCTGGCCGAGCGGCTGTGGGCGGTGTTCACCGACGAGGACGCCCTGCTGGTCGAGGTCAACCCGATGATCCTGTCCGCCGGCGGCCGGGTGCTGGCCCTGGACGGCAAGGTGACGCTGGACGACAACGCGGCCTTCCGCCAGCGGGAGAACTTCGACAAGTTCGCCGACGACACCAGCACCGACCCGCTGGAGGCCCAGGCCAAGGCCAAGCACCTCAACTACGTCAAGCTGGAGGGTGAGGTCGGCATCATCGGGAACGGCGCCGGCCTGGTCATGTCCACGCTGGACGTGGTGGCCTACGCCGGCGAGGCGTTCGGGGGGATGCGGCCCGCCAACTTCCTCGACATCGGCGGCGGCGCCTCGGCCGAGGTGATGGCCAACGGCCTGGAGATCGTGCTGTCCGACCCGTCGGTGCGCAGCGTGTTCGTCAACGTCTTCGGCGGCATCACCGCCTGCGACGCGGTGGCCAACGGCATCGTGTCCGCGATCGGCATGCTCGGCGAGCGGGGCGAGCAGGTCCGGCACCCGATCGTGGTCCGGCTGGACGGCAACAACGCGGCCGAGGGCCGCCGGATCCTCGACGAGGCCGGCATCGGCGTGGTCGAGCAGGTAGCGACCATGGACGATGCCGCCCGGCGCGCCGCCGAGCTGGCGTCCGCGAACGGAGCATGAGATGGCGATCTTCCTCACCGGCCAGAGCCGGGTTCTGATCCAGGGCATCACCGGCTCCGAGGGCCGCAAGCACGGCGCCCGCATGCTGGCCGCCGGGACCCAGGTCGTGGGCGGCACCAACCCGCGCAAGGCCGGGCAGACCGTGGAGCTGAACGGCACCGACGTGCCGGTGTTCGGCACGGTGGCCGACACCATGGCCGCGACCGGCGCCGACGTGTCGGTCATCTTCGTGCCGGCCGAGCGGACCAAGGACGCGGTGATCGAGGCCATCGACACAAGCATCCCGCTGGCCATCGTCATCACCGAGGGCATCCCGGTGCACGACTCGGCCGAGTTCTGGGCCTACGCCTGCGCCAACGGCAACACGACCCGGATCGTGGGTCCGAACTGCCCCGGCATCGCCTCACCGGGCAAGTCCAACGCGGGCATCATCCCGGCCGACATCACCTCCGAGGGCCGCATCGGGCTGGTCTCCAAGTCCGGCACGCTGACGTACCAGATGATGTACGAACTGCGCGACATCGGCTTCTCGACCGCGGTCGGCATCGGCGGTGACCCGATCATCGGCACCACCCACATCGACTGCCTGCAGGCCTTCCAGGAGGACCCGGAGACCGACGCGATCGTGATGATCGGCGAGATCGGCGGGGACGCCGAGGAGCGGGCCGCCGACTACATCGCCGAGCACGTGACCAAGCCGGTCGTCGGCTACGTGGCCGGCTTCACCGCCCCCGAGGGCAAGACCATGGGCCACGCGGGCGCGATCATCTCCGGTTCGGCCGGGACGGCCCAGGCCAAGAAGGAAGCGCTGGAGAAGGCGGGCGTCCGCGTCGGCAAGACCCCCAGCGAGACCGCCGTGCTGGCTCGCGAGGCGTTCCGCAAGCAGTAGGGCCGGAGGCGCTCCAGCGGGCGCCGCGCGGCCGCGCCTCCTCCCGGGCGGAGGAGGCGCGGCCATGTCCGCTCCGCCCGGCGCGCCTCCCCATGATCCCCACCGGGCACCCCCACGATGGGGGAGTGACTGCTTCCCCGCAGGCTCCTGGCCGTGCCCGCACCGCGGACGAGGCCGGGCCTGACGCCGGGAGCTACCGTCGGCCGCTGGTCATCACCGGCGCCATGGCGGCCGGCGCGGTCAGCGCGACCGGGGTCGCGCTGCTGACCACGGTGGCCGCCATCGGCTGGATCACCGCCCCGCACGCGGGCCTGGGCAACGGCCTGCCCGGGGTGCTGCGGGTGGCCACCACGATCTGGCTGGCCGCCCACCACGTCGGCTTCACCCTGCGCGGCGCGGGCCACATCGGCATGCTGCCGCTGGGGCTGCTGTTCATCCCGGGCGCGCTGCTGTGGCGGGCCGGGCGCTGGGTGGTCCGCACCGGCGAGGTGGGCCGGCTGCGGCACGTCGGTTACGCCGCCCTCGCCCTGGCCGTGCCCTACGCGCTGGTGTCCGGCGCGCTGGCCCTGGCCGCCCGCAGTTCGCTGACCGCGCCGTCGCTGACGCTGGCCGTGCTCGAGCCGTTCCTGGTCGCGCTGGTGGCCGGCGGCCTGGGCGGCGCGCACGCCCTGGCCCCGTGGCGGCGGCTGATCCGGCTGCTCCCGGTACGTTCCCGCTCGGTGACCATCGGCGCCCTGGCCACGCTGGGCCTGCTGGTCGCGGTGGGGGCGGTGCTGTCGGTCGGGTCGCTGATCGCGCACCTGGGCCAGTTCCGCGGCCTCACCAACACCCTGTCCCCGGGCCCGATCGGGTCGCTGCTGCTGCTCCTGACCGAGATCGCCTACGTGCCCAACGCCGTGGTCTGGGCCATCGCCTTCTGCCTGGGCCCCGGCTTCGCCTTTGGCGCGGGCACGGTGGTGGCCCCGACCGGCGCGGCCCTGGGCTCGCTGCCCGCCTTCCCCATGCTGGCCGCGCTGCCCGCCGGGCACGTGCCGGCCTGGCTGTCCCTGATCGTGCTGGCCGTGCCCTACCTGGCCGCGGTGGCGGGCGGCGTGCTGACCGTCCGGATCATGCCCACGCCGATGCTGGAGGCCGCCCCGGCCTGGGGTTTCGCCTCCGGCGCGGCCGCGGGCGGCGCGGTGGGGCTGCTGGCCGCGCTGTCCGGCGGCCCGCTCGGCAACGGCCGGCTGGCCGAGGTGGGGCCGTCCGGCTGGCAGGTGGCCCTGGTGGCGATCCTGGAGATGGGGGTCACCTCGGCCGTGGCGGCCGGCCTGGCCAACTGGTGGATGCTGCGCCGGAACCCGGAGGCGGGCTTCCACTTCGGCGAGTTCTTCGCGACCCGCCCGGCCACCGCGGCGCCGGAACGCGAACCGGCCGGGGCGGCCGTGGTCGACGAGACCGACGACGCGGGCGGCCACCGCATCTACCTGGACCCGTGGGCCGGCCACCGCGACCAGGACTGAGGACGGCCGGGCCGCGGTCAGCCCGTCGCCGAGAACGAGCCGAAGTCGTTGCTGATCGTCCGGCTGAGCTGGTGCTGGCAGGCCTGCTGCGCGGTCACGGTGTTGGCCCCGCTGCTGCAGTTCCAGTAGGTGGACAGCTGGCTCCAGAACAGTGCGAACACGATCAGCGTCAGCCCGCTGAAGGCCAGGCCGAGCAGGCCCAGGACGATCCCGGCCACCGCGCCGCGCGGCCGGCCGGTCCGGCCCTTGCGGGACTGGGACACCGCGGTGCTGCCCAGCCAGGCGGCCAGGGCCCCGATGACCAGCGTCGCGATCACCACGTAGATCGCGTGCCGCAGCCCGCTGGCCAGGAACAACGCGAGCAGGCTGAGCAGGCCGAGCGCCATCGCGGTCCAGGCGCGCTGCTGCACGGCCGGGTCTGGCGGGGACACGGGCCGGCGCGGTGGGCGAGAGGGCGGAGCAGCCATAGGCCTCCCATTCTGCCAATAAGGTGGGGCCCATGCGGTCACGCCTGGTGGTGCTGGTTTCCGGCGCGGGGACGAACCTGCAGGCCCTGATCGATGCCTGCGCCGACGAGAAGTTCGGAGCCGAGATCGTGGCCGTCGGGGCCGACCGCAGCGGCATCGCGGGCCTGGAGCGGGCCGGACGGGCCGGCATCGCCACGTTCGTGCACCGGGTCAAGGACCACCCGGACCGGGCCGCCTGGGACGCCGCGCTCACCGGTTCCTGCCGGGCCCACCGGCCCGACCTGGTGGTGCTGGCCGGATTCATGAAGCTGGTCGGGCCGTCGTTCCTGGCCACGTACGGTGGCCGCTGCATCAACACCCACCCGGCGCTGCTACCGTCGTTTCCCGGTATGCACGGGGTCGGGGACGCCCTGGACTACGGGGTGAAGGTGACCGGGTGCACCGTGCTCATCGTGAACGCGGGGGTGGATGCCGGGCCGGTGGTGGCCCAGGCCAGCGTCCCGGTGCTTGACGATGACGACGAAGCCTCGCTGCACGAACGGATCAAGGTCACCGAGCGGGCCCTGCTCGTGGAGACCGTGGGCCGGATGGTTCGCGAGGGATGGTCCGTTTCCGGCCGGAAGGTGAGGATCGGCAGTTGAGCACGATCGAGATCAGGCGTGCGCTGGTCAGCGTCTACGACAAGACGGGCCTGGACCAACTGGCCCGCGGCCTGCACGAGGCCGGCGTGGAGATCGTCTCGACCGGCAGCACGGCCACGGTCGTCGCCGGGACCGGCGTCCCGGTGACCAGGGTCGAGGACCTGACCGGGTTCCCCGAGTGCCTGGACGGCCGGGTCAAGACCCTGCACCCCAGGGTCCACGCCGGGCTGCTGGCCGACCTGACCCGCCCCGAGCACCAGAACCAGCTGGACGAGCTGGGTATCGAGCCGTTCCAGTTGCTGGTGTCGAACCTGTACCCGTTCGAGTCCACGGTGGCCAGCGGGGCCCCGCCCGAGCAGTGCGTGGAGGAGATCGACATCGGCGGCCCGGCCATGGTCCGGGCCGGGGCCAAGAACCACGCCAGCGTGGCCGTGGTCACCAGCCCGCTGCAGTACGCCGAGGTGCTGGCCGCGCTGCGCGGCGGCGGCTTCACGCTGGCCCAGCGGCAGCGGCTGGCGGCCAGCGCGTTCGCGCTCACTGCCCGCTACGACAGCGCGGTCGCGTCCTGGTTCGCCAGCACCTACGCCCCGGATGAGCCCGCCCGCGAGAACGGCTGGCCCGACTTCCTCGGCCAGGCCTGGTCCCGGTCCGACATCCTGCGCTACGGCGAAAACCCGCATCAGCAGGCCGCCCTGTACGTGCGCGCCGCGGCCGGCCCGGACTCGGGCGACGGCGGCATCGCCACCGCCGAGCAGCTGCACGGCAAGGCCATGTCCTACAACAACTACGTGGACGCCGACGCCGCCCGCCGCGCCGCCTACGATTTCGCCGAGCCCTGCGCGGCCATCATCAAGCACTCCAACCCGTGCGGCATCGCCATCGGCGCCGACCTGGCCGAAGCCCACCGCAAGGCCAACGCCTGCGACCCGGCCTCCGCGTTCGGCGGGGTGATCGCGGTCAACGGCCCGGTCACCACCGAGCTGGCCGGGCAGATCGCCGAGATCTTCACCGAGGTCGTGGTGGCCCCGGGCTACTCCGGCGAGGCCCGGGAGATCCTGAGCCAGAAGAAGAACATCCGGCTGCTGGTCAGCCCGCCGCCCGCCCGCGGGCCGAAGACCGAGTGGCGTCAGGTCAGTGGCGGGCTGCTGGTGCAGACCACCGACCAGGTGGACCAGCCCGGTGACGACCCCGCCCGCTGGGAGCTGAAGACCGGGGTCGCCCTGGCCGAGCCGATCCTGGCCGACCTGGCCTTCGCCTGGAAGGCCTGCCGCAGCGTGAAGTCCAACGCGATCCTGCTCGCCTCCGGCAGCGCGTCGGTGGGCATCGGCATGGGCCAGGTCAACCGGGTCGACTCGTGCCGCCTGGCCGTGGCCCGGGCCGGGGACCGGTCGGTCGGCTCGGTGGCCGCCAGCGACGCCTACTTCCCGTTCCCGGACAACATCGAGGTCCTGGCCCAGGCCGGGGTGACCGCGATCGCGGAGCCGGGCGGATCCATCCGCGACCAGCTCGTCATCGACGCCTGCGCCGAGGCGGGCATCACCCTGTACTTCACCGGCGTGCGGCACTTCTACCACTGATGATCCGGCCCTGGTTTAGACCGAAAGGCACTGTCCGATGACCGCGAACATCCTGGACGGCAAGGCGGCCGCGGCCGAGATCCGCAGCGCGCTCAGGGAACGGGTGGCGTTGCTGGCCGAGCGCGGCATCGTGCCCGGCCTGGGCACGGTGCTGGTCGGCGACGACCCGGGCAGCCGCGCCTACGTGAACGGCAAGCACCGCGACTGCGCCGAGGTCGGGATCGCCAGCATCCGCCGTGACCTGCCCGCCGATGCCAGCCAGGAGCAGGTGGAAGCGGCGGTTGACGAGCTCAACGCCGACCCGGACTGCACCGGCTACATCGTCCAGCTGCCGCTGCCGGCCGGGCTGGCGGCCCAGCCGGTGCTGGAGCGCATCGACCCGGCCAAGGACGCCGACGGCCTGCACCCGATGAACCTGGGCCGCCTGGTGCTGATGGAGCGGGGCCCGCTGCCCTGTACCCCGCGCGGCATCGTCGAGCTGCTCCGCATCTACGGCGTGGAGATCGCGGGCGCCGACGTGACCGTGATCGGCCGCGGCATCACCGTGGGCCGGTCGCTGGGCCTGCTGCTCACCCGCCGCAGCGAGAACGCCACCGTGACCCTGTGCCACACCGGCACCAAGGACCTGGCCGCGCACACCCGCGACGCGGACATCGTGGTCGTGGCCGCGGGCGTCCCGGGCCTGCTCACCCCGGACATGGTCAAGCCGGGCGCGGCCGTGCTCGACGTGGGCATCACCCGCACCGACGCGGGCCTGGTCGGCGACGTGGCCCCGCCGGTGAGCGAGGTCGCGGGCTGGCTGGCCCCGATGCCGGGCGGGGTGGGCCCGATGACCCGGGCCATGCTGCTGGCCAACGTGGTCGAGGCCGCCGAGCGCGCCACCCCCTGACCCATTACTCAGGCCCCCGCACCCCCGTCAGCCCCGCACCGCCGCTCCTCAAGTTACTAAGCGGTAATACACTGTGACCGAACACAAGCCTGTCCCCGGTGGCACGGAGCCGCGCGCGTTTGGCAGGCTGTAGGTGGATGTGACAACTCAGACCAGGGAGGTGGGCGTCGCGCATGAACATCGTCGTCTGCGTCAAGCAGGTCCCGGACACGTGGGCCGAGCGCAAGCTGAAGCCCGGCGACGCCACGCTGGATCGCGAGTCCGTGGACGGGCTCATCAATGAGCTTGACGAGTACGCCATCGAGGAAGCGCTGCAGATCAAGGAGAAGAACGACGGCAGCGAGGTCACGGTGCTGACCATGGGCCCGGAGAAGGCGTCCGAGTCGATCCGCAAGGCGCTGTCCATGGGCGCGGACAAGGCCGTGCATCTCCAAGATGACGCGCTGGCCGGGTCGGACGTGCTGCAGACCTCGTACGCGCTGGCCCAGGTGCTGGGCCAGATCGGTTTCGACCTGGTGGTGCTGGGCGCGGAGTCGACCGACGCCCGGATGGGCTCGATGGCGGCCATGCTGGCCGAGCGCCTGGGGGTGCCGCAGCTGTCGCTGGCGTCGGAGGTCGAGACCGACGGCTCGTCCATCTCCATTCACCGTCAGTCCGAGGACGGGTTCTGGAAGGTCGAGGGCAGCCTGCCCGCGGTGATCAGCGTGGTGGAGAAGATCAACGAGCCCCGGTACCCGTCGTTCAAGGGCATCATGGCCGCCAAGAAGAAGCCCATGCAGGTGATGAGCTGCGCCGACGCCGGCATCGACACCTCGCTGGTGGGGCTGGCCAACGCCGCGACCGAGGTCGTCGACTTCGCCGAGCGGCCGCCGCGCGAGGCCGGGACCATCGTCAAGGACGAGGGGGACGGCGGCAGCAACGTCGCCGAGTTCCTCGTGACCCAGAAGTTCATCTGAGGAGGAGACACATGGCTGAGGTTCTCGTCCTCGTCGAGCACTCCGGAGCCGACGTCAAGAAGGTCACCGGCGAACTGCTGACCCTGGCCCGCCAGTTCGGTGCGCCGGCGGCGGTGTGGGTCGGTGACGGATCCAGCGAGGGCCAGTCGCGGCTGGCCGAGTTCGGTGCCGCCAAGGTCTACGTGGCCGACGGGGCTGACTTCACCGGCTACGCGACCGCGCCCGATGCCGAGGTCCTGGCCCACCTGACCGGCCAGGTCTCGCCGGCCGCGGTGCTGATGGCCTCCACCGGGCAGAACAAGGAGGTCGCGGGCAGGCTGGCGGTCAAGACCAACTCCGGCATGCTGTGCGACGCGGTCGGCCTGGTCAGCCAGGACGGCAAGATCGTCGCCGAGCAGTCCGTCTTCGGCGGCTCGACCGTCGTGCACTCGGCGGTCAAGACCGGTACGCCGATCGTGACCGTGCGGCCCAACTCGGTGGCCGCCGAGCCCGCTCCGGCCGCGGCCGAGCTGACCAGCGTCGACCTGACCCTGCCGGAGTCGGCCCGGGGGGCCAGGGTCACCGAGCGGGTGGTCCAGGAGACCGGGGAGCGCCCGGAGCTGGCCGAGGCCGCCATCGTGGTCTCCGGCGGCCGCGGGGTCGGGTCGGCCGAGGGTTTCGAGATCATCGAAAAGCTGGCCGACAGCCTCGGCGCCGCGGTGGGTGCCTCGCGCGCGGTCACCGACGCGGGCTGGTATCCGCACAAGTTCCAGGTCGGCCAGACCGGCACCACGGTCTCGCCCCAGCTGTACATGGCCATCGGCATCTCCGGGGCCATCCAGCACCGGGCCGGCATGCAGACCTCGAAGACGATCATCGCGGTCAACAAGGACCCCGAGGCACCCATCTTCGAGCTGGCCGACTACGGCGTGGTCGGCGACCTGTTCAACGTGGTGCCCCAGCTGATGGAAGACATCCAGAAGCGGTCCGGCAACTGACCACGTCGGCGCGGGCCATGGCGGCGGCACCGCCATGGCCCGCTAGGCTGACTTCGTGATTTACCTCGATCATGCGGCGACCACGCCGATGCTGCCCGAGGCCATCGAGGTGATGACCGAGGAGCTCGCCGAGTTCGGCAATCCGTCGTCCCTGCACAACGCGGGCCGCCGCGCCCGCCGCGTGGTGGAGGAGTCCCGCGAGCAGATCGCCGAGGTGCTGCACGCTCGCCCGAGCGAGGTGGTCTTCACCAGCGGTGGCACCGAGGCCGACAACCTGGCCGTCAAGGGCCTGTACTGGGCCCAGCCCGACCGCCGCCGGGTCCTGGTCTCGTCGATCGAGCACCACGCGGTGCTGGACTCGGTGCGCTGGCTGCACACCCACGAGGGCGCCGGCACCGAGTACCTGGACGTGGACGGCGAGGGCATCCTCACCCCCGGGGCGCTCGCCGCCGCCATCGAGGCCGATCCGGCCAGCGTGGCCCTGGTCAGCGTGATGTGGGCCAACAATGAGGTCGGCGCGGTCCAGCCGATCGCGGCCCTGGCCGAGGCCGCGCACGCACACGGGATCATGTTCCACAGCGACGCGGTGCAGGCCGCGGCCCAGCTGCCGGTGGACTTCGCCGGGTCCGGCGCCGACGCGCTCACCGTCACCAGCCACAAGCTGGGCGGCCCCATCGGCGTGGGCGCGCTGCTGCTCCGCCGGGGCGTGGAGCCGGTGCCGGTGCTGCACGGCGGCGGCCAGGAGCGCGACGTGCGGTCCGGGACCCTGGACGCCCCGGCCATCCGCGCCTTCGCCACCGCCGCCGTCATCTCGGCCGAGCGCCGCGAGGCCGAGGCCAAGCGGATGGCCGTGCTGCGCGACGACCTCATCCGCCAGATCCTGGACGCGGTACCGGGCGCGGTGCTGAACGGGCCGCCCCCCGGCCCGTCCCGGCTGCCCGGCAACGCGCACTTCTCCTTCCCCGGCTGCGAGGGCGACGCCCTGCTCATGCTGCTGGACGCCAGGGACATCGCCTGCTCGACCGGGTCGGCCTGCACCGCGGGCGTGGCCCAGCCCAGCCACGTGCTGCTGGCCATGAGCGCGGACGAGGACCGGGCCCGCGGCTCGCTGCGGTTCTCCTTCGGCCACACCTCCACCCAGGAGGATGTGAACGCGGTCGCCGCCGCCATCGGCGAGGCCGTCGAACGCGCCCGCCGCGCCGCCTCCCGCTGAGAGCGCATACCCTCGAAGGCGATGAGTTCTCTACGCGTGCTGGCCGCCCTCTCCGGCGGCGTCGATTCGGCCACCGCCGCCGCGCGGGCCGTGGCCGCGGGCCATGACGTGACCGCGGTCCATCTCGCGCTGTCGGCCAACCCCAGCTCGTACCGCACCGGCGCCCGCGGCTGCTGCACCCTGGAGGACGCCCGCGACGCCCGCCGCGCCGCCGACGTGCTCGGTATCCCGTTCTACGTCTGGGACATGGCCGAGCGGTTCCACCAGGACGTGGTCGAGGACTTCGTGGCCGAGTACGCCGCGGGCCGCACCCCCAACCCCTGCGTCCGCTGCAACGAGAAGATCAAGTTCGCCGCCGTCCTGGACCGGGCCATGGCCCTGGGCTTCGACGCGGTCTGCACCGGCCACCACGCCCGCATCGAGGGCGGCCGCCTGCGCCGCAGCGTCGACAACGGCAAGGACCAGTCGTACGTGCTGGCCGTGCTGACCCGCGACCAGCTGGCCCACGCCATGTTCCCGCTCGGCGACACCACCAAGGCCCAGGTCCGTGAGGAGGCCCGCCAGCGCGGCCTGGCCGTGGCCGACAAGCCGGACTCGCACGACATTTGCTTCATCGCCGACGGCAACACCCAGGGTTTCCTGGCCAAGCACCTGGGCGAGGCCCCCGGCCCCATCGTCGACACCGCCGGCGACACGGTCGGCAGCCACGACGGCGCCTACTCCTTCACCATCGGCCAGCGCCGCGGCCTCCACCTCGACCGCCCGGCCGAGGACGGCCGCCCCCGCTACGTCCTGTCCATCGAGCCGGTCAGCCGCACGGTGACCGTCGGCACCGCCGCCGAGCTCGAGATCCGCGACATCACCGCGTCCGGCCCGGTCTGGACCGGCTGCGACCCGCTGACCGAGCCCCGCGAGTGCTCGGTCCAGTTGCGGGCCCACGGTGCCGTCCACTCCGGCCTGGCCCATCAGGACGGCGACGACCTCCACATCACCCTGACGGATCCGGCCCGTGGCGTCGCCACCGGCCAGACCGCCGTCCTCTACGACGGCGACACCGTCCTGGGCAGCGCCACCATCACCGCCACCCAGGCCGCTGTCCCGGCCTGACGGCTGGACAGCGTCCGTGAAAGGCCGGGAATGCTGCCCTCATTTCAGTGGACCACGTTCGACGTCAATGACCTGCTGCCACCGGGCTGGCGGCAGGAGATCACGCCGGTGGCCCTGAATGCGGATTTCCGGGACTTCCCGCGTACGCCCGGGCTGACCCGGGAGGCTCCCTCGGTCCAGGTCATTCCGCGCGGCCGGGTGCACGCGGACACCGTCCTGGAGTCGCTGAACTGGCTCTACCGTCTCTACCGGGACAGCTTCCGGCGGCTGGCCGAGCGGGTGGCGGGCGAGCCGGTGGCCGCGGCGGGCGATGACCGGTACGGGGTGGTCCTCAACGTCCAGCGCGGCCCGGACATGCGGTTCGAGTGCCACGTCGACTCGAACCCGCTCACCGGCCTGCTCTTCTGCACCGACCATTTCGCCGGCGGCGAGCTGGTCTTCGCGCACGACAAGGACGCCCGCAGCGAGCTGGAGATCGAGCGTTCCCGCTCGGCGCTCCGGGCGCAGTCAGGCCACCTGATCTTTTTCGACGGCCGGGATCATCCGCATTACGTCCGGCCGCTGGCTTCGCCGGATGACCTGCGCATCGTGGCCGTGATGAACTACTACACCAGGTCGTTTCCGGAGTCGACCCGCCCCCGCGGCCTGAATCAGCACCTCTACGGCGAGGCCTGACCGCGGGACCCGTGATCAGCCGAAGCGGTGGCCGAGCGCGTCGTCCAGGCCGTCGTGCAGCGCGTGCACGGAGCGGTACACCGGGCGCGGCTCGGCCGTGCCCTGCCGAACCCGGCTGAGCAGGCCGGCGCCGCTGATCAGCACGCCGCCGCCGAGGTGGGCCACGTTGACCAGTTCGGTCCGCTCGCCCTGGCGGCCGCGGACGAATTCGCCCCGCCGCCAGCCGGACACCTCGTCCCAGACCAGGGCACACAGGCGGGCGTCGGCCGGGGTGGTGTACACCACGGTGGCGTCGCGCGGGTCACGCGGGTCGAGCCAGCTGCGGTCCACCGACAAGCCCCCCGACTGGAGGGCCCGCACGGCCTGGGTCACGTACTGGCGGGTGAGGTCGACCCAGGGGTCGGGGTGAGGCAATGGGATGTTGTCCTCGTACACGACGCGGTCCCTTTCTCGCGATGTGGCCTCATTATGACCCATGGTTCGTGATCATGACGTTATGCGCGGGTGACCAGAAATCAAGGCCCGGGTTTCCGGTCTCCTTCGCACCGTCATGCCGGCACGTTGACCAGCCAGGGCGGTCATGGCCACCGCCGCCGGGCCAGCCGGAAATCCGAGAAAGTTGGCCTAACTAACTACTTGACAGCCTCAGGCCGCGGCCTTGAATTCGCGGGAATTGGTATGGACCGCGATCGCCTCGGCGCTGCTCTGGGCCGGCTTCGGCCTGATCAGCCGGCCGGCCAGCCCGGGGAAGAAGACCAGGATGACCAGCGGGAGCAGCGAGGGGGCGGACAGGATGACCGCGGTCGCGCGCATCCCGAGCAGGGTGGGCAGCGTGCCGTCGATGATCGAGGCGATCGGCTTGCTGCCCGCCCAGGCGACCGTCCACAGGCCCATGACCCGGAGCGCCCGCTCCGGCCCGGCCAGGCCGATGAGCATGGCCTGGGCGGCCGACCCCGCGACCAGGCCGCCGAATCCGGCCGCGAACGCGGCCGCGGTGCCGGCCCACGAGTAGGGCACGAGCACGAAGACGTTGATCGAGATCCCGAGGAAGGCCAGCGCGGCCGCGGTCCGGCGCCCCGAGGCGACCTTGCGCCGCGGCAGCAGCGAACCCACCACGCTGCCCAGGCCCAGCGCGGACAGGAAGAATCCCGACCAGACGTCGGACACGTGGGCCTGGTGGGCGACGCCGGGGCCGAGGACCAGGATGGGGTCGTCGGCGAAGGTGATGGTGGCGACCATGAGGAGCAGGAGCAGGATCCTGGGCTCGTTCCAGGCGATGCGGAAGCCGTCCCGGACCCGCGACCTGACCGTTTCGGCGACGGCGGAACCGGGCCGGAGGGCCAGCAGCACCAGCATGAACACGCCGAACGTGACCGCGTTGAAGACGAAGGCCCAGCCGAAGCCGATGGTGGTGACGATGACCACCCCGAGGGCCGGGGCCACGGCCCGGCCCGCGTTGTAGGAGACCGAGTTCATGGCCATGGCGGCCTTGGTCTCGTCGGCCGAGCGCACCAGCCGGGGAATGAACACCGACTGGGCCGGCAGCGCGAACGTGAACATGAGCCCGGTGGCGAAGGCGCCGGCCAGCAGGGACCGCTCCCCGAGCAGGCCGCCGAACTCGAGCACGGCCAGCACCACCGTGACCATCATCGACGCCAGCTGGGTCACCAGCAGCGTCCGCCTGCTGCCGAAGCGGCTGGCCACCACGCCCGCCCACGGGCCCAGCAGCAGCGGGCTGATGAACTGGGCGCAGGTCACCAGGCCGACCAGGAACACCGAATGGCGAAGCTGGTAGGCCAGCAGCAGCTGCGCGGTGTTCTGCAGCCAGGTGCCGAAGTTCGAGATCAGGCTGCCGACGAAGAAGCGGCGGAACTGCTTTTGCCGCAGCAGCCGCCAGGACGCTTCCTTGTCGCCGGGCACGCCGACGAACCCCAGGCGGTCCGAGACCAGGCTGACGGCCGGCCGCACCCTGCGGGTGGCCCTGCCCAGCGAATCGGCCGCGGACCAGACCGCCCCGAGGGTCTTGGCCGCGCCGAACAGGGCGGTACCGACGGCCGCGGACACGGCCGGGAACGGTTGCCGGTCGGCCGGTCCGGAGCGGTCGAGAGTGGCACTTCGGGCAGTAGCCACGGAAGGGAGCATGGTGATCGAGGTCCTCGCTGGCCGGCGGCCACGGGGGCGGCCGGGGGCGGGTGGAAAAGTTACTCGTCGGGGCCGAGCTGAGGGGCGGGCACCTTCCCCACGTCGACGATGAACTGGCTGCGATCGACCGGGAAGGTCGAAACCGTCAGCCGCATAGGGTTCTCTGACTGGTCAAAAGCGGTCCGGAAGACCTCGAAGACGGGGACCCGGCCATCTCCCGGGATACGGAAGAAGCTCAGCTCGTTCGCGTCCGGGGCCCGGACGGTGATCCAGTCCCGGTATCCGACCTGCTTGAGACCAAGCTTCTCTTGCAGGTAGCGGACCGTGCCTTCCTCGATGTTCGTCGCTTCGAGTAGCCGGGTGGCGCCTTTGAGGACGAAGTCCATGGGATAGAAGGACGTCTGCAGGGACCAGGGCTGGTCGTCGATGAAACGCTTTTCGTGGCGGCTGATCAGCTGCGTGCCGTTCTCGACCCGGAGGCGGGCGCCGATCTCGCCCGACGCCTGCTGGATCTCCACCCGCGGCTCGCTCATGGACGGCTTCCGGTGGGCCTGGCTGACCTGGGACAGGTAGGTGGCGCCCTCGCCGCCGCCCATGCCGGTGCTGGGGTCGGCCGACAGCGTGGTCACGAACGGGTCGATCCGATCGGTCACGAACGTGCCCTGGCCCGGGCGCGTGACGACCAGGCCGAGGGCGATCAGCGACTTGATCGCGTCTCGCACCGTGTTGCGGGACGCGCTGAAGCGGTCGCGCAGCTCGAACTCGGTCGGCAGCTGGGCGCCGGGGCCGAGGTCACCGGATTCGATCTGCCCGCGCAATTCCTCGGCGATCAGCCGGTACATGGGATCGGCCATGGCCATTCCTCCCGTCATGACGACTGGCCTGCCTGCTGGCCGGCGTCGCCGCAGGGCCAGCGTTGCAGCATGATCGGCGGAAGCTCGGCACTCTGCCCGGTTTCGTCAGGTCATGACGCAACACGACTTTACATCCCAAAGGTTGGGATGGCTAGAATGGCAGGGTGTGTGGGAATGAGGCTAGCAGCAGGGCTCGGTCGATACAGTAGAACCTCGCACATTACGCGTGGCGTGTTGCCTAATGGTTATGCCTCGGCCGCCGCGGCCAGCAGCTCCGGCACCTGGCCTTCGTGGATGACGAACTGGGTCCGCTCGGCCGGAAACCGCGTCTCGGTCAGCCGGTAGGGCTCGGGCCGGTCCGGCCCGGCGGTGAAGCCCGTACGCAGCAGGACCGCGATGGGGGCCCGGCCGTCGGCCAGGCCGCGGAAGAACCGCACCTCGTCCTCGTGCGGCGGCCGGACCAGGATCTGGTCCGTGTAGCCGACCTGGGTCAGGCCCAGGGCCTGCTCCAGGTAGCTGAGGGTGCCCTCGTCCAGGTCGGCCGCGTCCAGCAGCCGGATCGCCCCCCGTTCGACCAGCCGCATCGGGTAGTGGCTGGTCTGCAGGGACCACGGGTGGTCGTCGATGAACAGTTCCTGGTGGCGGGTGACGACGCTGGCTCCGGCGGACAGGCCCAGCCGGGCCGCTACCGTACCGGTCGCCCGGCTGACGCCGACCGTCGGTCGTGAACTGCGTGGTGTCCCGTGCCGGGCCGCCACCTCCGCCCGCGCCGCGGCCCCTTCGCCGCCGCCCGGGCCGTGGCCGCCCAGCCGCCAGTCCGGCGACAAGGTGGTGATGAACGGTTGCCGGTTGCTGGCCACGAACGTGCCCTGGCCGTGCCTGATCTCGACCAGGCCCCGGTTCAGCAGCCACTTCAGTGCGTCCCGGATCGTGTTGCGGGACACCTGATACCGGTCGCGCAGGGCCACCTCGGTCGGCAGCTTGCTGCCGGGGGCGAGGACCCCGGACTCGATACGTAGCCGCAGGTCTTCGGCTATTCGCCGGTAAATGGGCTCGGCCATCCGGCCACCTCCTGTCTGCTCCCCGCCCGCGGGCCGTCAGCTGGGGGATCGGACCCGTTTCATACATCCTAGCCATACCAACAACTAAAACCTTTGGAACCATCCGGTTTGAATCGTGTCCAAGGGGAGATATTCCCTACAGGTGCCAATCGTTGGGATGAATCGGATGACAGGATCAAGAGGAACGGTTCTACCAGGTCAGATGGATGGTCGAGGTTGGACATCCGTCGCCGCGGACACCGTTACTCGCCCGGTCATCCCGGGAGTGGCACCGGGGACTGGTGGCGCCAACGCCGCCAGGAGCGTGGGGAGGCCAACCATGGCCGGTTATATGGGGCTCGTAGCAGTCATCGTCATCGTCGTCTTCATCGTCGGAATGCTGGCCGGAATCTGCATCATCATGGCGGCCGGCATCCGGGCCTCGGACCGGACCACGATGCGCCGGAGAGACCGGGCGCTCGTCCTGCGGGACGAGCCGACCAACCCGGCCGAGCGGGGCATCCGGCGCCTGGCAGGCGTCGGCCAGCGGAGCGGGCCGGAACGAGACCATCGATAACTGAACAAGCCCTGGTGGCGGAAACTGAGCCGCCACCGGGGCCCACCGGGTCCCGGTGAGCCGGGGCGCGGGCGCCCGCAACGGCGCGGGTCGGCGGAGATCGGCAGGCGGCGGGGGAGCGCCGCCTTGGACGGCGGGAGGCCGTCAGATGGCGGGTGTGGTCACAGCGGTCGTGCTCATCAGCCTCGTATTCGTGCTCGGAATCGTGGTCGGGGTCCTGATCGTCATCGGCATCAATGCGTACCGCGGCGGAGACGGCCCCGGCCCCCGCGGGGGCGGCCGGGGCCGTGGGGGGCGGGTGAGATGACCACCTATCGGCCCGACGGCACGGGAACCCAGCCCGACGGCACGGGAACCCAGCCCGACGGCACAGGAACCCAAATGCACGTGCATTGGGCCTTGCGCTTGCACAAGGCGCTCCGGCAGGATGGGCCTCATGCGCTGAGGAAAGTGGCAGCGGGAGGCGCTATGGCCAGGCGCGACGTGATTCACCACGCGGACGCGGTGCACCGCACGATCGTGGTGGCGGACATCGCCGAATCCACGCACCCGGTCCGGACCAACGATGACCGGCTGGTGATCCGGGACGCCATGTACGACGCCCTGGCCGAGGCCTTCGGCCGGCATGACTGGCAGCGCTGCCGCTGGGAGGACCGCGGCGACGGGGTGCTGATCCTGGTGCCGCCCGAGATTCCCAAGGCGCGGCTGGTGACCGGGCTGCCCGACCGCCTGGAGGCCGCCCTGGCCCGCCACAACCTGGCCATGGAGGAGCGGGGCGGCGAGCGGGCCGCCGCCAGCCAGGTCGGCCTGCGGGTCGCGGTGCACGCGGGCGAGGTCACGTTCGACCGGTACGGCGTGGTCGGCGCGGCCATCGACCACACCTTCCGGCTGGTCGACGCGCCGCCGCTCAAGGCGGCCCTGGCCGGGTCGCTGGAAGCCAGCGCGCTGGTGGTCTCGGAATGGTTCTACAGCGACGTCGTGTACCACCACCAGGACGCCCGGCCGGACATCTACCGGAACGTCGGCTGCGAGGTGAAGGGCACCCGGCTGTCGGCCTGGCTGCGAGTCCCCCGGCCCCAGCTCTCCCTCGAGCGGTCGGCATTACTCACCGCCACTCCGAGGTTCTAAGCTCGGCAGCGTGACTGAGAACACGGCCGGTAGCGGGGGCAGCGGAACCTTCCCCTGGGAGCCGGGCAGCGCCACCGGCATCGGCTCTATGCCCGGTACCGACCCGGCCGAAGCGGCCCGGATCGTGGTCGATGAGCTGCCGGACTTTCCGTTCCTGCCGGAATTGCCCAACCGCGGGCCGGGCGCGGACCTGATCGGCCGGACCGCCGCGCTCCTCATCGACATCCCGGTCGAGACCGTGCCGACCGGGTGGCGAATCGCGGAGCGGCCGGGACGGGTCATGCGGGCCGCCCGGAGCATGCTGTCCAGCGACCTGGACGCGCTGGAGGAGCAGCTGGCCGGCTACGAGGGGCCGCTCAAGGTCAGCCTGGCCGGCCCGTGGACCCTCGCGGCCAACATCGAGCTCGCAAAGACCCTCAACCCGGCCCTGTCCGACGCGGGCGCCGTCAACGACCTGACTGCCTCGCTGGCCGAAGCCACCACCAGCTTCGTGGCCGACGTGGCCAAGCGGGTCCCCGGCGCCACCCTCATCCTGCAGCTGGACGAACCCTCGCTGACCGCAGTGGTCAACGGCGAGATTCCGACCGCCAGTGGGCTGTCGCGGATCGCAGCTCCGGACCAGGCCGTCATCTCCGAGCGGCTCGGGACCGTCCTGGCCGCGGCCGGCCGGTACACCGTGGTGCACTGCTGCGCCGGCTCACCAGCCTTCGAGATAATCATGGCGGCGCGGCCGGATGCGATCTCCTTCGACCTCAGCCTGGTGCGGCGGGAAGATGGCGACACTATCGCGGAGATCGCCGACACCGGCGCGGGCATCTTCGCGGGCGCGGTGCGCACCATCCTGCCCAGGAACACCAGAGACGACCCGCCTGCCCAGACGGCCCGGAACGTCCTGCGATTCTGGCGCGCCCTGGGCATGAACCCAGCCCAAGCCGCCCGGCAGATCGTCATCACCCCGGCCTGCGGTCTGGCCGGCGCGTCGCCGACACGGGCCGTCGAAGCACTGGCCCACAGCCGCGAAGCAGCGAGAATAGTCCCTGAGCTGGCCGAAGAGACAACGGGGGACGACGAATGACTGATGGCCCGGTTGACGCCAACGAGACACCGGTCGAGGCCCGGCAGCGGCACGCCGACCTGAGCGCGCAGGTCACCGAGGCGCGGCACCGGTACTACGTGCTGGACTCGCCCACGCTCGCGGACAACGATTTCGACCGGCTGCTGCGCGAGCTGGAGGGGCTGGAGGACCAGCACCCGGAGCTGCGCACCCCGGACTCGCCCACCCAGCAGGTCGGCGGGGGCGTGTCCACCCTGTTCACCCCGGTCGAGCACCTGCAGCGGCTGCTCAGCCTGGACAACTCGTTCTCGGTCGAGGAGCTGGACGCCTGGGCCGAGCGGGCCGCCCGCGGCGGCGGCGCCGGGCCGTACCTGTGCGAGCTGAAGATCGACGGGCTGGCCATCGCGCTGGTGTACCGGAACGGGCGGCTGATCCGCGGCGCGACCCGCGGCGACGGGCGCACCGGGGAAGACGTCACGCCCAACATCCGCACCATCGACTCGATCCCGGCCCAGCTGAAGGGGACCGGCTACCCCGAGACCCTGGAAGTCAGGGGCGAGGTGTTCCTGCCGGTCAAGGCGTTCGAGGAGCTGAACGAGCGGCTCACCGCGGCGGGCAAGGCGGCCTTCGCCAATCCGCGTAACTCGGGCGCGGGCTCGCTGCGGCAGAAGGACCCCCGGGTCACCGCCAGCCGCGCGCTCGACGTGATCGTGCACGGGGTCGGCCGGGTCGAAGGTTTCCCGGACGGCGTGAATCCCCCCGAGACCCAGTCTGGCTGGTACGAGCGGATGGCCGGGTGGGGCCTGCCGACCAGCGACCGGATCAAGGTCGTGCCCGACCTGGCCGCGGTGCACGAGTACATCGGCTTCTACGCCGAGCACCGGCACGACACCCCGTACGAGATCGACGGCGTGGTGGTCAAGCTGGACCCGCTGGCCGAGCAGCGCGCGCTCGGCGCCACCTCGCGGGCCCCGCGCTGGGCCATGGCCTTCAAGTACCCGCCCGAGGAGGTCAACACCCGGCTGCTGGACATCCAGGTCAACGTGGGCCGGACCGGCCGGGTCACGCCGTTCGCGGTGATGGAGCCGGCCAAGGTCAGCGGCTCGACGGTGGAGATGGCCACCCTGCACAACGCCGACGAGGTCAAGCGCAAGGGCGTACTGATCGGCGACATGGTGGTGCTGCGCAAGGCCGGGGACGTGATCCCGGAGATCGTCGGGCCCGTGGCCGACCTGCGCACCGGGGACGAACGCGAGTTCGTGTTCCCCACCCACTGCCCGGCCTGCGGCACCGAGCTGGTCCGGCCCGAGGGTGAGGTCGACACGCGCTGCCCCAACACCCGGGCCTGCCCGGCCCAGCTCCGGGAACGCCTGTTCCACCTGGCCGGGCGGGGCGCGTTCGACATCGAGGTGCTCGGCTACGAGGCGGTCACCGCCCTGCTCGACGACCACCTGGTCGCCGACGAGGGCGACCTGTTCACCCTGACCGAGGACCAGCTCGCCGCCTCGCCGTTCTTCGTCAACAAGGAGGGCACGCTCAAGGTCAACGCCACCCGGCTGCTGGCCAACCTGGAGGTGGCCCGGCAGCGGCCGCTGTGGCGCATCCTGGTCGCGCTGTCCATCCGGCACGTCGGCCCGACCGCGGCCCGGGCCCTGGCCACCGAGTTCGGCTCGCTGGACGTGATCGCGGCCGCCAGCGAGGAGCAGCTGGCCGCGGTCGACGGTGTTGGCCCGACCATCGCGGCCTCGGTGGTCGACTGGTTCGGCGTCGACTGGCACCGGGCCATCGTCGACAAGTGGCGCGCGGCCGGCGTGCGCATGGAAGAGGAGGGCTTCGACCCGACCGGGGCCAGGCCGCGGCTGCTGGCCGGAGTGACGGTGGTGATCACCGGCTCGCTGGCCGAGCTCAGCCGGGACGAGGCGGCCGAGGCGGTGCGCGCGGCCGGCGGCAAGGTCACCGGGTCGGTGTCGAAGAAGACCGGCTTCGTGGTGGCCGGGGAGAACCCCGGGTCCAAGTACGACAAGGCCGTCGAGGTGGGAGTGACGGTGCTGGACGAGGCCGGGTTCCGGACGCTGCTGGCCGAGGGCCCGGACGCCGTGCGACCCGAACCAGAACCGGCGCAGGTTAACGCGGAGTAAATGGGTCGGGGTGCCCCTGCTGGCCTTCTAGGATGGCCGCATGTCCATTACCCGCGACGAGGTCGCCCATCTGGCTCGGCTGTCGAGGCTTGCCCTCAGCGACGAGGAACTGGATCACCTCGCGCCCCAGCTGAACCAGATCATCTCGGCGGTCGCCCGGGTCCAGGAGGTCGCCGCCGAGGGTATCCCGCCGACCTCGCACGCCTTGCCGCTGACCAACGTGTACCGCGACGACGAGCCCAGCCCCTGCCTGCCCGCGGACGTGGTGCTCTCGCAGGCGCCCGCGGTTGAACGGCAGCGGTTCCGGGTGCCCCGGATTCTGGATGATGAGGAACTGCCCGATGAGTGACGACCTCACGCGGAAGACCGCGGCCGAGCTGTCCGGAGAGCTGCGGGCCGGGAACGTCTCGGCCACCGAGGTCACCCAGGCCCACCTGGACCGGATCGCGGCCACCGACGACCAGGTACACGCGTTCCTGCACGTGGCCCGCGAGCAGGCGCTGGCGGCGGCCCGGACCGTGGATGACCGCCGCGCCGCCGGCGACGAGCTGGGCCCGCTGGCCGGCGTCCCGGTCGCGCTCAAGGACGTGTTCACCACTACCGACATGCCGACCACGGCCGGGTCGAAGATCCTGAACGGCTGGCACCCGCCCTACGACGCGACCATCACCAAGCGGCTGCGCGACGCCGGGGCCATCATCCTGGGCAAGACCAACATGGACGAGTTCGCCATGGGCTCGTCCACCGAGAACTCGGCCTTCGGCCCCAGCCACAACCCGTGGGACCTGGACCGGGTGCCGGGCGGCTCCTCCGGTGGCTCGGCCGCGGCGGTGGCCGCGTTCGAGGCCCCGCTGGCGGTGGGCACCGACACCGGGGGTTCGATCCGGCAGCCGGCCTCGGTGTGCGGGATCACCGGGGTGAAGCCGACCTACGGGGGCAACTCCCGCTACGGCGTCATCGCGTTCGCGTCGTCGCTGGACACGCCGGGCCCGCTGGCCCGCACCGTGCTCGACGCGGCCCTGCTGCAGGAGGCCATCTCCGGCCATGACCCGATGGACGCCACCTCGATCCCGGAGGCGGCGCCCCCGGTGGTGGCGGCGGCCCGGCAGGCCGACGTGGCCGGGCTCCGCATCGGCGTGGTCACCGAGCTGTCCGGCGAGGGCTACCAGCCGGGCGTGCTGGCCCGGTTCACCCACGCGGTCGAGTTGCTGGAGTCGCTGGTGGCCAAGGTCGTCGAGGTGTCCTGCCCGCACTTCCAGTACGCGCTGCCGGCCTACTACCTGATCGCGCCCAGCGAGGCCTCGTCCAACCTGGCCCGGTTCGACGCCATGCGCTACGGGCTGCGGGTCGGGGACGACGGCACCCGCAGCGCCGAAGAGGTGATGGCGCTGACCCGCGAGGCCGGGTTCGGGGCCGAGGTCAAGCGGCGCATCATGCTCGGCACCTACGCGCTGTCCAGCGGCTACTACGACGCCTACTACGGCAAGGCCCAGCAGGTCCGGACGCTGATCGCGCGCGACTTCGAGGCCGCCTTCGGCCAGGCCGACGTGCTGGTCTCGCCGACCACGCCGACGACCGCGTTCAAGATCGGCGAGCGGGCCGACGACCCGATAGCCATGTACCTGGCCGACCTGTGCACGATCCCGTCCGACCTGGCCGGTAACGCGGCCCTGTCGGTGCCGTGCGGCCTGTCGCCCGACGACAACCTGCCGGTCGGCCTGCAGATCATGGCCCCGGTGCTGGCCGACGACCGGGCCTACCGGGTGGCGGCCGCGGCCGAGGCCGCGTTCACCGAACGCTGGGGTCACCCGCTGCTGGCCGACGCCACCGGGCCCGGCAGCCTGGCCACCACCGCCCTGACCGCGAAGGGAGCGGGCCGATGACGATGCCCACGCTGGTGCCGTACGCCGAGGCGGTTGAGCGCTACGAGCCGGCCATCGGCCTGGAGACCCACGTCGAGCTGGGCACCAGGACCAAGCTGTTCTGCGGCTGCCCGGCCAGCTTCGGCGGCGAGCCCAACACCCAGACCTGCCCGACCTGCCTGGGCCTGCCCGGGTCGCTGCCGGTGCCGTCCCGGACCGCGATCGAGTACGCGATCAAGATCGGGCTGGCCCTGAACTGCTCGATCGCCGAGTGGTGCCGGTTCGCGCGGAAGAACTACTTCTACCCGGACATGCCCAAGGACTTCCAGATCTCCCAGTACGACGAGCCGCTGTGCACCGACGGCTGGCTGGACGTCACGGTCGAGGACGCCGACGGCGCCGAGCACCGGGTCCGGGTCGGCATCGAGCGGGTGCACATGGAGGAGGACACCGGCAAGTCGCTGCACGTGGGCGGGGCCACCGGCCGCATCCACGGCGCCGACTACTCGCTGGTCGACTACAACCGGGCCGGCATCCCGCTGGTCGAGATCGTGACCAAGCCGATCACCGGCACCGGGGCGCTGGCCCCGCTGGTGGCCCGGGCCTACGTCACCGAACTGCGGGACGTGCTGCGGTCGCTGGGCGTGTCCGACGTGCGGATGGAGGAGGGCTCGCTGCGCTGCGACGTCAACACCTCCATCGCCCCGGCCGGGTCCGCCGTGCTCGGGACCAGGACCGAGACCAAGAACGTGAACTCGCTGCGTTCGGTGGAGCGGGCCGTCCGGTCCGAGATCGAGCGCGAGGCCGGGGTGCTCGACGTGGGCAGGACGGTGGCCCTGGAGACCCGGCACTTCCACGAGGACACCGGGATCACCACCTCCGGCCGCAGCAAGGAGGAGGCCGAGGACTACCGGTACTTCCCCGAGCCGGACCTGGTCCCGCTGGCCCCGCCGCGGGAATGGGTGGAGCAGATCCGGCGCTCGCTGCCGGAACTGCCCTCGGCCCGCCGCCAGCGGCTGCAGGCCGAGTGGGGTCTGTCCGACAAGGACCTGGCCGCGCTGCGCAACGCCGACGCCATCGACCTGGTGGCCGAGACCGTGGCCGCCGGGGCCTCCCCGGCCGACGCCCGCAAATGGTGGCTGGGCGAGTTGTCCCGCCGGGCCCACGAGACCAGCACCGAGCTGGCCGCGCTGGCCATCACCCCGGCCCAGGTGGCCCGGGTCAGCGAGCTGGTCGCCTCCGGTTCGCTGAACGACCGGCTGGCCCGCGAGGTCATCGACGGCGTGCTGGCCGGCCAGGGCGACCCGGACGACGTGGTCAAGGCCCGCGGCCTGGCCGTGGTCAGCGACGACAGCGCGCTGCTGGCCGCGGTCGACGAGGCCATCGCGGCCAACCCGGACGTGGCCCAGAAGATCCGCGACGGCAAGGTGCAGGCGGCCGGCGCCCTGATCGGCGCGGTCATGAAGGCCACCCGCGGCCAGGCCGACGCCGGCCGCGTCCGCGAGCTCATCCTGGAGCGCCTCGGCTGACGTCCCGGCGGCGGCCCGGCGTTCCGCTCAGCGGGGGAACGCCGACCGCCGCCAGCCGGCTGGGCGGGGCGAAATGGGTTCCCGCATCATCCGCTGCTTGTCCGCCCATATCGAAGGTCGTTGAGCAGGAGTTTCCCGCCCCGTACCCCTCCTGGCCTGTACGGCCAGGACGGCCAGAATGGCGGCGACTTCCTCGGGGGTGGCGTCGCCCCGGATGATCTGGAGCGCAGGCTGGTTCGGCTGGTCGGGCACCAGTCCAGCTTACGGCTTAGGGGCGCAGGCCGAACTCGCGGTGCAGGCGGCCCCAGAACGCGTCCCGGAGCCACTCCCGGGCCTCCTGGTAGGAGCGCAGCGACAGGCCCAGCTCCTTCTCGGCTTCGACCAGGAGCTCCTTGTCGATGACCGGGGGCAGGATCGGGCCGGGCAGCAGGTCGCGGATGTTGTCGGTGCCCCGGGTCAGCAGCCACTTCTGGGCCACGTGCTCACCCGCTTCCTCGACCCGGACCCGGTCCGGGCCCAGGCGGGGCGCGGCCTCGGCGCTGGCGGCCGCCTCTGGTGCGGCCGCCTCGGGCATGGCCGGCGGGCCGGCCGGGGGCACCGGGCTGCCGGGCGCGGGTGTGTCCGGCAGCGGGAAGGCCAGGTGCGGGGACCTGCTGGGCGGCCGCGGCGGTATCCGGTCGCCGAACAGCTGGGCCGGGGACGGGACGGTGCTGGACGGCGACTCGTCCGGGGCGGCCGAAGCCTGGCGGGTGAAGTACGGGCGGACGAACGCGGTGTCCAGCACCTCGACCGTGTCGGACTCCCAGACCAGGCGTTCGGCCTGGTTGGTGCCGTAGGGCGGATCGATGCCCCAGAGGTGGACCCGGACCCCGTAGGCCTGGGCCGCCTCGACCGCGGGCACCATGTCCTCGTCCCCGGCCACCAGCACCGCGTCGGTGATGGCCCGGTGCCGGGCCAAGGCCTCCATGTCCGCGCGGATCTGGGCGTCCACGCCCTTCTGCTGGCCGCGGGCGTTGAGGTTGCCCAGGCGCAGCTTGACCTGGGGCAGCTGGGCGATGACGCGCTGGTCGATGGTGGGCACCCGGTCGCGGGCGGCGTCGTACCAGTAGACCCGGAGCAGCTCGCCGCGAACCAGTTCGTCGGCGTGCTTGCTGATGGCCGAGATGAGCGGGACCGCGTCGACCCGGAAGTCCCGGCGCGAACTGGTGCCGAGCAGCAGTTCGCCCGCGGCAGCGAAAATGTAGCCCACGTCGACCATCACGGCGTAGCGGGCCAGCAGCGGGACCGGTGCTCCGTATTCACTCATCCTGCTTCGACTCTAGGCCAGGACCCGCGGTGGCCGGGCCACCGGCACGCAGCAGTCAGCATTCGGCCACTTCGTAGCTGGCTGGGTCAAACCGCCGCGTCTGCCAGGCAAAAGCCCAGGTGAAGTCGGGCCACAGCGTGACGTTGCGGCCGTCGGCGTCCAGGTACCAGCTGCGGCAGCCGCCGGTCACCCACACCGTGTTCCGCATCTTCCGCTGCAGGGTCCGGTCGTAGGCGGCCTGGGCGCCGGGCCGCACCTCGACCCGGGCCGCGCCCCGCTCCCGCGCGTGCCGCACCGCGTCGGCCACGTACCGGATCTGGGCCTCGATCATGAACACCTGGGAGTTGTGGCCGAGACCGGTGTTGGGCCCGGTGAGCACGAACAGGTTGGGGAACCCGGGGGCGGTGGTGCCGCGGAACGCGTCCGGCCCTCTTCTGGGTGCGCCGCTGGTCCACTGCTGGGCCAGTGAGACCCCGGCCGCGTTCCAGATCCGCTGCGCGACCGGGAAGTCGGTGACGTGGAAGCCGGTGCCGAAGATGATCGTGTCGGTCTCGCGCTCGGTGCCGTCCCGGCTCACCACCGACTTGTCCCTGATCTCGGCGATCGGGTCGGTCACCAGGGACACGTTGGGCTGGGTGAGGGCGGGATAGAAGTCGCTGGAGAGCAGGATGCGCTTGCAGCCCATCCGGTACGAGGGGGTCAGGCGGGCCCGCAGCAGCGGGTCGGGCACCTGCCGTTCCAGGTGCCGGCGGGCGATCCGCTCGGCCGCGCGCATCAGGTCCGGGCGCTTGGTGAAGCCCAGCGCGTAGCTCTCCCGGCCCCAGTAGATGCCGGCCCGGGCCACCCTCTGGGCCAGCGGCACCCGCCGGAACAGCCACTGCTCGGCCGGGGTGATGGCCCGGTCCCGGCGCGGGATGATCCACGGCGGCGTGCGCTGGTACAGGTCGAGCCGCCCGGCCCGGGCCTGGATGCGGGGCACGAACTGGATGGCCGAGGCGCCGGTGCCGATGACCGCGACCTTGCGCCCGGTCAGGTCGTGCCGGTGATCCCAGGTGGCGGAGTGGAACACGGTGCCCGCGAAGTTGTCCAGGCCGGGCAGGTCCGGGGTCAGCGGGTCGGACAGCGGGCCCGCCGCGCTGACCAGGAACCGGGCCGTCAGCGGGCGGCCGGGGGCGCCGGACGGGTCGCGGGTCTCCAGCCGCCACAGGCTGCCGTCCGGGTCCCAGCGGGCCGCGGTGACCTCGTGGCCGAACCGGATGTGCCCGGTGACCCCTTCCGCGGCCGCGACCCGGTTCAGGTAGGCCCAGATCTCCGGCTGCGGCGAGAAGCTCCGGGACCAGCCGGGATTGGGCGCGAACGAGAAGCAGTACAGGTGTGAGGGCACGTCGCAGGCGGCGCCGGGATAGGAGTTGTCCCGCCAGGTGCCGCCGAGCGCGTCGTCCCGCTCCAGCACGACCAGGTCGTGCACGCCGGCCCGCTTGAGCCGGGCGGCCATCCCGATCCCGCCGAAGCCGGAGCCGATGATGGCCACGCTGAAGTCGGGCATCACCGTGCCGCTCCCGGGGCCGCCGGGCCGATCAGGCCGGCCTTACGCCAGAAATGCTTCGCTGGCCGCGACATCAGCCCGGCCGCAGTGAACGTCTCCACCGCCTGGCGGGCGAACCAGGTCTTGGACTCCCGCCAGTGCGGGTTCGCGGCCGCGACCTTCCGGGCTTGCCTGGGGTCCAGGCCCACCTTGGCGTAGCAGCCGGGGTGGATCAGGCGCTCGGTGGCGTGCAGGGCGACCAGGGCCAGCGCCAGCCGGCTGTAGGCCCGGGTCAGGGGCCGGCGCCGGGGCCAGTCCCGGATCAGTTCCTCGCGCGCGTAGCGCATGTGCCGGGCCTCCTCGGTGACGTGCAGCCGGGCCACGTCCCGGGTCAGCGGCTCGAGGTCCTCGTCGGCCATGATCTCGCGCTGCATCTGGTCCAGCAGTTCCTCGACGAACAGCGCCGCGCCGAACGTGAGCGGCCCGTTGGAGGTGGTCTTGAAGAAGCGGCCCAGGAACCGGCCCACCCGGTCCAGCGGGTAGTAGGGCGCGCCCATCCTGGTCACGAACCGGGCGAACATGACCGAGTGGCGGCACTCGTCGCCGATCTCCGTGTACGAGTACTGCACGTGGTTGGTGGTCGGATCCCGGTCGTAGGCGTGCCGGATCAGCATCTGCATGAGGATGGCCTCGAACCAGATGCCCACGCAAGCGATGCTGGCCACTTCCTGGCGGGACAGCTCCTTGCGCTGGGCTTCGGTGAGCCGGTCCCACAGCTCGGTGCCGTACAGCGACACCCGGTGCGGCGGGATCGCGTACCGGTCGGGGTCGACCGGCCGTTCCCAGTCGATCGTGGTCAGCGGGTCGTAGGAGGCCTTGGCCGAGGAGCGCAGCAGGCGCCCGGCGATGTCCTCGCGGTCGGTGGTCCGGAGCTTGGTGGTCATGACGTTCATGCCGGAATTTCCTCCCGGTGCTGGTGGCGGTCGCGCAGGCCGGCGGCCAGCGCGGCTCCCGAGAACTGGTCCTGGCGGGCCAGCCGGCCGACCCGGGCGGCCACCGCCCGGTCCAGCAGCCCGGGCGCGTGCCGGGCCAGCAGCCGGGCGCCGGTGCCGGGCCCGGTGGCGGCCACGTCGCGCGGGGGACGCGCGGCCGCCGCGGCCGACACCGCGGTCAGCACGGTGTCGCGGATGCGCTCGGCGGGGACCAGGCCGTCCAGCGACACGCCGGCCGCGCGGGACCGGTCGTGGATCGGCGTGTCCACATAACCGGGGTACACGGTGGTCACGCCGAGGTGGGTGCCGTACTCCAGCCGGAGCACGTCGGCGTAGGCGGTCAGCGCCCGCTTGGACACCGTGTACGCCGCCGTGAACGGCATCGTCACCCCAGCCAGCAGCGACGCGGTGATGACCACCCGGGCCCGGGGCCGGGGCCGGGGGCCGCCGGCGCTGGCGGCGCCGGTCGCGCTGGCGGCCAGCAGGGCGGGCATGGCCGCGGCCGTCACCCGCCAGGGCCCGAGCAGGTTGACGTCGATGGCCTCGCGGACCTCAGCGTCCGGGGCGCGGCCCACATCGACGGCGGGCCCGACGCCGGCGTAGTGGATGAGGATGTCGAGCCGGCCACCGAGTTGCCTGATGGCCTGGCCGACCGCCGCCGCCACCTGGTCGTCGTCCCTGACGTCGCAGGCCAGCACACCGTCGCCGGGCACCCGGTCCAGGCCCACGGCGTCGGCGCCCAGAAACCTGAGCACCCGCAGGGTGGCCGACCCGAACGCGCCCGAGGCGCCGGTCACGATCGCCTTCCGCCCGGCCAGGGCGTCGCGTCCGGCCAGACTGGTCAGGGTTTCGCGGGTCATGG
>DASXMW010000332.1:0-1511 GCA_036495425.1 Streptosporangiaceae bacterium | reverse complement strand
TCCTCGGCCCGGTCGGCGATGATCTCCGACGCCCCGCCGGACGGGGTGACCACGCCCACCCGGTTCCCGGCCAGCGGCCCGGCCCCGCCGGCCAGCCCGCTCTGGGTCAGCTCGGCCAGCACCCCGGCCGTGATGATCAGGTCCTCCAGCGACCGGACCCGGACCACCCCCAGCCGCCCGAACACCGCCTCGATGACCGCGTCGTCGCCGGTCAGCGCGCCGGTGTGGGCCTGCGCGGTGTGCCGGGCGGTGTCGCTCCGGCCCACCTTGAGGGCCACGATCGGCTTGCCCGCGGCCAGCGCCCGGCGGGCCGCGGCCGCGAACTCATCCGGCTGCCGGATCGACTCCAGGAACAGGGCGATGACCCGGGTGGCCGGGTCGTCGACCAGGTGGCCGACCACGTCGGTGACCGACAGCATGGACTCGTTGCCCATCGACACCAGCAGGCTGATGCCCAGGTTGCGGGCCTGGGCCAGGCTCAGCACCGCGCTGGCCAGGCCACCGCTCTGCAGCACCACGCCGACCGGGCCGCGCAGCAGCGGCACCGGGATCGGCAGCCCGTAGGGGGTGATCCCGGCGGCGGCGTTGATGTAGCCGTTCCCGTTGGGCCCGAGCACGGTCAGCCCGCGCTCGCGGGCGAAGGTCACGATCCCGGCCTCGAGCCTGGCCCCCTCCGGGCCGGTCTCGCCGAACCCGGCGGTCAGGATGACGAACGCCCGGATGCCGCTGTCCGCGCCCTCCCGGAGCACGTCCAGCACGGCCGCGGTCGGCACCATCACGTAGGCCAGGTCGACCGGCCCGGGCAGCTCGGCCAGCGACCGGTGCGCCCGCTCCCCGTGCACCACCTCGGTGCGCGGGTTGACCAGGTACACCGGGCCGCCGAACTCGTGCACCCGCAGGTTCAGATGCGTGTTGACCGACCAGCCGGACTTGTCGGTCGCGCCGACCAGGGCGATCGCCCGGGGGCGGAACAGCGCCTCTAGACCAGATACCCCCCCGGCTCCATTGCCGACGGGAGCGCTCACTCCCCGATGCCGCCCAGCCGGACGTGACCCCTGAGCAGGTTGCGGGCGATCGTGCGGCGCTGGATCTCGTCGGTGCCCTCGTAGATGCGCAGCAGCCGCAGTTCGCGGTACCAGCGCTCGACCGGCAGTTCCTTGGTGTAGCCCATGCCGCCGTGGATCTGCATGACCCGGTCCACGACCTTGTTGGCCATGATCGCGCCGTCCAGCTTGGCGATCGAGGAGGCGTGCCGCCCGTCCAGGCCGTGCTCGACCCGCCAGGCCGCCAGCAGCGTGAGCCACTTGGTGCTCTCGATGTCAACCTGGGAGTCGGCGATCTGCCACTGGATGGCCTGGTAGTCGGCGATCGGGTGGCCCATCGAGACCCGGATCTTGGCGTAGTCGATGGCCATCTGCAGCAGGCGCTCGGCCGACCCGATGGCCCGGGCCGGGATCAGGTACCGCCCCTGCCGGATCCACTGCATGGCCAGTTCGAAGCCCTTGCCCGGC
>DASXMW010000331.1:0-14292 GCA_036495425.1 Streptosporangiaceae bacterium | reverse complement strand
CTCGCGGGCCTGCGGCAGCAGGCGGCGCAGGATGAGCTCGGCGGCCGGGGTGTCGCCCGCACCGGGCCAGTACAGCTGGGCGTCCAGGCCGTGGCGGGCGGCCTCGTGCAGGTTCTCCTCGGCGGTGCCGAACGACATCTGGGTCCAGATCGGCCGCTGGGCTTCGGCCAGGTAGCGGACCAGGCCGTAGTAGAACGCCGCGTTGGCCATGACGTCGGCGATGGTCGGGCCGGCCGGCAGTACCCGGTTCTCCACCCGCAGGTGCGGCGTGCCCTCGACCACGCCGTAGACCGGGCGGTTCCACCGGTAGATGGTCCCGTTGTGCAGGCTCATCTCGGCCAGGGCCGGGCTGTTCCCGCCGTCCAGCATGGCCAGCGGGTCCTCCTCCTCGCAGATCGGCAGCAGCGCCGGGAAGTAGCGCAGGTTCTCCTCGAACAGGTCGAACACCGAGGTGATCCAGCGCTCGCCGAACCACACCCGGGGCCGCACGCCCTGCTCCTTCAGCTCGTCCGGGCGGGTGTCGGTGGCCTGCTCGAACAGCGTGATCCGGGTCTCGTGCCACAGCCGCTTGCCGAACAGGAACGGCGAGTTGGCCCCCAGCGCGACCTGCACGCCCGCGATGGCCTGGGCCGCGTTCCAGTACCTGGCGAACCCGTCCGGGCTGACCTGGGTGTGCAGCTGCACGCTGGTGCAGGCCGCCTCGGGCGTGATGGAGTCGGCGTGGGTGAGCAGCTGCTCGGGGCCGTCGATGGCGATCCGCATGTCTTCCCCGCGGGCGGCGAAGATCTGATCGTTGAGCACCCGGTAGCGCTCGTTGGCCGACATGGTGCTCTCGTTCACGTCATGCTCGTCCAGGGTCGGCAGGATGCCGATCATGACCAGGTGGCTGCCGACCGTGCGGGCCTTGCCGTCCGCGGCGTTCAGGTCGGCGCGGATCTCCCGCTCCAGCCCCTCGAACGCGTCGCCGGCCAGCCGGCGGGGCGGCACGTTGATCTCCAGGTTGAACTGCCCGACCTCGGTGGCCCAGGCCGGGTCCGCGATCGCCTCGAGCGCCTCGGCGTTACCCATCGAAGGCATGCCGGAGGCGTCGACCAGGTTCAGCTCGATCTCCTGGCCCACCATGGAGGGGTTCTCGTCGAACTGGCGCTCGCGCAGCATGCGGGCGAACGCGTCCAGCGAGCGCCGGACCTTGTCCCGGTAGCGGCGCCGGTCCTCGCCGGTGATCTTGATCGCCTGGATGTCACGGCCCATGGATTTTTTGTCCCCTTTTTAGGGATGCGTAGTACTCAGGCGGGCGGTTTCCTCGCGGACCCACAGCTCCATCAGCCCGCGCAGGTGGGCGGTAAACCGGTCGTGCTCGTGCTCGGGGTACACCGACTGGACGGTCCGGACCAGCAGCTGATCAAAATCCGGTCCCGCGATCCAGTCCAGGACGACCTCGTCCAGGCGGGCCTGCAGGCCGGACCAGAAGTCGTAGTAGCGCGCGGTGTCGAAGTAGGCGTCGGCCAGGCCGGCGTAGACGGCCAGCTTGCCGTCGTAGGACAGGCCGGGCTCGTCCGCGACGGTGAAGAACCGGTCGGTCTCCAGGTCCAGCCGGGCCCGGCGCCCCGTGACCAGGGCGAATACGCACCACTTGACCAGGGCCTTCATGGCCCAGGGGAAGTAGTAGTGCAGGCTGGTCAGCGCGACGTCGGGGCAGGCGTTGGCGTAGTCGATGGGGTACACCTGGTCGCCGGAGACCAGCGTCTCACACGAGTTGAACTCCCACCGGAAGAACGCGTTGACCAGCCGCCCGATCGTCACCACCTCGGTGCCGACCTGCGGGGACAGGAAGTTGTGGTCGACCGCGTAGCGCGAGTGCATGGGCTGGTCGGGCTGGAAGCGCATGACCATGGTCTCGGCGCCGATCGACAGCGAGCGGGCGAACACGTCGTAGTCGATGGCCTTCTGCAGGTGCATGAGCATCTCGCCGCTGGCGTCGTAGGCGGCGTGCAGTTCGGCCGGGGTGTTGATGCGGGAGACGCCCCGCCAGGCCCCGCCGTCGTAGGGCTTCATGAAGATCGGGTAGCCGATGTTCTCGGCGATGGCGTCCAGGTCGAACGGCTTGTTGTACCGGGCCGCGGTGTAGGCGTAGCGGGCGTTGTCGAGCGGGTTCTTGTACGGCACCAGAACTGTCTCGGGCACCTTGAGCCCGAGCCGCATCATCGCGCAGTAGGCCGCGTGCTTCTCGATCGACTGGAAGGTGAACGGGCTGTTCAGCAGGTAGACCCCGTTCATCATCGAGACCTTCTTGAGCCACTCCCGCGGGTGGTAATACCAGTACGCAAGGCGGTCGATGACCAGGTTGTACCGGGGCCGGTCGCGCAGGCTGAACGGCTCGATGCTGATCCGCTCGGTGTCGAAGGCATGCTGGCCGCCGTCCGGACCCGGCACCGGGCCCAGCCGGCTCAGGATCTCGGTGAACGCGGTCGGCCAGTCATCTTCGGTCCCGAGCAGCAACCCGATCAGGTGCCTGGTGGTCAAGGCCGGCTTCCTCCTCAGCAGAATCGGGGCATGTGGTGGGCGAACTGGGCACGCCAGGACGGCCAGTCGTGGGGCACGTCGTGACCCCACACGTCCAGTTCGTGCTTTATCCCCTTCTCGGCCAGCAGCGCGGCAAACCGCCGGGTACTGGCCAGCGCCCCGGTGGTGTCCTCCCACTGGCCCTGGCCGACCACCAGCAGCAGGCTGAGCTGGCTGCGCAGCCACTCCAGGTGATCGCCGCCCAGGTGGCCGATGTAGTCCATGGGGTTGTTGAAGTACGCCTCGTTGCCCCGCTCGCCCCAGGCGTGCCAGGCCGACGGGTCGTAGTTGCCGGAGAAGCACATGGCCAGCGGGAACAGGTCGGCCCGCTTGAGCGCGAAATTGGCCGCGTGGAACGCCCCCATGCTGCAGCCCGCGGTGATGACCTCGGCCGGGCCGCCGCAGTCCCGGAAGATCCACGGCACCACGTCGCCCACGATCCACGACTCGTACCGGCCGTGCCGGCGGGCGCGTTCCTCGAGCGGCAGGTCGTGGGCCGACCAGGACGCGGCGTCATAGCTGTCCACGCAGTACAGCTTCAGGCGCCCCTCGTCGATCAGCCCGCGCACCGCGTCGACCATGCCGTTACTCTCGAAGTCCCAGGCCCGGCCGCGCTCGGAGGGGAACACCAGCACCGGGCGTCCCCAGTGGCCGTAGCGGATGAGCGTGCCCGAGGCGCCGAGAGCCGCCGACCATAGCTCCGTCATCTCCCGGTTCACGCGCGCACCTGCATTCGCACATCGTGCCTGTTCGGCGCGGGTCATGACAATAGCGTGGGTCCCAGGGTCGCCGGGCGGCCGAGGTTGCGGGCGCGATCCGGCGCGGCGGCTCTGCGCACGACCGGGGGGGCCCGCCCGACCCGGACGGCCAGCATCGTCACGTCGTCGAGCAGATCGCCGGCCGTGAAGTCGTACAGGGCCTGGCGCACCGCCGCCACCAGCCGGTCGGGCGGGTAGCCGGCCAGGCCGGCCAGTTCGTCGGTCAGCCGGTCGTCGAAGTAGGCGTGGTCCGGGCCGCGCGCCTGGGCCAGCCCGTCGGTATACAGGAACAGCATGTCGCCGACGTCCAGGGTCAGCTCCTGGGTGGCCGTCTCGGGGTCGGGGAACAGCCCGAGGGGGAGTCCGCCGCCGTCCAGCATCCGGACTCCGCCGTCCGGGCGGAGCAGCACCGCCGCGGGGTGGCCCGCGCTTGCCACGACCACCCGCAGCCTGCCCTCACGCCAGCTCAGGTGGGCCAGGCTGGCCGTGACGAAGCCGCCGTCCAGGGCCAGCTCGTCGGCCAGGACGATCTCGTTGGTGCCGGACAGCACCTGGGCCGGATCGTCGCACCGGCGGGCCAGCACGCGGATCGCGTGCCGGGCCGCCGCGGTCACCGCGGCGGCCTCCTCGCCCTTGCCGCACACGTCGCCCACGGCCAGGCCCCAGCCGCCGGGGGTCTGGTACACGTCGTAGAAATCGCCGCCGGCTTCCGGCTTCTCGGCGGCGGCCAGGTAGGTCGCGGCGAGCTTCACGCCGGGGATCTCCGGCATCCGCCGCGGCAGCAGGCTGGACTGCAGCGCGTCGGCGGTGTCCGAGCGCCGCCGGAAGATCCGGCCGACCCGGATGGCCAGGGCCATCTGCTCGCCGATCGCCTGGACCAGCCCCAGCTCGGCCAGCGTGAACCGGCCGCGCTGGGGCCGCCGGATCAGGGTCAGCACGCCGTACCCGGTCTGGCCGTCCGACAGCGGGACGGACAGCACCGAGGTGGCGTTCAGCGCGGTCAGCAGCGGCTCTCCGTCCAGCCCGGCCCCGAGGATCCCGGGGTCTTCGACATGGGCGACCACCGCCGGATGGGCGGACTGGTGGACCCGGGCCGGGATCGACCCGGGCGGCGGGTCGACCGCCGCGACCAGGCCAGCCTGGCCGGCCAGCCCCGGCTCATCCGGGGCGACGGCAAACTGGCGCCGCAGCCGGTGACGGCGCTCCAGGTCCACGATGGCCAGCGCGTCGAGCTCGGCGGCGATCAGCCGCGCGCACCGCTGCAAGGTCCGGGATTCGCTGAAGCCCTGGTTTTCCAGCAGCACGCGCGCGGCCGCGGTGACCAGATCCAGGTGCCGGGTGATGACCTGCAGCGAGCCGGCCTTCGCCGGGCGGCCGGGGGCGGGTCCGGGGGTGGGGGCAGCCGCGGGGGCGGGCTGGCCCGGCGGACCGGGCCTCCTTCCTGCGGCACGGCCGGGATCGGCCTCGCGCACCGCCACGACCAGCGGCGCGGCCTCGTTGCGCACGCTCACCCGGCCGATCAGCAGCTCGCTGGGAACGAGGCCGTGCTCGCTCAGCAGGCTGGCGCGGACCAGGCGGGGCTCGCCGGTCCGGCTTACCGTGCCGAGCTGTGACTGGACCGCCGCACGGGAGGGCAGGTTGACGAACGCGGCGAACGAGCGGCCGGTGGCGTAGCCGGGCTTGGCCCCGATCAGGTCGCCCGCGGACCGGTTGGCCCGCTGGATCGTCCCGTCCCGGGCCACCAGGAACAGCGGCACCGGGGCGTCGGCGAAGACGGCGCGCAGCAGCTGGCGTTCGGCGCTGTCCGCTCCGGCGGGGGCGCCGGTGACCGGGCTCCCGGTGACAGGGCTCCCGGTGACAGGGCTCCCGGTGACAGGGTTCTCGGCCGGGCCCCCGGGAAGCGCCTCCGCCTGGAGCAGCTCGATGGCGCCTTCCAGCTCGATGAGCGCGGCGTCGAGCATCTCGGCGGGCTCGGACCCGGGCGACCGGGCGGATCGCCGCAGCGCGGCGTGGCGCGCCGCCAGCTCGGCGACCCGCTCCGGGCGCGGGGCGCCGGTCAACGGCCCGGTCCGGCCGGGCCCGGACCAGGCGGGACCGAGCCTGCCGGACCAGAGCCGGCCGGACCCGGGCCGGCCGGGATGCGCCGCAGCGCGAGCATGGCGACGTCGTCCTCGCGGGGACCGGAGATCGCCATCAGGTGGTTGGCGAACGCCTCCACGTCCGCGCCCCGCACCTCCTGGGCGGCCATCCGCAGCTTCTCCAGGTTGACGTCGAGAAACACCGTGCGCTCCTCGACCAGGCCGTCGGTGAACAGCAGCGCGGTCCCGCCCTCGGCCAGGACGGCCGTTTCCGTGTGCGGGTCGTGCATGGGCAGGCCGAGCACCACTCCGCCCTCGCCGACGTAGCCCGCGGCGGCCCCGCCGACCAGCAGCATGGGCATGTGGCCGCAGTTCACGATCTGCATCCGGCCGGAGGCCGGGTCGAGCAGCACCAGGCAGAGCGAGGCGATGATCCCGGGGTGATACCGCTGCAGGACCTCGTTGCACAGGCCGGTGATGGCCAGCGGCGGGTGTCCTTCGGCGGCGAAGGCCCGCAGCGCGTGCCGCAGCTCGCCCATCACGGTGGCCGCGTGCAGTGAGTGCCCCTGTACGTCGCCGATCGCGACCAGGACCTGGTCCCGCCAGCGAAGCGTCTCGTAGAAGTCGCCGCCGACCTCGGCCTGGTCGCTGGCCGGGATGTACCGGTACGCGATGGCCAGGCCGGGGACCTCGGGCAGCGCCGCGGGCAGGAAGCTGCGCTGCAGGGTCATGGCGATGAGATGCTCTTCGGCGATCGACCGCAGGGCCTCCACGGCCAGCGCGATCAGCTGGACCAGCTGGCGGAGGATCTGCAGTTCGTCCTCGCCGGGCACGCCTGCGCCGTCGACGCCCACGGCCACCGGCGGCCGGCCCGGCGTCAGCCGGGCCGCGGCCACGTAGATGTCGCAGCGCAGGGTGCTGTCCGGGATCAGCCGGAGCCAGTCGTCCCGCGCGATCATCGCGGCGGCGGTGCTCTGCCCGGGCCCGAGCACCCGCCCGGCGACCCGGTCGGCCAGCCCGGCCGGGGCGCCGCGCTGTCTGGGCTCCGGATGCAGGGGCGACGCCGAGGTCCGCCGGGTCTGGCCGTCGGGCATGGCCAGGACGACCACGACCTGAGCACCGAACATCCGGGCCGCCCCGGCGGCCGCGACCCGGGCCAGCCCGTCGAAGGTGGCGGCCGCGTTGATGTCCAGCGTGACCCTGGTCAGCTCGGCCAGCAGGGCCGCCGATCGCTCGGCGCGCTGCCGGGCGCGGGAGTACCGCAGCGCGGCCACCACCACGGCCAGCAGTTCCTCCGGTTCGGCCGGATCCACCAGGTAGGCGTCGGCGCCCTGGGTCAGGCCGTGCGCCCGGTCGGACACGGCCACCGCGGTGGCGGACACCTGGATCACCGGGGTCGCCGCGGTCCGCGGGTCGGCCTTGATCTGCCGGCAGACGTCGAAGCCGCTGATGTCGGGCAGGTGCACGTCGAGCAGGATCAGCTCGGCCTCGCCGGCCCGGGCCAGGCCCTCGCGCCCGGTGGCCGCCTCGATCACCGTGTGGCCCGCGCGTCGCAGCCAGGTGGCCATGATGTACCGCTTGGCCTCGTCGTCGTCGACCAGGAGCAGCACGGTCGGCTGGTCGGTCATCGAGGGCTCCGGATGACGCCGCGGATGGTGAACTCCAGCCGCTCGCGGGTGAGCTCGTCCTTCCTCAGCATCGCCGAGGCCCGCGCCGGAGCCGGCCCGTCGGCGCCGGTGACCACGATCGCGGGGAGGGACGCGGGCAGACGGGACAGCAGCGTGCCGCCGTCCATCCCCGGCATCCGCAGGTCGGCCAGGACCAGGTCGGCGTCGTGGCCGGCCAGAGCGGCGAGCGCCTGGTCGCCGTCCTCGGCCTCGATGACCCGGTCGGCCATTCCCGTGAGCAATCCCCTGAGCAGCTGGCGGAAGCTGGCGTCGTCGTCAGCCACTACGACGGTACCGAGGACCGGGGTCTGATGCGGCAAATCGAGCACGACCGAGGTCCCGGCGCCCGGCTCACTGGTCAGGACCAGGTCCCCGCCCAGGATCCGGGCCAGCCGGCGGGCGTACGGCAGCCCCAGCCCCGTTCCGCCCCGGCGAATCCCGGGCACCTGGTAGAACTCCTCGAAGACATGTTCGTACAGGCCGGCCGGAATGCCGATGCCGGTATCGGCCACGGTGAGCTCGAGCCGCGGACCGAGGATCCGGGCGCTCAGCCGCACCTCACCCCGGTCGGTGTACTTGATCCCGTTGGACAGCAGGTTGCGCAGGATGCTGGTCAGGGCCACTTCGTCGGTCAGGATGGTCTCGGGGGCGCCGGCGTCGTCGACCACCACCTCGATCGGCTTGCCTTCCGCCATCGGGCGCGCCAGGCCGCGCAGCCGGCCGAACAGCGCGTGCAGGTTGACCTGTGCCGGGTCGGTGTGCAGCCGTCCCGACTCGGCCTTAGCCACGTCGAGCAGGTCCTGGACCAGCGACAGCAGCGTGCCGGCCGAACTCTTGATGAGTTCCACCTGGTAGCGCCGCTCGGGATCCAGGGCGCCGCCGGGGACGGGGTCGGCCAGCAGCCGGGTCAGCCCGATGATGGAGTTCAGCGGGGTGCGCAGCTCGTGGCTGACGTTGGCCCAGAACCGGTCCTTGGACTCCGACGCCGCCCGCAGCCGGTCGGATTTCTCGTCGAGCTCCGCGTACAGGGCGACCACGCCGCGGTTGGTCTGCTCCAGTTCCTCCGACAGCTCGCTGTACAGGGCCATGACGCCGTGGTTGGTCTCGGCCAGCTCGGAGTTGAGCAGCACCAGCTGGTCCTTCTGCTGCTGCAGGTCCTCGAGCGCGGC
Source organism: Streptosporangiaceae bacterium (assembly GCA_036495425.1). Taxonomy (GTDB): domain Bacteria; phylum Actinomycetota; class Actinomycetes; order Streptosporangiales; family Streptosporangiaceae; genus Bog-532. The sequence continues at coordinate 6,058 of DASXMW010000331.1, read as the reverse complement.
GATCAGGTCCTGGTTCTGCCGCCGCAGTTCCTCCATGGCCGACCGGGGCAGGACGGCGGCCAGCTGCTCCCGGACGAGGTCCAGGTCGGGCTGCGCGTCCGGCGGCCGGCGCTTGGTCATCCGGACGGCCCGGCCGTTGGTGTCGACGCGGTCCATGAGCCGGGCGGCGGCGGCCACCCCGTCGGCCGGCGGTTCGCCGTCGAGGGTAACGGTCAGCAGCAGGTCCGCGTCGTCCACGCCGAAGGCGATGACCGCGGTCAGGCCGGCGGTCACCGCGCTGCGGCTGATCTCGCTCAGGGCGGTCGCCACCCGGATCTGGTCCTGGCGGTCCAGGGACAGGCCGGCCGCCAGCCCGCGGCCGACCTGGCGGGCCGCGTAGACGCCGGCCACGTCGCGGACGTCGAGGCGGGCGAGTTCGCTGGTCATGACTTGAGCACCAGCACGCCGGCGTCATCGCGGTGCTGGCCCGCCTCGGCCAGCAGCACCGCCGCGATGACCAGCGGATCCCGGGCCGCCAGGCCGGGCACGGCGGCGACCTCCCAGCGGCTGCTGATGCCGTCGGAGTGCAGGATGACCGCCGCGCCGGGCGGCACGTCGTATTCGAACTGGCGGATCGTGCGGGCCTGGAAGCCGGCGATGCCGGGCACGGACAGCATGCTCTTGCGGGTGCCGTCGGACAAGATGGACGCCGCGACGTTGCCCAGGCCGGCGAACCGGGCCAGCGAACCAGTGAGCTGCACGATACCCACGGCGCCCCCGCGGGTGCCGGCCATCCGGCGGTGCACGCGCTCGAGGAGCGCGGCCGGCTCGCCGGCCGGCTGGTCCAGGACCGCGGCCACCGCCCGGCGGGCCGCCGCGGCGGCCAGCGGGCCGTGGCCGAGGCCGTCGCACAGGATAGCGGTCACGGTGTCGCCGACCCGGACCGCCGCGAAGTCGTCGCCGCACTCGGTCTCGCCGGTGATCGGCCGGATCAGGCCCGCGCAGCGGACGACGGGAGGGCCTGGCACGGGCCAGAACCTGGCCACCAGGGCCGTCCCGTGGCCCGGCACGGAGTACAGGTCGGTGAAGTCGGCCAGCCGGCCGATCGCGCCCAGGCCGATGCCCAGGGTGCCCGCGGTGGAATGACCGTCCCGCAGCGCCGCGCTCACGTCGGCCAGGCCGGGCCCGGCGTCGATGGTGACGAGCTCGATGCCCGGCTGCTCCAGGTCCCGGTTGACGCGCAGCAGCAGCGAGCCCCGACGGGCGTGCTTGTGCAGATTCGAGGCCGCCTCGGTCACCGCCAGCGCCAGCTGCTCGGCGCGCGATGACGGGAACCCCAGCCGGCTGGCCAGGGCCTGGCCCGCGGTCCGGCAGGACGCCACCGCGCTGGCGTCCTCCACCGCCAGCCAGCGCATGTCCTGCGGGGCGGGGGCCTGGAGCGGCCAGTTCAGCGCGACCACTTGATCACCACGACGCTGGTGCCGTGGCCGGGTTTGGAGGCCAGCTCGAACTCGTCGACGAGCCGGCGGGCGCCGGACAGGCCGAGCCCCAGCCCGCCGCCGGTGGTCCAGCCGTCGGTCAGGGCCAGGTCGACATCGGCGATGCCGGGGCCGTCGTCACTGAAGCCGATCCGGATGCCGGTCCGGCCCACCGCGGAGGTGACCACCTCGATGCGGGCGGTTCCGCCGCCGCCGTGGACCAGGGCGTTGCGAGCCAGCTCGCTGGCCGCCGTGACCAGCTTGGTCTGGTCCACCAGGGACAGGCCGCGGTCCGCGGCCACCACGCGCACCCGCTGCCGGACCCGGACCACGTCGTCGCCGGACTGGATCGGCAGCTCATCCATCAATCACGTCATTCATCAGGCGCGCCCGCTCAGCAGCTTCAGGCCCTTTTCCGCGTTCAGGGCGGTGCGCACCCCGCGGAGCGACAGTCCCAGCTCGGTCAGCGTGATGGCCACCGCCGGGCGCATGCCCACCAGCACCGTCTCCGCGTCGAACATCCGGGAGATGGACCCGATCATGGTCAGCATCCGGCCGATGAAGGAGTCGACGATCTCCACCGCGGTGATGTCGATGATCACGCCGGTCGCTCCGGTGGCGGCCAGCTCGCCGGCCAGGTCCTCCTGGAGGCGCATCACGCTCTCGTCCTGCAGGTCGATCTGGATGGAGACGAACAGCGTTCGCCCGAGCTTCAGGATCGGCACGCGTTCCATCAGGCCCCGCCCGCCTCGGTCACCTTCAGCCCCGAGCGGGTCAGCGCGTAATGCAGCGCGTCGGCCAGCGTGGCCTTGGTCGCGATGTCGCCGAACTCGATCCCGAGCGACACGATCGTCTGGGCGACCTGCGGCCTGATGCCGCAGATGATGCACTCGGCCCCGAGCAGGCGGGCGGCGTTCACGGTCTTGAGCAGGTGCTGCGCCACCTCGGTGTCCACCGTGGGCACGCCGGTGATGTCCAGCACCGCGTGGTCGGCCCCGGTCGCCACCAGGGTCTCCAGGAGCTTCTCGGTGACCAGCTGGGTGCGGGCGGAATCGAGCGTGCCGACCAGCGGGACGGCGATGATGCCGTCCCACAGCCGGACCACCGGCGTGGACAGCTCCAGCATGGTCCCCGCCTGGTCGGCGATGATCTGCTCGCGGGCGGCCGCGTAGGTCTCGAACGTGAGCAGGCCCAGGTCGTCGACCATGCGGGAGAACGAGAGGTACTCCGGAGCCAGGTCGGCCGCGTCCGCGACCAGCTCGTAGACGGCGTCCTTGAGCGAGAACACGCCGAGCGCGGTCTCGCGCGGGGTGAACCCGTTCCGGGCCCGGGACCCGGACAGCTCGGCCAGGACCGCCCGCAGCTCGCCGGCCGCCTGCTCGTCCGCGCCGGCCATGACGCGCAGGATGAGCGTGTACAGGTCCTCGAGCTCGGTCCGGATCTCCACGGCCGAGCTGCGGCCGCGGATCCCGGCCGCCACCAGCTCGCTCCAGCGGCCGACGACCTTGTCCTGATGGTCACGCATGTAGGCCGCCATCCGTCCCTGGCTGCTGTCAATTTCCATGAGTTAGCGTCCTATACATCAGTCGGGGAGAGCAGGTGCGCCCAACAGTACATCTGCACGGAACCCCGGGCGAACAGGGAAAGTCTTGCCGGATTGAGGGATGGCCGCGGGCCGCAGGCGGCATAATCCAGTCGATATCCAATTGAAGTTCGGAGCGCAGGATGACCGAGATTCAGCTCTCGACGCAGACTCGCGACGCGGCGGTGGTGGTGGCCGTCCGCGGCGAACTCGACGTGGTGAACAGCCAGCAGTTCGACGACTACCTGGCCGAGGCGAGCGCCGCTACCGACCGGGTCGTCCTGGACCTGTCGGCGGTGGACTTCATGGACACCTCCGCCCTGGCCGTCGTGGTCAGCCACTGGCGGCGTCAAGTCGATGCGGGCGGCATGTTCCTGCTGGCCGGCGCGCGTTACCGGTACACCAAGGCGCTGTGGATCACCGGCCTGGCCGACCGGCTGCCGCTGTACGACAGCGTGGACGACGCGCTGAAAGCGGCGCGGCCGGAGCCCGGCACCGGTCCCGCGACCGGCACCGGGCCCCCAGCCAGGTGAGGGCGGCCCGCCTATAACCAGCGGCCGCCTATAACCAGCGGTACCAGCGGCTGCGCGATCCGCCCTCGCCGACCCGCAGGAGAAAGCCGAGGAGCCAGATGACCAGGACGATCAGGGCGATCCACCACAGGATGTGAATCGCGAAGCCTAGCCCGCCCAGCAGCAGGGCGAGCAGGAGAACGATCAAGATGAGCGCCATGAGTGTGTTCCTTCTTTCTAGACGGCGGCCCAGAACTGCCGTTGGCTACCCGGAGACCGGCGGTCCACACCTGTTTGGCGAATCGATCCGCCGATATCGTGGAAATGTGACTACCGAGTACACACTGTTCATCGACGGGCGGCGGGTGCCGGCGGCCTCCGGGCGGCGCTATGACTCCGTGGACCCCTACCTGGGCCGGCCGTGGGCCAGCGCCGCGGACGGGGACGCGGCCGACGTGGACGCGGCGGTGGCGGCGGCGCGGCGGGCGCTGGCCGGGCCGTGGGGCCAGCTGACCGGGTTCGGGCGGGCCGCTTTGATGCGCAGGCTGGGCGACCTGATCGCCCGGGACGCGGACCGGCTGGCCGAGATCGAGACCCGGGACACCGGCAAGCTGCTGCGCGAGATGTGGGGGCAGCTGCGGTCGATCCCGGACTGGTTCTACTACTTCTCCGGGCTGGCCGACAAGCTCGAGGGCACCACGATCCCGGTCGGCAAGCCGAACTTCCTCGTCTACACCCGCCGCGAGCCGGCCGGGGTGGTGGCCGCGATCGTGCCGTGGAACTCCCCGCTGCTGCTGCTGTGCTGGAAGCTGGCCCCGGCGCTGGCCGCGGGGTGCACGATGGTGGCCAAGCCATCGGACTACTCCCCCGCCTCGGCGGTCGAGCTGGCCGCGCTGATGGACGAGGCCGGGTTCCCGCCCGGGGTGTTCAACGTGGTGACCGGGTTCGGCCCGGCGGTGGGCAAGGCGCTGGCCGCGCACCCCGACGTGGACAAGGTCGCGTTCACCGGGTCGACCGCGGTGGGCGCCGAGGTGGCCAAGGCGGCGGCCGCGAACATCACCGGCGTGCTGCTGGAGCTGGGCGGCAAGTCCGCGCACGTGGTGTTCGACGACGCCGACCTGGACGCGGCGTGCAACGGGGTGCTGGCCGGGGTGTTCGCCGCCACCGGGCAGACCTGCATGGCCGGCTCCCGGCTGCTGGTCAGCCGGGCCGTCCATGACGAGCTGGTGGCCAAGATCACCGAGCGGGCCGCGTCGATCAAGCTCGGCGACCCGAAGGCGTCCGAGACCGAGATGGGCCCGGTGGCCACCGAGCCGCAGTTCCGCAAGGTGCTGTCGATGCTGGACGGCGCGGCCGCCGAGGGGGCCACGGTGGCCGCGGGCGGGCGGCCCGACGACCGGCTCGGCGGGTACTTCGTCCAGCCGACCGTGCTGACCGGGGTCAAGCCGACCATGACCGTGGCGTGCGAGGAGGTGTTCGGCCCGGTGCTGGCGGTGATCGGTTTCGACACCGAGGAAGAGGCCGTCGGGCTGGCCAACGACAGCCGCTACGGGCTGGCCGGCGCGGTGTGGACCAAGGACGTGCACCGCGCCCACCGGGTCGCGCACGCGCTGCGCACCGGCACGGTGTGGATCAACGCCTACCGGGTGGTGGGGCCGGACGTGCCGTTCGGCGGGTTCGGGCAGAGCGGGCTGGGCCGGGAGAACGGCATCGAGGCGGTGCACGAGTACACCCTGACCAAGGCGGTCTGGGTCGAGCTCACGGGTGGCACGCGGGACCCGTTCACGCTGGGGTGAACCACGGACCGTTCGGCATAAAAATTATTTTGACCGAACGGACCTTGGCTACGGCCGTTCGGTCGTCGCCGGGGTGAGCAGGCCGCGGTTGAACGCCTCGGCAACCGCGGCGGCGCGGTCACCGACGCCGAGCTTGGCGTAGATGTTGAGCAGGTGGGTCTTGACCGTGGCTTCGGTGATGAACAGGCGGGCGGCGGCCTCGCGGTTGGTCTTCCCGGAGGCCACCAGCTCCAGGACCTCGAGCTCGCGCTGGCTGAGCGGTCCGGTACCCGGGGTGCGGACCCGGTTCATCAGGCGGGCGGTGACCGCCGGGGACAGCACGGACTGGCCCTGGGCCGCGGCGCGGACCGCGTGCAGCAGTTCGGCCCGGGGGGCGTCCTTGAGCATGTAGCCGGTGGCGCCCGCCTCGATCGCGGGCAGCACGTAGCTGTCCGTGTCGTACGTGGTCAGGACCAGCACCCGGGCCGGGACCCCGCGCCGGCCCAGCTCGGTGATGGCGGCCAGGCCGTCCATGCCGGGCATGCGCAGGTCCATCAGGATCACGTCGGGCTTCAGGGCCTGGGCCAGCTTGACCGCCTCGGCGCCGTCGCGGGCCTCGCCGAGCACCTCGAAGTCCGGGTCGCGGGCGAACATGGCGCTCAGGCCGTCCCTGACCACCGGGTGGTCGTCGGCGATGAGCAGGCGGATGGGCGCTCCGGCTTCGCCGGCGGG
>DASXMW010000330.1:0-34628 GCA_036495425.1 Streptosporangiaceae bacterium | reverse complement strand
GTTGCAGAATGGTATGACCTTAGTCCTCAATGGGAGGAGCCTGGTGTCGCATCCGCACAGCACCATCCCGGAACACGATGTGGACGCGCTCATCGTGGGAGCCGGGCCGGTGGGCCTGTACGCCGCGTACTACGCCGGGTTCCGGGGGCTGTCCGTGGCCGTGCTCGACTCGCTGCCGGAGATCGGCGGCCAGGTGTCGGCGATGTACCCGGAGAAGCTCATCTACGACGTGGCCGGCTTCCCGGCGGTCAAGGGCCGGGACCTGATCGCCAGGCTCGCGGACCAGGCGGGCCGGTATGACCCGCGGTACGTGCTGGGCGCGGAAGCCCGCGGCCTGCACTACGAAAACGGCGCCCCCGTGGTCACCACCTCGCAGAACGAGAAGATCAAGGCCAGCTTCGTGGTGGTCACCGGCGGCATCGGCACCTTCACGCCCCGGCCCCTCCCGGCCCTGGCCGGGTTCGAGGACCGGGGCCTGGCCTACTTCGTGCCCGAACCCGGGGAGTACCAGGACCGCGATGTGGTCATCGTGGGCGGCGGCGACAGCGCGTTCGACTGGGCGCTGACCCTGGCCCCGGTGGCCCGGTCGGTGACCATGGTGCACCGCCGGGCCGCCTTCCGGGCCCACCAGGGCCTGGTCCGCCAGGTGCTCGGCCTGCCTGTCTCCGTGGTCACCAACGCCGAAGTCGTGGCGGCCACCGGACACGATGGCTGGGTCGAGGCGGTCGAAGTCCTGGACAAGCGCAGCCGCCAGACCAGCCGGCTGACGGCCCAGGGGGTCATCGCCGCGCTCGGGTTCACCGCCGACATCAGCGCGCTGGAGTCCTGGGACCTGGAGGTGACCGACCGCCGGCTGGTGGTCGGCACGTCGATGGCCACCAACCGGGACCGGATCTACGCCGCGGGCGACATCACCGAGTACCCGGGCAAGGTCCGGCTGATCGCGGTCGGGTTCGGCGAGGCCGCCACCGCGGTCAACAACGCGGTGGCCGCGCTCGACCCCGCCGCCAGCCTGTTCCCCGGCCACTCCAGCGACCGCGACCGTGCCAGTAGCGGAGACAGTGCCAGCGGCGGAGACAGTGCCAGCGCCCGCAGCCGCCCCGCCCCGGCCACCGTGGCCGCCTGACGCAACGGACCACGCCATGCCCTACTTCATCGCCGCCCCGTGCATCGACGTCATGGACAAGTCCTGCATCGAGGAATGCCCGGTCGACTGCATCTACGAAGGCGAGCGCAAGCTCTACATCAACCCCCGGGAGTGCATCGACTGCGGGGCCTGCGAGCCGGTCTGCCCGGAGACCGCGATCTTCACCGACATCAAGGCCCCCGCCCAGGTGACCGATTTCGCCGACGACAACCAGCGGTTCTTCGCCGAGCCGCTGCCCGGGCGGGACGGCCCGGTCGGCAACCCGGGCGGCAGCGCCAAGCTCGGCCCGGTGGGCGAGGACACGCCGCTGGTCCAGTCCTGGTCACCCTCGACGTGACCAAAGGTCAAGAGGTATAACTGTAATACCAATAGGCGAAGGAGCATCGTGGCTAAAAAGGGACGGGTGTTTCTCCGGGGCATCACCTCGGAGCAGTACGGCCTGAGGGAGTTCCGCACGGCCCAGCTGGCCGCCCCCCGGGTCCGCAGCGACGAGGTCGTCACCGACGATGCCTCGGTGGGCCACTCCGGGGACTCCGACCAGTCCCGCACCTGGTGGCGAGTGGGGCCCGGTGACGACCCGTTCCTGACCCAGTCCCTGCAGGTGCACTTCGTCCAGTTGCCGCCGCAGTCCTCCAACGCCGGTCACGGTCACCAGAACGAGGCCGCTTTCTACATTCTCGAAGGCCGCGGCTACGAGATCCACGACGGCCAGCGTTACGACTGGGCCAAGGACGACCTCGTGCTGGTCCACACCGACTCGGTCCACCGTCACTTCAACCCCTACGACGAGCAGGCCACCGCCCTGGTCATCAAGGCCAAGTGCGCGTGGATGTACCTGGGCCTGCTCCAGCAGGGCAAGAGCGGCCCGATCCCGGACGGGGACAAGTTCGGGCCCCGCGAGGACTGGTCGCAGATCTGGACCCCGGGTGTGCAGCAGCGCCGCAAGGTGGTCAAGCCCGCCGACACCGTGTGGGAGACCACCCCGCTGGGCCGGGTCCGGGTGCTGTCGTCGCCGGAGACCACCGACGTGCGCACGTTCAGCGTGGACTGCTTCGAGCTGGAGATCCCGGCCGGGAGCCGGTCCGGCCGGCGCTGGCACATGGCCGACGAGGTGCTCTACGTGCTGGGCGGCTCCGGCTACAGCCTGCACTGGGAGGTCGCGGCCGAGCTGGACGAGAAGTACTACGCCCGGGTCGCCCGGGAGCCGGTGCGGTACGACATCACCGCGGGCGACACCCTGTACGTCCCGCAGAACACCATCGCGCAGCACTTCAGCGCCGACGGCCAGCCGCTGCGGCTGCTGTCCGGCCAGAACCGGCTGTTCAAGCAGCTCGGCTACGACCGGGTGGCCTACCTGGAGAACGCACCCGAGTTCGGCCCCGAGGCCCGGACCGAGACCGGGGCCCCGAGCGAGACCGGGTCGGAGGCGGTGAAGGTATGACCGAGCAGGGCCAGGCCGCCGCCGCGATCTGGCGGGAGGCCGGCTTCGCCCAGGAGTGGGCGGCCGGGGACTCGTTCCGGGACCTGCTGGCCTTCCCCCGGCAGATGGCCGCGGTGATCATCGCCGGCGACAACCCGGAACCCGGCACGATCGCCGACATCGGCGCGGGCCCGGGCGACTTCCTGGCCGTCATGCTGGAGCAGTTCCCGCTGGCCCGCGGCATCTGGACCGACGCCTCGGAGGCCATGCTCGGCCTGGCCCGCGAGCGGCTGGCCCCGTTCGGCGACCGGGTCGAGTTCCGCATCGTCGACATGACCGCCCTGGGCGGCGGCGCGATCCCGGCCGGGGCGGACGTCATCACGACCTCCCGGGCCGCCCACCACCTGGACCGGGCCGGCCTGGCCGAGTTCTACACCGAAGCCGGGCAGCTGCTGGCCCCCGGCGGCTGGCTGGTCAACCTCGACCACATCGGCCCTGACGACGTGTGGGACCAGCGGCTACGGGCCGCCCGCAAGCAGCTCGGAGCCCAGTCCAACGGGCCCAGGCACCACCACACCTACCCGCTCACCAGCGTGCAGGACCATCTGCGGGCGTTCGGGGCGGCCGGGTTCACCGACGTCGAGGTGGCCTGGCGCGCGTTTTTCACCTGCCTGTTCATGGGCCGGAAGTCAGGACGGTAGATGCTTAAGCCGGAGATCAACGACCTCCTCACCCAGACGGGGCCCGGGACGGGAATGGGCGACCTGTTCCGGCAGTACTGGATCCCGGCCCTGCTGGCGGAGGAGTTGCCGGAGAACGACAGCCCGCCGGTGCGGGTCAAGCTGCTGTCCGAGCGGCTGATCGCGTTCCGGGACACCGAGGGCCGGTACGGGCTGATGGACGAGTTCTGCGCGCACCGGGGCGTGTCGCTGTGGTTCGGCCGCAACGAGGAGTCCGGGCTGCGCTGCACGTACCACGGCTGGAAGTACGACGTGAACGGCCAGTGCGTCGAGATCCCGTCCGAGCCCGCCGAGCGTGAGAGCGCGCTGTGCAAGAAGATCAAGCTGCGCAGCTACCCGATGGTCAAGATCGGCGACGTGCTGTGGACCTACATGGGCGACCCGGCCACCACCCCCGACCTGCCCGAGTGGGAGTTCGCCCGGGTGCCGGCCGCGAACACCTTCACCTCCAAGCGCTGGCAGGAGTGCAACTGGCTGCAGGCGCTGGAGGGCGGCATCGACTCCAGCCACGTGTCCTGGCTGCACTCCGGGGGCCTGCGGGACGACCCGCTGTTCAAGGGGGCCAAGGGCAACAAGTACAACCTGTCCGACTTCAAGCCGTTCTTCGAGGTGGCCGAGTCCGACGGCGGCCTGTTCATCGGGGTCCGGCGCAACGCCGACGGCGACAACTACTACTGGCGGATCACGCCCTGGGTCATGCCCAGCTTCACGATGATCCCGCCCCGCGGTGACCACCCGGTCCACGGGCACTTCTGGATCCCGATCGACGACGAGAACTGCTGGGTGTACAGCTTCGACTACCACTCGACCCGGTCCCTGACCGAGGCCGAGCGGCAGGCCATGCTGGACGGCCACGGCGTCCACAACGAGTACGAGCCCGGCGGCAGCTACCGGCCGCTGGCCAACAAGGACAACGACTACCTGATGGACCGCGCGGCCCAGAAGCGCGGCGACACCTACTCCGGGGTCAAGGGCATCGCCATGCAGGACGCGTCGCTGCAGGAGAGTATGGGCCCGATCGTGGACCGGACCAAGGAGAAGCTGGTCTCCACCGACAGCGGCATCATCATGGCCCGGCGCAAGCTGTGGCGGGCGGTGGAAGCCTTGCGCGACGACGGGACGCAGCCGCCCGGAGTCGACGTCGCGCACCAGAAGGTCCGGTCGGCGGCGGTGGTGCTGCCCAGGGACCAGGCCTTCATCGACGGCTGCCGAGAGGCGCTGGAGGTCCAGCCGGGCGTCAAGCACGCATCGGTGTAAGCCATGACAACTCCCACCCTGGACCGCCACCCGACCCTGGCCAGCAGCTGCGCCCGGGCCGCGACCGCGGCCGAGGCCCGGTTCCGCATCGACTACCCGGACCTGTCCCGCCGGGACTCCCGGGTCATCGCCCTGGACCAGCGCACCGCGGAGCTGGCCCGCCGGCTGGCCGCGGACGAGCCGCGCTGGCGGGGCGGCCACTTCCTGGAGTACCAGAGCACGGTGCCGGCCGGCGACGACGCCCGCCTGCGGACCACCGGCGGGGCCGAAGTCCTGCTCAGCCAGGAACTCGCCGACGCCGACGTGGTGGTCATGCTGGCCGCCGTGGGCGCCAGCGCCGAGGGCGCCGCGGTGATCGGGGACGCCTGCGCGGCCCGGTACATCATGTCGGCCGGCCTGGTCGTCCCGGGCGCCGATGGCACCGACGACGTGGTGTCGGCCCTGCGGCCCAACGCCATGGTGCTGGTCATCTTGCAGGAGAGCGACGACGTGGCCGAAGTCCTGTCGGCCCTGCGGGTCTAGGGCCGGGCCGTGGCCGACCGGGTGACGGTGCCGGCGCTGCAGCACATGAAGGACGACGGCCGCAAGATCGTCGGCGTGGTGGCCTGGGACTACCAGGTGGCCCGGATCGCCGACCGGGCCGGGGCCGAGATCGTCTCGGTCGGCGACTCGGTGGGCGTGAACCTGTGGGGCCAGCGCAACCCGCTCGAGGTCACCATGGAGCAGATGCTGGTCGTGGCCCAGGCCGTGCGGCGCGGCACCGAGCGCGCCCTGGTCAGCGTGGACCTGCCGTTCGGCCCGGTCCAGGAGGGCACCGGGGCCGCGGTCGAGGCCGCGGTCCGGATGGCCAAGGAAGCCGGGGCCGACCTGGTCAAGATCGACGCCGCCCCCGACTTCCCCGACGCGGTGTCGGCGGTGGCGCGGGCCGGCATCCCGGTCTGGGCCCAGTTCGGGGTCACCCCGCAGACCGCGCTCCGGCACGGGGTGGACTACCAGGCCATGTTCACCGCGGGCGCGCAGCTTCCGGCCGGCATGACCGACGAACTGGTCCTGCAGGCCCAGGAGCTGGAGGCGGCGGGCGCGGTCCTGCTCGACTTCACCAACTCCGGCCCGGCCGCCGGGCCCGCCGTGGCCCACGCGGTGAGCATCCCGGTCATCGGCGGCGCGGGCGGCGGCCCCTGGCTGGACGGCCGGGTCCGGATGGCCCACGCCGCCATCGGCTACGCCGCCGCGACCCTGGACGACAAGCCCGACACCTACGCCTACGTGGCCCAGGCCACGCTGGACGCGCTCACCGCCGTGGCCGAGGACGTCCGGGCCGGCCGCCACCTCCGGGGCGACGCGTGCCGGTAGCGGTGATCGACGGGATCGCCACCCACTACCAGGTGGCCGGATCCGGGCCGCCGCTGCTCATGTTCTCCCCGGGCGGCTTCAACGCGGTCGCCGCCAACTGGACCTCGTTCAGCCTCTACAAAAGGCTGCGGCTGCTGGACCACCTGACCCGCGATTACACCTGCATCATCTTCGACCGCCGCGAATCCGGGGCCTCCGGCGGCCGGGTCGAGCGGATCACCTGGCGCCACTACGCGGCCCAGGGCAGAGGCCTGCTGGAGCACCTGGGCCTGGCCTCGGCCCACCTGATGGGCGGCTGCGTCGGCTGCTCGGTGGTGACCGCCTTCGCCACCGAGTACCCCGAGGCCACCCGGTCGATGATCTTGTACTCCCCGGCCGGCGGCCCCCGCTACCGGGTTCGCCAGCACCAGCGCTTCACTACCCACCTGGCCTACGCGGCGGAGCACGGCCCGCCGGGGGTAGCGGAGCTGGCCCGCCAGACCGAGGCCGGCTTCACCGAAGACCCGCGCGTCGGCCCGTGGGCCCCGGTCATCCGCTCCGACCCGGGGTTCGCCCAGGACTTCGCCGCCCAGGACCCCGCGTCATACCTGACCGTCGCCAGCGGGCTCGCCCGCACGTTGTTCGACCGCGACACCGTCCCCGGCGCTGAGCCCGAAGACCTTTTTATATCGAAGGTTGGTGCGCTGGTCGTCCCGGGCCAGGACGGCTCCCACGCCCCCTCCGCCGCGCGCTACCTGCAAGAGTGCCTGCCCCAGGCGGAGTACTGGGACGCCCCCGTCCCGGAGCAGACCGCCGAAACGGCCCCGAAGCGAATCCTGGAGTTCCTCGCCTCGGCGCCTGGCACCCAGCGCTGATCGTCCGACCTCGCCGCATCCAGGGGACGCGAATGCGCATTCGCCCCCACCCGGCGGGGTGCGAGTGCGCATTTCGGCCCGGGGCAGCCGCCGCCCGGGGCAGCCGCCGCCCCGGGGCGCCCGAAGCGCCCCGGGGGGAGTGCGGCCGACCCTCAGATCAGGCCCAGGGACTTGACCGCGTCGCGCTCGGAGGCCAGTTCGGCCACGGTGGCGTCGATCTTCTCGCGGGAGAAGTCGTTGACCTCGACGCCGGCGATGATCTCCCAGGCGCCCTTGTCCGAGCGAACCGGGAACGAGCTGATCAGGCCCTCGGGCACCCCGTAGGAGCCGTCGGAGACCACGGCGGCCGAGGTCCAGTCGGTGCCGTTGACCCAGTCGTGGACGTGGTCGATGGCGGCGTTGGCGGCCGAGGCGGCCGAGGACGCGCCGCGGGCCTCGATGATGGCGGCGCCGCGCTTGGCCACGGTGGGGATGAACGTGCCGGTCAGCCACTCGTGCTCGACCTGGTCGGCGGCCGGGCGGCCGTTGACCTGGGTGGTGTACAGGTCGGGGTACTGGGTGGCCGAGTGGTTGCCCCAGATCGTCATGTGCTCGATCTCGGTCACCGGGACCGACAGCTTGGTGGCCAGCTGGGTGAGCGCGCGGTTGTGGTCGAGCCGGGTCATGGCGGTGAACCGGTCGGCGGGCACGTCGGGGGCGTGGCTCTGGGCGATGAGCGCGTTGGTGTTGGCCGGGTTGCCCACGACCAGGACCTTGATGTCGCTGGCGGCGTGGTCGTTGATGGCCTGGCCCTGGGGGCCGAAGATCCCGCCGTTGGCCTCCAGCAGGTCGCCGCGCTCCATGCCCGCGGTGCGCGGGCGGGCCCCGACCAGCAGGGCGACGTTGGTGCCGTCGAACGCGGTGGTCAGGTCGTCGGTGATGTCGATCCCGGTCAGCAGCGGGAAGGCGCAGTCGTCCAGCTCCATGGCGGTGCCCTCGGCGGCCTTGAGCGCGGGCGGGATCTCCAGCAGGCGCAGGCGGACGGGCGTGTCCGGGCCGAGCAGCTGCCCGGACGCGACGCGGAACAACAGCGCGTAGCCGATCTGGCCGGCCGCGCCGGTGACGGTGACGTTAACAGGGGTAGTCATGAAGGGCAGGTTAGTGGAGCCCCTGTTCGAGTGCCGCGATCTGGTCCAGCCGGCGCTGGTGCGGGCCGCCCTTGAACGGGGTGTCCAGCCACAGCTCGATGATCAGCTCGGCCAGGGCCGGGGCCACGATCTTGGTCCCGATGATCAGGACGTTGGCGTCGTTGTGGGCCCGGGCGATCTGGGTCGTGAACAGGTCGTGGCAGACCCCGGCCCGTACTCCGGGGATCTTGTTGCAGGCCATCTGCTCGCCCGAGCCGGAGCCGCCCAGCACGATGCCGCGGTCGGCGTGCCCGCCCGCCACCTGGCGGCCGACGTCGGCGCAGAGCGGCGGGTAGTCCACGGTCTCGGTGCCGTGGCTGCCCCGGTCGTCGACCTCGTGCCCGTGCTCGGAGAGCCAGTCCGTGAGCTGGGACTTCAGCTCCACGCCGTTGTGGTCGGCGGCGATCGCGATCCGCACGTGCCCTCCCTAGCCGAACAGTCGAGTGGTCAGGCGGTCAGGTCGTGGGTGCTCTCGGGGAACAGCTCCTCGGCGGCGAACGGCTTGTCCAGGATGTGCTGGCTGACCGCGTGCCGGACCAGCCCGGTGATCATGGCCCGGTTGGGGGCGACGCCGTAGGGGAGCGGGTCGGCCCCGGTGATGTCCATCACCCGCGCCAGCATGCGGTCGGCCGGGTCCGGGTCGGTGATGGCGCCCGCCCGCAGCCGGGCCACGTACCGGTTCTTGGCCTCGGCGTAGGCCGCGAACAGGGCCGGGGCCAGGTCCGGGTAGCGGGCCAGCAGGTCGTCCTTGACCACCAGCAGGTGGTTGATGGGGTACAGGCCGCGGTCGCGCAGCGCGTCGTAACCGGCCTGCTCAGCGTCGGGCAGCAGCGGCGTCAGCCCGGCCGTGTCACCGGGGAAGCCGACCGCGGCGGCCAGTTCGCCCGAGGCCACCATGGCCGGCACGTCCTGGTCCGGTCCGGCCGGGGTCACGTTGGCCGGCGGCCGGTACTCGGCCACGTGCTCGTCGCCGGACGGCACCCAGGTCACCCGGTCCAGGTCCACGCCGTACTGGTCGGCCAGGATGCCGCGCGCCCACACCCCGGTGGTGACCGTGTAGCCGCGGTTGACCCCGACCCGCTGGCCCTCCAGCGAGCCGGGCCCGGCGGCCGACGAGGACGGCCCGGCCACCGCCGACCGGGTGATCGCGCCGTGGTGGAAGCCGCGGGTCAGGAACACCGGCAGCGCGGTGAACGGCTTACCGAAGGATTTGGCGCACAGGTAGGTGGTGAAGGCCATCTCGGTGACGTCGAAGTCCAGCGAGCGGACCATCCGGCGGAAGGCCCGGATGATCACCGGGACCTCCTCGAACTCCAGCCGGAAGCGGTCGGCGCCCACCGGCGCCCCCACCGGCCCGACCCCCACGGAGCCGTCCTTCACCGCCGCGGTCCAGGGCCGGGTCAGGGTCGCGGCCGCGAGGGTGATCTCCGCCATGCCGCGATTGTAACACCCGAACTGTTAGACCATAATACCAATGGTTGTTGATGGCGGCCTAATCCAGGGAGCGGCGACATGGGCGAGCAGGTGCTGGCGGCGGTGCGGACCGGGCCGGGGCGCACCGAACTGCGGGAGTTCCCGATGCCGGACGTCCCGGACGACGGTGCCCTGCTCAGGGTCGAGGTGGCCGGGATCTGCGGCACCGACGTGAAGATGTACGCCAAGCCGCCCAACGCCGACCCGGTCATCATGGGCCACGAGAACATCGGGGTGATCGCGCGGGCAGGCGGGACCTTTACCGAGCGCCAGGGTGTGAGCGAGGGCGACCGGGTCTTCGTCGAGCACTACGTCGGCTGCATGAACTGCGAGTGGTGCCGGATCGGGGAGTACCGGCACTGCCAGCTGACCGACTGGCGGACCAACCCGGACGCCCGCCGCTACGGCTACACCACCAGCGACCACCCGTACCACCTGTGGGGCGGCTTCGCCCAGTACCTGTACCTGCCCTGGAACGCGGTGCTGCACAAGGTCCCGGCCGGGGTGCCGCCGGAACTGGCCGGGATCGCCACCCCGCTGTCCAACGGCATCGAGTGGGCCCTGTTCAGCGCCGGGGTCGGCTACGACTCGGCCGTGCTCATCCAGGGCCCGGGCCAGCAGGGGCTGTCCCAGACCGTGGCCTGCAAGCAGGCGGGCGCCTCGCTGATCATCGTCACCGGCACCAGCCGGGACGGCGCCCGGCTGGAACTGGCCAAGCGGCTCGGCGCCGACGCCGTGATCGACGTCCAGGCCGAGGATCCGCTGGCCCGGGTCCAGGAGCTGACCGGCGGGAAGGGCGTCGACATCGTGCTCGACTGCACGTCCGGGGCGGGCACCGCTCCGGTCCTGCTCGGCATCGACGCGCTCAAGCGGCGGGAGGGCACCCTGCTCATCCAGGGTGAGCTGGCGGCCTTCCCCGACTTCCCGGTCAAGAAGCTCACCGAGAAGTCGATCACGATCCGCAGCGCCCGCGGTCACAGCTTCCGGGCCTGCGAACTGGCCGTGAAACAATTGGCCAGCGGCCGGTTCCCCCTGCAGGAACTGGCCACCCACCGCTACGGCCTGAGCGACGTGGACCGGGCCATCCGGGCCGTCGGCGGCGAGGTGGGAGAAGATGTGGTGCACGTTTCGCTGTTGCCGTGGGAGGACTGAGACTGACTATGGCCGTCGTCGTCCGCAACATCCGCCGCACCGAAGCCAGCCTGGCCGGCGCCTTCGCCGAGCTGGGCGTGGCCACCGCCCACGAGGCGCAGGGGCGCACCGGGCTGCTGGCGCCCTATATGAACCCGATCTACCCGGGCGCGCAGGTCTCCGGCCCGGCGGTCACGGTCAGCGTGCCGCCCGGGGACAACTGGATGATCCACGTGGCCGTCGAGCAGTGCCGCGACGGTGACGTGCTGGTGGTCGCGCCCACCTCCCGCTGCGAGGACGGCTACTTCGGTGAGCTGCTGGCCACCGCGCTGCAGGCCCGCGGGGTGCGCGGGCTGGTCATCGAGGCCGGCTGCCGGGACGTGCGCGAGCTGACCGAGATGGGGTTCCCGGTCTGGTCGCGGGCGGTGTCGGCCGCGGGCACGGTCAAGGCCACCCTGGGCGACGTCAACGTGCCGATCGTCTGCGCGGGCCAGCTCATCACCCCCGGCGACGTGGTCGTGGCCGACGACGACGGCGTGGCCGTGGTGCCCCGCGACCGGGCCGCCACCGTGCTGGACGCGGCCCGGGCCCGGGCCGAGAAGGAGAACACGGCCCGCAAGCGCTACGCGGCCGGGGAACTGAGCCTGGACGTCAACGACATGCGGAACAAGCTCACCGAGCTGGGCCTGCGCTACGTCGACGACGCCCCCGCAGGGTGACCACCGGATGATCATCGACTGCCACGGCCACTTCACCACCGCGCCCGCCGCCCACGAGGAGTTCCGCCGGGCCCAGCTGGACCGGCTCGGACAGCTGGCCAGCGGGACGGAATCCGCGCTGCCGCCGCCGCAGCCCGCCGCGATCAGCGACGACCAGATCCGGGAGAGCGTCGAGGGCCATCAGCTCCGGCTGCTGCGCGAGCGTGGCACCGACCTGACCATCTTCTCGCCGCGGGCGTCCGCGATGGGGCACCACATCGCCGATCCGGCCACCGCGCTGGCCTGGGCCCAGGCCAGCAACGACCTGATTCACCGGGTCACCAGCCTGTTCCCGGCCAGCTTCGCGGGCGTGGGCCAGCTTCCGCAGGTGCCCGGCGGCCCACTGGACGGTGCCGTGGCCGAGCTGGAACGCTGCGTGACCGAGCTCGGGTTCGTGGGCGTCAACGTCAACCCGGACCCGTCCGGCGGTTACTGGACCTCACCTCCCATGACCGACGAGTACTGGTTCCCCCTCTACGAGAAGATGACCGAGCTGGACGTGCCGGGCATGATCCACGTGTCCACCTCGGTCAACCCGGCCGTGCACACGCTCGGCGGTCACTACCTGAACGCCGACACCACCGTGTTCATGCAGCTGGTCCAGGGCGACCTGTTCGGCCGGTTCCCGGACCTGCGGCTGGTCATCCCGCACGGCGGCGGCGCCGTGCCCTACCACTGGGGCCGCTTCCAGGGCCTGGCCGAGCGGATGAAGCGCCCGCCCCTGGCCGGGCACGTGATGGGCAACGTCTTCTTCGACACCTGCGTGTACCACCAGCCCGGCATCGACCTGCTGACCAGCGTGATCGGCCCCGACAACGTGCTGTTCGCCTCGGAGATGCTGGGCGCGGTGCGCGGGATCAACCCGGACAGCGGCGCCGACTGGGACGACACCAGGCAGTACCTGGACCAGGCCCCCCTGGACGACGACGCCCGGGCCAAGGTGTTCGAGCTGAACGCCCGGCGCGTCTACCCCCGCCTGAACGCCCGCCTCGATGGCTGACCCGGCGCCCCCGGACCCGGCCGGGCTGGCCGGCCCGGCACGGCTGGCCGAGTTGCGCGACCAGATCGCGCTCGGCTGCCGCATCCTGGCCATGGAAGGCGCCGTCGATGGCGTGCTGGGCCACATCTCGGTCCGGGCCGGCCCGGACCGGATGCTGATCCGCGGCCGCGGCCCCGAGGACCACGGCCTGCTGTTCACCACCCAGGAGGACGTCCGGCTGGTGGACTTCGACGGGGCCGGCGACGACCCCGGCCCGGGCTACCGGATGGCCAACGAGCGCCCCATCCACGGCGAGGCCCTGCGCCTGCGCCCCGGGGTGAACGCGGTGGTGCACGCCCATCCGCCCGCCGTGCTGGCCTGCGGCATCGCCGGGCTGCCGCTGCGCCCGATCTTCGGCGCCTACAACATCCCGGCCATGCGGCTGGCCGCCGACGGGATCCCGGTCTACCCGCGCTCGGTGCTGATCCGCACCCCGGAACTGGCCCGGGACATGCTGGACTGCATGGGGGCGCGGCCCGTGTGCGTGCTGCGCGGCCACGGGGTCACGGTCACCGGCGACACCCTGGAGCAGGCCGTGGTGCGCACGCTGAACCTCAACACCCTGGCCACCGTCACCCTGGCCGCGGCCCAGACCGACCGTCCGGTGCCGGACATCGCCGCCGAGGACATCGCCGAACTGCCCGACCTCGGCGCCGCCTTCAACGACCTGTCCGTGTGGCGCTACTACCGGGCCAAGGCCGCCCGCGAAGGGCTCTGACCCGCCGCGACGCCACCTTCCCCGGCGCCCTCGCCACCCAGCCTTCGATCGAAATAAAAACCACCGGGTGACCTGCGGCCCAATCACTGGGAAAAAGTTTCTCTTGAAAATGGTATGACCTTATGCCACGGTTGTGTGATCGAGCGCACAACGGGACAGGTTCGCTATGACGCATGATCTGTTGTCGGGCTTTTCGCAGCTGATCACGCCCGAGGCCATCGGCCTGCTGGTGGCCGGGATGGCGATCGGCATGTTCATGGGCATGCTGCCGGGAATGGGCGTGTCGCTGGCCCTCAGCCTGATGCTGCCCTTCCTCTACCACATGAGCGTCATCCCGGCGATAACGCTGATGCTGGCCACCCAGGCCGCCTCGTACTACGCGGCGTCCATCACCGCCATCCTGCTCAACACCCCCGGCGCCCCGGAGTCGTACCCGACCACGCTGGACGGCTTCCCCATGGCCAAGCGGGGCGAGGCCGGCCGGGCGCTGGCCATCTCGGCCGCCTCGACCTGGGCCGGCGGCTGGATCGGCTGCGTGATCCTGGTCGCGCTGCTGCAGGTGGCCGGGTCGCTGATCAACCTGTTCCACCCGCCCGAGTTCGTGGCCATCATCGTGCTGGCCCTGGTCCTGATCGGCGGCACCGGCGAAAGCACCTCCAGCGCCAAGGTGCTGCTGTCCGGGGCGGTCGGCCTGATGTTCTCGTTCATCGGCAGTGACCCGGTCAGCGGGGTGGAACGCTTCACCTTCGGCTCCACCGCGCTGCTGAACGGGCTGAACGTGGTGCCGGTGGCCCTCGGGCTGTTCGCCATGACCCAGATGGTGGTGATGTTCGGCCGCAATGAGGCCGTGACCGGGGGCGGGCAGGCCCTGCTCGGGACCGGCCAGTTCCGCCACCAGGTCGGCCTGGGCCTGCGCGACACCGCCACCAACTGGGTGGCCGTGGTCCGCTCGGCCGTGGTGGCCGGCGTGCTGGGCCTGATCCCCGGCATCGGCGGGTTCAGCGCCAACTTCATCTCCTACAGCCTGGGCCGCCAGGTCTCGCGCAAGGGCCGCCAGTTCGGCGCCGGCGTCCCGGCCGGGATCGCCTCGGCCGAAGGTTCGTCCCTGTCCAAGGAAGTCGGTTCGCTGGCCCCGGCGGTGGCCCTGGGCCTGCCGTCGGGGGTCGGCATGGTCATCTTCATCGCCGCGCTGGCCATCCTCGGTGTCCAGCCCGGGCCGAACCTGCTCAAGACCCAGCCCACGCTGCCCTACTCGATGATGTGGGTGATGGCCATCGTCGGCCTGGTGTCCTGCGCCGTCGGCCTGGTCCTGACCCCGTGGCTGAGCCGGGCCACCGCCGTGCGCGGCCCGGTGCTGATGCCGCTGATCGTGTCGCTGGCCGTGCTGGGCAGCTTCGCCGCCGTGACCGGGTTCGTCGGCGTGGTCGAGCTGGGCGTGTTCGCCGTGGTCGGGGTGGTCATGCGCAAGCTCGGCTATTCGCTGGCGGCCATGACCATCGGGCTGGTGCTGGGCGGCACGTTCGCCGACAACGTGCACCTGACCCAGCAGATCTACGGCTGGCACTTCCTGACCCGCAGCCCGCTGGCCGACGTGTTCTTCGCCATCGCCATCGTGCTGCTGGCCGCCATCACCTGGCGCGGCCGCCGCCGCGGCGGGGCCGTGGTCACCCCCCAGCGGGCCGCCCGCGGGCCGCGGTCGCCGCACCCGGTCCTGGAGCCGGTCACCGAGGCGGTCATCGCCGTGGTCTCGCTCGTCTACCTGGTCATCGCCCTGGGCTACCCGGCCGACGCGGGCCGGATCCCGGCCATCGTGTCGGGCCTGGCCGCCGCCCTGGCCCTGGCCCGCCTGGCCTCCTGGGCGCTCAGGCAGGCCGCCGGCCGCCGCCCCGCCTTCGACGCCCCGTACGGCCCCGAGGGCGCCCCCGGCGACGCCCCAGAAATCCCTCTCGCCCCAAACACCCAGTTCACCCCCAGAGTCACACCAGCACCGGCACCAACATCGGCACCGGCACCGGCACCACCCTCGCCCTCCGGCACCTCTCCCGAACCAGCCCTGGCCGCCGGCGCCGTGGCCCTCGGAGCCATGGCCGTAGACGGCGGTGCCCCGCAACCCGGTCCCGGCGGCATCGAAGCCGAACCGCTGGCCCCCCACGACCGCCGCCGCCGCATCGGCCGCGAGTTCGCCGCCCTGGGCTGGATCTGGGCCGCGATCGCGCTCAGCTACCTGTTCGGCTTCCAGATCGGCGTGCCGGTGGTCGCGGCCGCCTACTGCCTGACGTCCATCGACTGGAATCACCGCTGGCAGCGGCTGGTCTTCGCCGCGGCGGCCACCGCGGTCGCCCTGATCATCGCGACCGGCTTCGTCTCCCTGTTCCACCTCACCTTCACCGGGCTGCTGGCTTAGCCAGGCGGCCGTTCTCGCCGACGAGAAAGGCACCCTCATGACTGGTCACGAACAGCTTTCACCCAGACACCTCCCGTGGACCCGGCGGCTCCTGCCGGCCACGGCCGCGGTGGCCGCCGTCGCCCTGGCCGCCGCCTGCAGTTCCGCGTCCGGCTCGGCCGACGCCGGCGGAGGCGGCAATGCCGGCAGCGGCGGGGCCAGCGCGTTCAAGGGCAAGACCATCACCCTGATCGCCCCCGACGCCCCCGGCGGCAGTTACGACTCCTACGCCCGGCTGTTCGCCCCCTACCTCGGCCAGCAGCTCGGGGCCACCGTCAACGTGGAGAACGTGGACGGCGGCGGCACCCTGGACGGCACCAACCAGATGGCCGCCGCCCACCCGGACGGCATGACCATCGGCATGGTCAACGTGGGCGGCGACGTGGCCAGCAAGGTCGAAGGCCAGCCCGCCCTGCACGACGACGTGACCAAGTTCAGCTACATCGGCCAGCCCGCCGTCCTGCCCAACGCGCTGGTCACCCAGTCGGGCTCGTCGGCCGGCAGCTTCACCTCGCTGGCGCACGCGTCCGACCCGGTCGCGGTGCTGGACATCCGCAACGGCATCGGCGACATGCTGAACCGGGTGGTGTACGGCGCGTTCGGCATCAAGCACAAGCTCGACACCGGGTTCGAGTCGACCACCGCGCTGAAGCAGGGCTTCCTGGCCAAGGACGGGCTGACCATCTTCGAAGCCATGTCCACCCTGTACCCGCTGATCTCCGGCCACCAGGCCAAGCCGCTGCTGGTCACCGGCACGGTGACGGTGCCCGCCTACCAGAAGGCGCTGGCCGGGGTGCCGACCCTGGACTCCGAGCTGTCCAGCGTGTCGCTGCCGGCCGCCCAGACCAAGGCGCTCAAGGAGGCCAACGCGCTGGCCGGCCTGTCCGACGACTTCGCCGTCCCGCCCGGCACCCCGGCCGCCACCGTGTCCGCCCTGCGCCAGGCCTTCGTCAAGGCCGCCGCCCTGCCCGCGCTGAAGAAGCAGGCCCAGAAGGAATCCCTGCCGCTGGCCTTCATCTCCGGTACCACCACCGCCAGCCAGGTCGCCTCGGCCGAGGCCAACTCCACCAGCATCGCCCCGTACGTCAAGTAGACGTCGAGTAGGGAGAGCCCGTGAGCACCCGGACCACCACCAAGGTCGCCCACTACTACGTGCAGAAGCAGCGCCGGGCCGAGTTCATCGAACAGTGGCGGGCCAACCAGCGCACGGTCGTGCCGGTCGAGGACGTCCAGATGCTCCAGACCAGCCGCCGGATGCGCCGGGGGGTCTACACCGGCGCCGACGGCGGCCGCCCGACCCGGGCCATGGACGCCACCGCCCACGAGATCGACCCCGGCGTGGTCAGCACCGTGCACCGGCACTCCTGGGACGCGATGATGTTCTGCGTGGCCGGGCGGGCCTGGACCGAGATCGACGGGCAGCGGATCGAGTGGGGGCCCGGGGACTCCCTGCACCTGCCCGCCTGGGCCTGGCACCGGCACGGCAACGAAGGCCGGGAAATGGCCCGCTACCTGACCTTCTCCTCCGAGCCGATGCTGGAGACCATGGGCCTGGCCGTGCTGGAGGACGGCGGCGACGCCGACCCGGCCACCCTGCCGCCCCGCCCGCCGCAGTCACCCGGCATCGAGGGGTCCGATCCCTACGCGGTGCGGCGGCAGCGGCTGGCCGCCGACCAGCAGGCCCGGCGCAGCGGGCGGCTGCACACCAGCTGGGACGACCTGGAGATGCTGCCGACCCCGCGCGGGACCCGGACCACGTTCCTGCTCGACCGGGCCATCGGCTACCAGGCGTCCGGGATCACGATGGCCATGTTCGAGATCGGCCCGGGCCGGGGCCAGTCCATGCACCGGCACCCCGGCGAGGCCTGGCTGTACGTGGTGGACGGCCACGGCCACTCCTACCTCGGCACCGAACCGGAGGGCGGGCCGACCTACCCGTGGAAGAAGGGCGACATCATCGTGGTCGACCACTTCCTGTGGCACCAGCACCTCAACGACGACCCCGAGAAGACGGCCCGGGTGGTCAGGATCCACATGTTCGACAGCCTGCTGGAGACCATGCGGGCCCTGTGCGACCCGCTGGTGCTGTTCGAGGAGCCGGCGGAACACATCCGCGACCGGCAGGCCGGCGACCCGTCCACGGTCGACTGGCCGGAGCTGACCCGCCCGACCTGGCCGTGACGGCGATGGCGCCGGTGACGGCCGGGACCACGGCCGGGACCACGGCCGGCGGGACGCTGCCGCGGGGCGTGCTGTCCGTGCACGCCCTGCCCGCCGGGCACCACGACGGGCCGTGGGAACACATCGTGACCCCGCCCGGGGTGAAGGAACGCCTGCTCGGCACGGCCGCGCTGATCATGCGGCACGGCCGCCGCCTGGCCACCCTGCCCGGGCCGCCGAGCGGGCTGATCGTGCTGGCCGGGCCGACCGGTACCGGCAAGACCACGCTGGCCCAGGGGCTGGCCCAGGCGGCCGCGCTGGCCGTGGCCGACCGGGGCGCGACCACGTTCGTGGAGATCGACCCGCACGCGATGCCGAGCGAGATGCTGGGCGAAAGCCAGCGCAACGTGGTCCGGCTGCTCCGCGACGTGGTGCCGGAACTGGCCCGCGACCGGCCGCACCTGGTGGTGCTGGTCGACGAGGTGGACAGCTTCGCGGTCCGGCGGGACCTGGTCTCGTTCGAGACCAACCCGGTCGACGTCCAGCGGGCCACCGACGCCGTGCTGACCGGCCTGGATCACCTGGCCGCGGCCCGGCCCGGGGCCCTGGTGCTGACCGCGACCAACTTCCTGCGCGCGGTCGACGAGGCCTTCCTGTCCCGGGCCGACCTGGTGCTGGAGTTGCCGCTGCCGGGGGCGGCGGCCCGGGCCCAGATCCTGGCCGCGGCCCTGGCCGACCTGGCCGGGCTGTGGCCCGAGCTCAAGCCGCTGGCCGCCGACGACACCCTGCACACGAGCCTGAGCCGGGCCACCGCGGGCTGGGACGGCCGCCGGCTGCGCAAGCTGCCGCTGCGGGTGGTGGGGGCGGACCCGCGGCTGGCCCGCGACCCCGGCCGGCTGACCGCCGCTCACCTGCGCGCCGCCGCCTGCTGATCGCCGCGGTTCTTATCTTTCGAAGGTGGGGACGCCGGGCCGCCTGGTATGACCGGCGGCCCGGCGCGCGGGTAAGAGGCTCACCGGCTGACCCTGCTACTGGCTGACCTTGCTACTGGCTAACGCTGTCCTGGCCGGTGAGCAGCTTGACCGCTTCTTCCATCGACAGCTGGACCGGGTGGCGCTCGATCTGGTGCAGCCGCATGGTCCGCAGCAGGCCGGTGTCCTGGATGGCCAGGTAGCGGGAGGTGTCGCCCGCGTCCAGGTTGAAGTGCTGGTGCCAGGCCCAGCGCGGCGGCGCGAACAGCGTGCCCTCGGACCACTCCACGACCTGCTCGGGCTCGCCCTCGTAGTTGATGACGCTGAACCCGCGGCCCTTGACGCAGTACAGGTAGGCCTCGGTGGTGTGGCGGTGCCGGACCGACTTGTTGCCCGGCTTCAGCTCGGACAGGTGGGCGTTCAGGATCTCGTAGCCGGCCAGGTCGAACCACTGGCCGCGGTTGTTCCGCCAGGGCCGCTCGGGCAGCTCCATCTTCCGCAGGTCGTGCTGGACGACCAGGCCCTCGATCGGGGGGTGCTCGCGGTTGAAGGCATCGCGGGCGGCCAGTTCGGACTCGGACTTCTGGCTGGGGGCCAGGACTGAAGGATCGTAATCCTTGCGCACGAAGGCTCCTTCCCTCGGGCCGGTCGGCGGCGCCGATTGTGATGTCAGCTTGGCATAAGGTCATACCATTTACAAGAGCCCGGGCATGGCTAGCGACCGTATTCGGAAAGCCGGTAGCGGCGGGGTTTCAGGGCCCGGCAGATCTCCCGGTTGACCCCGGCCTGGGGGAGGGCGATCCCGGCCCGGCGGGCCATCTCGGCCACGATCTTCAGGTCGTCGTCGGCCCAGGCCATGGTCTGCTGGCCCCAGTTGGACAGGGCCGTGTTGGCCGCGCTGCTGCCCAGCAGGGCGGTCCGCAGCGCCGCGGTGTCCACCCCGTACCGCTGCGCCAGGGCCAGGCCCTCGTGGTCGGCGACCAGGCAGGCCCACAGGATCAGGTTGTTGACCGCCTTGGCCACCTGGGCCGAGCCCACGTCCCCGGTCCGGACCACGTCGCTGCTGTAGCTGCGCAGTACCGGGGTGATCCGCTCCACCACCGTGGGCGCCCCGCCCACGAACGACAGCAGCTCCCCGCGGTCGGCGGCGTCGCCGCCCCGGCAGACGGTGGCGTCGACCAGGTGCACCCCGAACGGCCGGGCCGCGCCCGCCAGCTCGATGACCCGGTCCGGGGCCACCGTGCTGAGCACGGCCACCACCGTGTCCGGCTTCATCCGTGGCAGCAGCCCGTCCGGGCCGGTCAGCAGGGCGTCCACCTGCTCCTGGTAGCCGACGCAGACCAGGATCACCGAACTGGATACGGCCAGCTCGGCCGCGGTCGCGGCGAACCGGCCGCCCCGGGCCTCGATCAGGTCGCGCCGGTCCGGGCCAGGGTCGTAGACCGCGGCCGGGAAGCCGGCCCGGACCAGGTGGCCGATGATCGGCAGCCCCATCCGGCCCGCGCCCAGCACGCCAACCGGAACGCTGGCCGGGTCGGGCCGGGGTCCGTCCGCCGGCTCAGGCATGATCGGCCAGGGCGTGCCGCAGCTTGCGGGTCCAGTCCTGCTGGCGGTCGGCCTCGGTCTGCGCGCTGCCCACGCCCAGGTAGCGTTCCACCACCTCGGCGTTGGCCAGCAGTTCCTTGCCGGTGCCGGTCAGCGTGACCGTGCCCCGTTCCAGCAGGAAAGCCTGGTCGGCCACTTCCAGGGCCAGGCGGCCGTTCTGCTCGACCAGCAGGATGCCCTTGCCCGCCTCCCGGAGCCGGACGATGACGTCGAAAATCCGGCGGGTCACCTGCGGGGCCAGTCCCAGCGACGGCTCGTCCAGCAGCAGATAGCGCGGGTCGGACATCAGCCCGCGGCCGATGGCCATCATCTGCTGCTGGCCGCCGGACAGCGAGCCCGCGTAGGCAGCCAGCCTCTCGGTCAGCTCGGGGAAGACCGCCATCACCTCGTCCAGCCGCCGGGCGGTCTCGGCCTTGCCCGCGGTGTAGGCCCCGAGCAGCAGGTTTTCCCGCACGGTCATGTTCGGGAACACCTGCCGCCCCTCGGGCACGTGCGCGATCCCGGCCCTGACCGCCTCGGCCGACGAGCCCCCGGACCTACCGCCGAACAGGGTGCGGCCGTCCACGCTGATCGTGCCCTCGCGCGCGGCCAGCAGCCCGGAGATCACCTTCAGCGTGGTCGACTTGCCCGCGCCGTTGACCCCGACCACGGCCACGATCTTGTCCGGGGGCACCGAGAAGCTCAGGCCGTGCAGGATCTCCTGGGCGGTGTAGCCGGCCCGGACGCCGGTCAGCTCGAGCATCAGGCACTCGCCTCCGCGGCCCCGAAGTAGGCGCCGATCACCACCGGGTCGTTGCTGACCTCGCTGGGCGGCCCGGCCGCGATGACCCGGCCCGCGTCCATCACCACCACGTGGTCGCACACCCCCATGACCAGGGACATGTTGTGCTCCACGACCAGCACGGTGTGGCCGGTGTCGCGGATGGCGCGCAGGATCATACCCAGCTCGGCGGTTTCGGCGTCGTTCATGCCCGCGCCCGGCTCGTCGAACAGCACCACGCTGGGCCGGGCCATCAGCGACCGGGCCAGCTCCAGGTACTTCTGCGCGGCCAGCGGCAGCACCGCGGCCCGGTCTTCGGCCCGGTCGGCCAGGCCCATCACCGCCAGCAGGCGCCGGGCCCGCTGGTCCAGGTCCCGCTCCTCGCGGCGGCACCTGGGCAGCCGCAGGGCCTGGGCCAGGTAGCCCGCCCGGCCCAGCCGGTACCCGCCGACCAGCACGTTGTCCAGCACCGAGAGCTGCGGGAAGACCCGCGCGGTCTGGAACGTGCGGAACAGCCCCAGCGAGGTGATGCGCTCGGGGCGGACGTTGGTGATCGGCTTGCCTTCCAGCACGACCTCGCCGCTGTCCGGCCGGTACAAGTTGGTGACCAGGTTGAACACCGTGGACTTGCCGGCCCCGTTGGGCCCGATCAGCGCGGTCAGCGAGCCGGCCGGCACGGTGAAGCTGACGCTGCGCACGGCCCGTACGCCGCCGAAGGTCTTGGTCAGCTCGCGTACGTCCAGCGCGGGCGCGCGGGCCGGCCGGCCGTCGGGGGGCCCGTGCCCGTTCACGGACGCGGGCACCACATCCAGCCCGGCAGACTCAGGAGGCCCAGCGCCCACGTCCGGGGCCGCGACCGGTTTCTTCCCCGGCACCACCCGGTTGATGACCTCCAGCACGCCGCCCCAGATGCCGGCCGGCAGGTAGCGCAGGAACAGCACCAGCAGCACGCCGGTCAGCAGCATCGAGTAGTTGGCGATCGACTGCGACTCCAGCGGCAGGTAGGTCAGCAGCGCGACCCCGATCAGCGGGCCGAACAGCGTGCCCATGCCCCCGATGACCAGCATGGTGATGAGCTGCAGCGACTCCGAGCTGCCGACCTGGTCGGGGGACAGGTAGCGGAAGTAGCTGGCGTACAGGCTGCCCGCGATCGAGGCCAGGCAGGCGCTGATGACGAACACCGAGATCTTGGCCCGGGTGACGTTCAGGCCCAGCGACCGGGCCCCGGCCTGGTCGCCGTGCATGGCCCGCAGGATGCGGCCCCGGTTGCTGCGCACGAAGTTGGCCACCCCGATCAGGGCCACCGCGACCAGGGCCCAGATCAGGTAGAAGAACCGGGTGTCGCTGTCGAAGGCGAACCCGCCCACCGAGAACACCGGGATGCCGCCGATGCCGGACGGGCCGCCGGTGATGGACAGCCCGTTGGCCATGGCCTCGACCAGGATGCCGAACGCCAGCGTGGTGATGGCCAAGTACATGCCGCGCAGCCGGCCGCAGACCAGGCCCAGCACCGTGGCCACCAGGGCCGACCCGGCCATCCCGATGACCAGCCCGAGCAGGGTCGGCAGGTGGTACTTCACGGTCAGGATGGCCGACATGTAGCCGCCGATGGCCATGAACCCGGCCTGGCCCAGGCTGACCTGGCCCGCGATCCCGGTCAGCAGGTCCAGCCCCACGATCGTGAGGCAGAAGATCCCGGTGATGTTGAGCGCTCTCATGTCGCCGGCCGGGATGATGTCCGGCACGAACAGCATGACCAGGGCCAGGGCCGCGCCGCCGGCTCTGGCCCAGTACCTGGGCAATCGGGGTGGCGCGTAGATGCGGCCGCTGGTGCGCTCGGCCACGTCGATGCGGGCGCCGCGCACCCGGCCCAGCAGCCCCTGCGGGCGCAGGAAGATGATGCCGATCAGGATGATCAGGCTGATAGCCGTGCTGAACAGCGACGACACGTAGCCGGACACGACCGCCTCGACCACGCCGAGGACCAGGCCGCCCGCCACCGACCCGTACACCGAGCCCAGGCCGCCCAGGCTGACCGCGATCAGCCCCTCGTTGGTGTAGGTAGCCATGCTGGTGTAGTCGAGCGAGGTCAGCGGTGAGATCACCGCGCCCGCGATGACGCCCAGGGCCGCCGCGGCCACGAACGACAGCAGGATCATCCGGTCCACCGGCACGCCCATCAGCCGGGCCGCGGTCATGTTCTCCGACGTGGCCCGCAGGCCGCGGCCCCAGCGGCTGCGGGACAGCAGCCAGGACAGCCCGACGACCGCGGCCAGCATGGCCCCGATGACCCAGAAGCCCTGGGTCGGGATGGACAGGCCGCCCGCGTGGACCGGCTTGGACCCGGAGAACGGGCTGGTCGAGAACGGGTTGCTGCCCCAGATGAGGAAGGCCGCGCCCTCGAACGCGGTCAGCAGCCCGCCCATCATCATCAGCAGGTTGGCGTGCGAGATCCGGGTCACCGCGGGCCGGATCACCACCCACTCGATGATGCCGATGGCCACCACCACCACGGCCAGGGCGGCCAGGAAGGCCACGATGACCGGGAAGTGCGCGCTGTGCTCGAACGTGTACATGGTCAGCGCGCCCAGCGCCACGAACGCGCCCTGGGCCAGGTTCAGCGCCCCGCTGACGCTGAACACCAGCGAATAACCCACCGCCAGCAGGGCGTAGATGGCGCCGGTGATCAGGCCGCCGACGATGATGTTGCCAGCTGCCCACATGTCAGCTGGACCCCAGCGCCTCGCCCGCCGGGCCCGAGGCCGCTGTCCAGTCCTGGCCCGCCTTGTTCCACTCGGCGATGTAGACGTCCTTGATGGTCAGGCCCCGGTTGTCGGGCTGGCTGACCTTGAAGTTGTACGTGCCGTCGATGCCCTGGAACGCGGTCAGGCCCGAGATGTAGTCGTGGATCTGCTGGGCGCTGGCCCCGGTGCCGAGCTTGCGCAACGCGCTGACCAGGATCAGCCCCGGGTCGTAGGCCAGCGCGTCGCCCTCGTCGGGAGCGGACTGGCCGGAGGCCTTGATGGCGGTGTCGAACGCCTGGACCTGGGTCTTGGTCTGCCCGGTCAGGTGGGCCGGCCCGACCATGAACGGCGCGCCCGGGAAGTACAGCTGAGACGGCAGGTCGCTGGACAGGCTGCTCAGTTCCTTGAACGAGGCGTTGCCGTTGGTGGTCAGGGTGGGCAGGCTGGACAGGCCCAGCGCCTGCATCCCCTTGAGCACGGTGGTCAGCGGGGTGCCGGTGGTCCAGATGAACAGGGCCTGCGGGTTGCTGGCCTTGATCTTGGACAGCTGGGTGGTCACGCTGACGTCGGACGGGTCGAAGGTCTGGTGGCTGACCACCTTGACCGCGCCGCCGCTGCCGGACACCGCCTGCTGGATGTTCTCCCAGCCGTCCTGGCCCGAGGAGTCGGTCGAGGTGATGGCCGCGACCCGGGTCCAGCCCTTGCTCTTGACGAAGTTCACGAACGCCTTGGTCTGGTTGACCGTCGAGTTCGAGGTCGAGTAGACGTAGCCGCCCTGCTTGGGGTGGTCGCCGGGGGACAGGTCGTAGATGACCGGGCCGCCCGAGTTGGCCAGGTCGTCCACCGGCCGGTCGACGGTGGTCACGCTGCCGACCAGGATCACCGGGGACTGGCTGAGCATCGGCGAGGCCAGCGACACCGAGGTGGACGCGGTCGACTGGTTGTCGGAGATGGCGAAGCTCAGCTTCTTGCCGCCGATGCCGCCGGTGGCGTTGACGTGCTTGGCCAGCGCCTGCAGCGCGGCCTTCTCTTCCACCCCGAGGAACGACGCGCTGCCGGTCTCGGAGACGATCGCGTGGACGGTGTAGGTGGAGCCGCCGCCGGAACTCACCGCGCCCCCGGACGATCCGCCCGCCGATGACGCGCACGCGGCCAGCGCGGCCACGGAGGCGGTGGCGACCAACGGCGCCAGCCAAGTTTTTCTTCGTTGCCAGCCTCTAGAGCGCACCTGTGCTCCTTCCGGAATCGTCAGGCGGCTCCTGGGCCGCCCCTGGCCGGGCTGTGCGCCGGATCACAACAGGCTGGCATAATGTCATACCATTCACAAGAGGCAATGCCGGCAAACCAAGACCGTACCGTCGTGATCAGCTCCGCGCCGCGCCCTTTACCCTGCTGGTATGGGTGACATCCGGGTAGGGACCGCGTCGTGGACGGACAAGACCCTGATCGAATCTGGCTGGTACCCGCCCGAGGCGAACAATCCGGAGAAGCGCCTGCGCTTCTACACCCGGCAGTTCCCGCTGGTGGAGGTGGATTCCTCCTACTACGCGCTGCCGGCCGAGCAGACCGCGGCCGCCTGGGCGCACCGGTCGCCCAAGGGGTTCCTGTTCAACATCAAGTCGTTCAGCTTGTTCACCCACCACCCGACCAGGATCGCGGCTCTGCCCAAGGACCTGCGGCCCGCGGCCGAGAAGAAGGCCAAGGGCAAGGCCAACGTCTACCTCAAGGATGCCGATCCGGAACTGGTCGATCAGGCCTGGGAGCGGTTCCTGGCCGCGCTGGAGCCGCTGCGCCAGACCGGGCGGCTGGGCGCGATCTTGTTCCAGTTCCCGCAGTGGTTCGTGATCGGCCGTGAGCGCAAGGACTACATCCTGTCCTGCGCCGAGCGGGTCGCGCCCCGCCAGGTCTGCATCGAGTTCCGCAACAAGACCTGGATGAGCGAGGACAACCGCGACGAGACGCTGAAGTTCCTGTCCGACCACCAGCTGCCCTACGTGGTGGTGGACGAGCCCCAGGGGTACGCCAGCTCGGTGCCGCCGGTGGTGGCGGCCACCGCGCCGCTGTCCGTGGTCCGCATGCACGGCCATTCCGACAAGTGGGACTCCGGCACCGTGCAGGAGAAGTTCCGGTACCGGTACCCCGTGAAGGAACTGAAGGAATGGGTGCCCAAGGTGCGCCAGCTGGCCGGCCAGTCGGACGCCACGCACGTGCTGTTCAACAACTGCTACAGCGACGACGCCCAGGTCAACGCCCGTCAGCTCCTCGACCTGCTCGGCGACTGAACCCGGTCCCGGCCCGCGGTCCGGCGGCCGGTCCCGCGCCGGTCAGCGCCAGAGCTGGGCGGAGGCGACCCTGGCCCCGTCGGCCAGGGCGGTCAGCTTGGCCCACACGATCTCAGGGTGGCCGACCCGGCCGCCCAGCCCGCAGTCGGTCCCGGCGATCACGTTCTCCCGCCCGGCCAGCTCGGCGAACCGGGTCAGCCGCTGCGCGACCAGGTCCGGGTGCTCGATGATGTCGGTGGAGTGGCCGACCACCCCGGGCATGATCAGCTTCCCGTCCGGCAGCTCGACGTCGCCCCAGATCGAGAACTCGTGCTCGTGCCGCGGGTTGGCCGCCTCGAACGAGTAGCAGCCCGCGGGCACGCTGAGCACCAGGTCGATCAGGTCCCGCAGCGGCAGGTCATCGCTGTGCGGCCCGTGGTGGCTGCCCCAGCAGATGTGCAGCCGGACCTGGTCCTCGGGCAGGCCGCGCAGGGCGTGCTTGAGCGCCTCGATGCGCAGGGCCGCGTAGCGCCGGTAGGCGGGCACGGTCGTGTCCGGGAACATCTGCCAGCCGTCCGGCAGGTCCGGGTCGTCGACCTGGAGGATCAGCCCGGCGTCGGTGATGGCCCGGTACTCCTCGTGCAGCACGTCGGCCACGGCGAACAGGAACGTCTCGGTGTCCGGGTAGTACTCGTTCTGCAGCCAGTGCTCCACGGTCCCGGGGGTGATGGCGGGCAGGAACGCCTCGACGTCATCGCGCCCGGCCACCGCGGCCTGCAGCCGCTGGATGTCGGCCTGGGACCGCTCCCGGCCGGTGTAGGCCAGCGGCCCGGTGCAGAAGTAGGCCGTGGTCCCGCCCGGCTGCGGCTGCTCCCCGCCCGGCGTCGGCGGCGGCGTGACCGCCTGCCCGAACTGGAATCCGCCCAGCCCGGCCGCGAAGAACCCGGGGAAATTCCGCTTGTCCCGGCCCTGGACGCCCGCGTTCGGCGGCGTGTACTCCCCGGGCGCGAACCGGCGCGCCTCGAACCCGGACATCCGGTCCCGGATGTACCCGATGAACAGCCCCCGCTTGGAGATCTCCCCATCGTTGACCACGTCGACGCCCGCCGTGACCTGCCGCGCCACCACCTCGGCGACCGCGCCCGGCAGGGCGTCGGTGAAGGCCTCCTGGCCGGCTGGGCCCTGGTCGAACAGCTGCTGCAGGTCGGCTGGCCGGGGCAGCGCCCCGGCGTGTGACACCCGAATCCGCTCTGTGCTCCGTTTCATCGCTGGTGTTTTGCCCCGGCCGGGGCCGGTTCATGCCCCCGGCAGGGCCCGGCCGGTGGTCTGGCCGTCCACGGTGGCCCCGGCGAACTGGAGGGCGGGTGCGAGGCGGTTGGCCCAGCCCGGGAAGGGCAGCTCCGGGGTGGACAGCTTGTCCAGCCGGGCCCGCTGGTCGGCGCTGAGGGTCACGTCCAGGGCGGCCAGGTTGTCCTCCAGCTGGGTGACCCGGCGGGCCCCGATGATCGTGGAGGTGATCCCGGGCTGGCCCTGCACCCAGGCCAGCGCGGCCGCGGCCGGGCTGGCCCCGGCCTCGGCGGCCACGTCCCGGACGGCCGCGATCACCTCGAAGTCGTGCTCGCTGGGCGCGCCGAAGATCTCCGGCCGGCCGGCCCGGGCGCTGTCGGCCGGGGCGCCCTGGTCCCGGCCGTACTTGCCGGACAGCAGCCCGTTCTTCAGCGGGCTCCAGGGCAGGACCCCGATGCCCAGGTCGCGGGCGGCCGGAATCAGCTCGGCCTCGGGGGTGCGGGCCAGCAGCGAGTACTCCAGCTGCAGCGCGGTGACCGCGACCCAGCCACGGAACTGGCTGATGGTGGCGGCTTCGGCCACCTTCCAGGCCGGCAGGTCGGACAGGCCCAGGTAGCGGACCTTGCCCGCGGCCACCAGGTCGTCCAGGGCGCGCAGGGTCTCCTCGATGGGGGTCACCGGGTCGAAGTTGTGCAGCCAGTACAGGTCCACGTAGTCGGTCC
Organism: Streptosporangiaceae bacterium; assembly: GCA_036495425.1. Taxonomy (GTDB): domain Bacteria; phylum Actinomycetota; class Actinomycetes; order Streptosporangiales; family Streptosporangiaceae; genus Bog-532. The sequence goes on along the minus strand of DASXMW010000330.1, from coordinate 6,619 downwards.
GCAGCCGTCGCAGCGAGTTCTCCAGCTGCTGGACGATGCCCTTGCGCCCGGCCCCGCCGCCGTTGGGGTCCCCGGCGTACAGGTTGCCGAAGAACTTGGTCCCCAGCACCACCCGGTCGCGCCGTCCCGGATGGGCGGCGAACCAGTCGCCGATGATCTCTTCTGAGTGGCCGTTGGTGTAGATGTTGGCGGTGTCGACCGAGTTGCCGCCCCGGTCCAGGTAGGCGGCCAGGATGCGGGCCGACTCCTCCGGGCTGGTGCCCCAGCCCAGGTCGTTGCCGAACGTCATGGTGCCCAGCGTGAACGGGCTCACCCGCAGGCCGGACCGGCCCAGGGTCACGTACGAATCCACCGGCAAGGAAGGCTCCCGATTGGTCGTGGCAGGTTGACGGATACGATCAGCCGGCTGCCCGGCTGCTTCCATCCGACCACGAGAGCTGCTGATCGCCCTAGACCGATGAGCTCGGGGCCTTGCCCGATCGGATCAACTCTGGCTGAATGGGGCCATGCGCAATCTGCCCGAGCTGGCCGCGTGCATCGACCGGCTGGCCGGCACGTCAGGCCGGCACCCGGACTGGCTGCCCGGCCTGACCCTGTCCCGGGCCCTCCGGGTCACCGAGCCGCTCAGCGACGTGACCCGCCCGGTGCTGGCCCTCATCGCCCAGGGCGCCAAGCGCACCGTGCTGGCCGACCGGGTCTACGACTACCAGGCCGGCCAGTACCTGATCGCCACCGTCGACCTGCCCCTCAGCGCCCAGGTCACCCGGGCCACCCCCACCGAGCCCTTCCTCGGCCTCGGCCTCCCCCTGAAGGAGCACGTCATCGCCGACCTCCTCCTCCAAACTGGTACCACAGCGGGCAACGGCGAGTCGATCTATCCGGCCCAGCGAGTCCCGGGCCTTGCGCCCGGGCGAGTGGCCGGTCCTACGGCGAGTGCCAGCGCGGGAATCGGGGGGTCCAGGGGGGTCGTCCCCCCGGACGGAGTCGCCGGCATCGTGGTCAGCGACGCGAGCGACGATCTGGTCGACGCGGTGCTGCGGTTGCTGCGGCTGGCTGAGCGGCCGCAGGACTTCGCGGTGCTGGGCCCGGCGGCCGAGCGGGAGATCCACTGGCGGCTGATGAACGGGCCGCACGCGGCCGCCGTGCGCCGGATCGGCCTGGCCGGCAGCCGGGTGTCCCTGGTCGGGCGGGCCGTCCGCTGGCTGGCCGAGCACTACGACCAGCCCATCCGCATCGCCGACCTGGCCGATCACGTCGGCGTGAGCGTGCCCACCCTCAACCGCCACTTTCGCGCCGTCACCGCGATGAGCCCGCTCCAGTACCAGAAGCAGCTTCGCCTGCAGCGCGCCCGCGTTGAGCTGCTGGCCGCTCCCGGCGACGTCGCCGCGGTGGGCTACGCCGTCGGTTACGACAGCCCGTCCCAGTTCAGCCGGGAGTACCGCCGCCTGTTCGGCGTCCCGCCCGGCCAGGACGCCCAGCGTCTGCTGGCCACGGAGGCCGGCGCCAGCCCCGTCGGGGCCTGACCCACCTGGCCGCTGACATCACCCTGTCGCCGCCGAACCCTGTCGCCGCCGATGAGAAGCCGCGGCCCCGATCGTCTACCCGCCGTGCGTCACCGTGCGCCGATAGCTACGACGACAGGGAGAGTGGCAGTGGCACCCAACCACCGTGGATCAGCGGTCATCCAGTTCCCGAACGACCTCGACATCGTCATCACCCGCGAGTTCGACGCCCCGATTCAGCTCGTCTTCGACGCCGGCACGAAACCCGAGCACGTGCGGAAAACGTTCGCTCCCTTCGACGAGACGGTCACGGTCTGCTCGATCGACCTGCGGGTCGGGGGGAACTACCACATCGTCATGGTGACCCCCGACGGCACCGAGTGCTCGTTCCGTGGCACCTACCTGGAGATCGAGCCCCCGGCCCGGACCGCCCAGACCTGGCGGTTCGACGGCTGGCCCGAGGTGGAGGCCGTCGAATCGATCGATCTGCGCGAGACCGGCGGCGTGACCACGATGACCTACAAGCTGGCCTTCCGCGACCAGGCCGGCCGCGACCACATGGACAGGTACGACGGCCTCCTGGCCGACTTCGACCACACCGAGGACCTCCTGCGGTCCCTGCTACAGGAGGCGGCGGCTGACGGCGGCCAGGGCGGCTAGCAGGACGGCGGCGAAGATGAGCAGGGCGCCGGGGGCGGACAGGTACTGGGTGGCGACGCCCAGCCCGACCACGGGAACGGCCAGGCCCAGGTAGGCGGCCAGGAAGAAGCCGGCCAGGGACTCGCCGCGGGACTGGGGCGGGGCGATGGCGATGACCGTCGACACCGCGCCCTTGAAGGTGGCGCCGCCGCCCGCCCCGGCCAGGACGCCGCCGATCAGCAGCAGCGGCAGGCTGGTGACCCAGACCGCGACGGTGACCGCGATGATGCCCGCCGCCAGCGCGGCGATGCCGAGCCGGAGCAGCCGGCCCTGCCGGGTCCGGGCCAGCAGGATCTGGCTGACCGCGGCCGCGCCGAACACGATGAACGCGGCGACCCCGGCCAGGGCGTGCGAGTGCTGGTGCAGGGGGCCGGCCAGGAAGCTGGGGGCCAGCGAGTTGAACAGGCCGAACACCGCGAACACCACGCCACCGGCGGCCCCGGCGGCGAAGAACGCCGGCCGGCTGGCGGCCGGGACGCTGACCCGCTGCGGCCGGTAGGCCGGACGGGGCCCGGGCCGGGTCACGGTCTCCGGGACCACGGCCAGGATCAGCAGGCCCACGACCAGCAGGCCTTCGGCCACCCAGTAGGGCAGGTGCAGCGGGTCGGGGGCGTACTGGGCCAGCAGGCCGGCCAGCAGCGGGCCGAGCCCGATCCCGCCCAGGTTGGCCGCGGTGGCGACGGCGTCGGCCGAGCCCCCGCCTCGGCCCGAGCCGGCCCGGCTCGCCCGGTGCAGTTCGGTCAGGTGCGCGGTGGCGGTCGCGGTCAGCAGGCCGATGCTGATCCCGGACACGAACCGGGCCACCAGCAGGCCGGGCACGGACAGCCAGGTCAGGAACAGCACCCCGGAGGCCAGGTTGACCACGATGGCGGCGGCCAGCATCCGGCGCCGCCCGGCCCAGTCGGACAGGTGCCCGGCCAGCAGCAGGCTGACCGCCACCCCGGCCGCGTAGACCGCGAAGATCACGGTCAGCGTGAGCGAGCCGAACCCGTCGCGGGCCTGGTACAGCACGTACAGCGGCGTGGGCACGGCCGAGAACGCCATCGTCACCGCGAACGCGTAGGCCACCAGCCAGAACCCGGCCCGGTGCCGCCGCGCCGACGGCGGCGCCCCCGGCCCGGGGGCCGGCCCGGACTGGGGCTCGGCCTGGTCCGCGGCCCGGAAGCCCGGCCGGCCGGTACGGGTCAACGACGTCATTGCTCCTCCTGCCATGGTGATCTCGGCACACCTAGCTCAACTGATCGCCAGCAGAGAATCATCTCCAAGTACTGATCATTTTCGATGATAAAAATAAGCCCGAACGGTGATAATGACCCGGTGGAACTCCATCAGCTGGAGTACTTCGTCGCCGTGGCCGAAGAACTGAGCTTCACCCGCGGGGCCCGCCGGGCCCACGTGGTCCAGTCGGCCGTGTCCGCGGCCATCACCCGGCTCGAGCGCGAGCTGAACGCCCCGCTGTTCGAGCGGACCCGGCGCCGGGTGGCGCTGACCGGCGCCGGGTCGGCGCTGCTGCCGGAGGCCCGGGCCACCCTGGCCGCCGCGCAGGGCGCGCGGGACGCGGTGGCCGCGGTGCGCGGCGGGCTGCGCGGTTCGGTGACGCTGGGCATGATGCTGTCGACCGGCCCGCTCGACATGGCCGCCGTGCTGGGCCGGTTCTCCGCGGCCCACCCGGACGTGGTGGTGCAGGCCCGGCAGGCCGCCGAGGGCACCGCGGCCCACCTGCGGGACCTGCGCGAGGGCGCGCTCGACCTGGCCCTGGTGGCGCTGGCGGGCCCGCCGCCGCCCGGCATCACCGCCCGGCTGCTCGCCTCCGAGCACCTGCTGCTGCTGGCCCCGCCGGACGGGCGCTACACCGGGCGCGCCCGTATCGACCTGGCCGAGGCGGCGCAGGTCCCGTTCATCGAGGCCCCGGCGGGCTGGGGCAACCGGGCCGTGGCCGACCGGGCCTTCGCCGCCCGCGGCCTGCAGCGGACGGTCCGGTTCGAGGTCACCGACTACCAGACCACGGTGGCCATGGTCCGCACCGGGCTCGGGGTCGCGCTGCTGCCGGCCTCGTCGGCCCGGGAACTGGCCGCGCAGTCCGGGGTGGCCCTGCTGACCGTCACCGGGGCCGACCTGACCTGGAACATCTCCCTGGCCGTGGCCCAGGGCCGCCGGCTGTCGGCCGCCGCCCAGGCCCTGCTGGCCGACATCACCGAGGCGGTGTAGCCAGGTGGCCGCCCGGGCCGGGCTCGGCGAACGCCGGCCCGCCCGCGGCGAAACCGGCGGCCAGCGCGGTCAGGGCCGCGTCCAGGTACACGGTCAGGTCGGCGTCGGCCCGGGCGCTCCAGCGGTCGTAGGCGGCCCGGCACGCGGCCAGCGTGGACCGCCCCACCACCAGCGGGTACAGCGACCACGGCGGCTGCCCGGTCCGGGCCCCGACGAACTCGCTGACCACCCGCTCCCAGGCGTCGTAGTGCACGGTGGCGCTGGCGGCCAGGGCCGGCACCGACCCGATCAGGTTCATCCGGGCCCGCAACTCGGGCACGTCCTCGGCCCGGTAGTGGTTGGCCGCCACCACCACCTGCCGGATCGCGTCCATCATCGGCACCTGGTCCGGCACCTCGGCCAGCGCGGCCCGGATCACGTCGACCTCGGAGTCGAACTCACCCCACAGGGCGCTGGCCTTGGAGTCGAAGTACCGGAAGAAGGTGCGCCGGCTCACCCCGGCTTCGGCCGCGATCTGCTCGATCGTGGTCTCCTCGAAGCCCTGCTCGGTGAACAACCGGAGCGCGATCAAGGCCAGCGTCCGCCGACTGGTGCCCGGAGGCCGGCCTCGGCGGGCGGCTGCGTCTGGAGCGGGCTGAAGATCGTCCATGAATTCCCTCAAATGGTAGCCCTGCCTCTTGATTGCGTCACCGTGTGAAGTAAGATTAAAAAACATTCGTCACACGGTGTCGAAAAGGTTCTGCGGCGCCGTCTTCGCAGCTAGGAGCAGGTATGAGCGAACCCGCCACGATCGCCGAAGCCCGCACCACCCCCTCGGAGCCGAGCGAGCAAGCTGCCCCCGACGCCGAACCACAGGCCGAAGAACTGCTGATCGAGGAGGTCTCGATCGACGGCATGTGCGGTGTCTACTAGGACGCCGACGGCCCCCGCCGGGCAGCCGCTGCCCCTGGTCGAGCAGTTCCAGTTCGGCCTGGACGCGCCGATCTGCCTGACCTGGGAGCTGACCTACGCCTGCAACCTGTCCTGCCGGCACTGCTTGTCCAGTTCCGGCCGCCGGGACCCGCGTGAGCTGAGCACCGCGGAATGCCGGGCCGTCATCGACGAGTTCGAGCGCATGCAGGTGTTCTACGTGAACATCGGCGGCGGTGAGCCCACCGTCCGGCCCGACTTCTGGGAGCTGGTCCGGTACGCCACCGACCACCACGTCGGGGTCAAGTTCTCGACCAACGGGGTCAAGATCACCCCGGACGTGGCCCGGCAGCTGGCGGCCAGCGACTACGTGGACGTGCAGATCTCCCTGGACGGCGCGACCGCCGAGGTCAACGACGCCGTCCGCGGCCCGGGCTCGTACGCCACCGCGCTGACCGCCATGGCCAGCCTGGCCGAGGCGGGCTTCGCCGGGTTCAAGATCTCGGTCGTCTGCACCCGGCAGAACATCGGCCAGCTGGACGAGTTCAAGGCCATCGCCGACCGGTACGGCGCCCAGCTGCGGCTGACCCGGCTGCGCCCGTCCGGCCGCGGTGCCGACGTCTGGGACGAATTGCACCCCACCGCCGGCCAGCAGCGCGAGCTGTACGACTGGCTGGTGGCCCGGGGCGAGCAGGTGCTGACCGGGGACTCGTTCTTCCACCTGGCCGCCTACGGCAGCGCGCTGCCCGGCCTCAACCTGTGCGGGGCCGGCCGGGTGGTGTGCCTGATCGACCCGGTCGGCGACGTGTACGCCTGCCCGTTCGCCATCCACGACAACTTCCTGGCCGGCAACGTCCGCGCGCCGGGCGGGTTCGCCGGCGTGTGGCGGACGTCGGAGCTGTTCACCGAGCTGCGCCAGCCCCAGGGCGGCGGGGCCTGCACGTCCTGCTCGGCCTATGACGCCTGCCGGGGCGGCTGCATGGCGGCCAAGTTCTTCACCGGCCTGCCCCTGGACGGCCCGGATCCCGAGTGCGTCAAGGGCCACGGCGAGCAGGCCCTGGCCGCGGCCGCCGGGCGCGCCCCGGCCCCGCGCCCGTCCGGCGACCACTCGCACCGCACCGAGCCCGCCCGCGGCCCGCGGGCCGGCGGGGCCGGCCGCCCGGTGCCGGTCACCATCGGCCGCCGGCCGCCCGACCGGGCCTGCGACGAGAACCCGCTGGCCGGCCTGGCCCTCAGCACTCCCGTGCCCGGCGCCCCGTTAGCCGCTGACCGCTAGGAGCCGGCGCCCCCCGTCCGGGCCG
>DASXMW010000329.1:0-22139 GCA_036495425.1 Streptosporangiaceae bacterium | reverse complement strand
TGATAACAGCAAGAAGTGGCCGTTCTGGTTCGTCCCCGGGGGCCGCCCGCGCGCCCGAGCCCCAGTTGATAACAGCAAGAAGCGTGCGGGCCTCGCTTCCTGGCTGGCGCGGGCGGGCGTCTCTCGCCTAGGACCTTGGTTGATAACAGCAAGAGGTCGCGGCGTGGGGGCTCCGGGCCTTAGGGGGGCCTGTTCAAGTGAACAGTGTGGCGTGGCTGGTCCGCGGGTCCGCTTCCCGGCGTGAGTGGCGGCTTTACTCCGGCCAGAGGGAGAGTAAGGCTCCATCGATCAAGACCAGGCCCGGCCGCGGGCGGCGCCGAACGCCAGAACGTGGTCAATTCATGCTGTGGTAGCGACAGGTTTTGCACACAAAGCCCGGGCTGGATGGCCCCGGGGGGCTGGGCTGGATGGCGCGTCAGGAGCTGAAGCGCTGGCGCAGGAGGTCGGCGGCGGTGTCGAGGGCGTCGGCGTACTCGTCGGTGGCGCTGACCAGGACGGTGTCCAGCCCGGCGGTGCCCAGTGGGGGCACGGCCGTCCCGTCCGGGGGCAGGGCCGGGATCTCGGGGTCCGTGGTGAAGTCCTGGTAGAGGGTGGATTGAAGTTCGCGCAATGGCGGCATGTCCGCCGGGGGCCGCAGGCTGCGCAGGGCCCCGGCCACCACCGCGGCCGCGCGCTCGATGGCGTCGGCGTACTCGTTGATGGCCTTGACCGTGTTGTCGGGCAGCGGGTTGGCCAGGCCCGGCTTGGGGTGGGTGCTGACCAGGGCGGCGTTCAGGGTGAGGGAGGCGTGGGCCAGCCGGCGTCCGATGCCGGTCAGGCCGTAGGCCAGCCGGGCCGTCAGCGGCGGGCGGGGCGGCTCGTCGGCCAGCCGGTCGGCCGAGGCTTCGGCGTCGGTGCGGGCCCGCCGGGCCCGCCGGGCCGCGGTCTGGAGGGCCGCGTTGTCGGGGGCTTCGGTGCGGGTGAAAGCCCGCAGCAACTCGGCCGCGAAGCCGACCTGGGTCTCGAACAGCCGGGCCAGCTTCTGCTGGGCCGACTCGCTCTCCCAGGACGGCCAGACCAGGTAGCCGGCCAGGGCCAGGGCCGCGCCGATCCCGGTGCCGATCAGCCGGGCCACCACCGTCTGCTCGGCGGTCTGGCCCAGCAGGGCCAGCAGGGTGACCACGAAGTCGGTCAGGAACACCGCGAACAGCAGGTAGTTCACGGCGAACACCGCGTAGGCCACGGTCATGGTCACGCCCACCGCGGCCACCAGCACCCCGGGCCCCGCGTGCAGCAGCAGCGCGGTGGCCAGGCCCAGGCCCGCGCCCACCACCGTCCCGGCCGCCCGCTGTACGCCGCGGAAGATCGTTGACGCGTAGTCGGGCCGGAGCACGATCAGGATCGTGAGCACGATCCAGTAGCCGTGCGGCAGGCCCGAGGCCTGGGCCACGATCTCGCCGATGGCGGCCACCACGGCCAGCCGGAGGGCGTGGCGGCCCGCCTCGGTCGAGGTCCCGGCCGCCGCCATCAGGGTGTCGAGGGCCGAGCCGACGTCGGCCCGCCAGGCGTCCCGGCGGCGGCCGGGCCGGGCGGGCAGGTCCGGGGTCGGCCCGACGTCGCGCTCGTCCAGCCGCCGCAGGATGCGGATGGCGCCGCGCAGCTCGCCGAGCAGGGCCGCGCCCGCCCAGCGCCAGGGCGCGTCAGCGGGCAGCCGGATCGCGGCCACGGTCTGCTCCAGCGTCATCGCCACGTCCCGGTGCCCGCGCCGCATGTCGAGCGCCCCGGCCAGACCGTCCAGCACGCTGGCGGCGGGCTCCAGCAGGGTGCACTGGGAGCCGTACCGGGCCACCGCGGCCAGGCTGATCCGGATCCGCTCGGCCTGCTCGACCAGGAGCAGGAACCGGTACCGCTCCTGGGCCCCCAGCAGCGGGTTGGGGTCGGTGACGGCGGCGAAGTCGAAGGCGGGCGGCGGGTTGGTGGCCAGGTCCGGGGGCCGGGCGCAGCTGTCGATGGCGTAACGGGCCAGCGACCGGTAGGCGGTGGCCAGCGCGGCCCGCTCCTGCCCGCCGCGGACGAAGGCCCAGCCCCCGACGACCAGCACTCCCTGCCACAGGCCGCCCGCCAGCACCAGGCCGGCCCGCAGCGCGGCGTCGCCGGGTGGCAGCGGGATCGCGCTGGCGATGACGACCTGGATGACCCACTGCAGGCCGACCACGCTGAAGCGCTGGCCTAGCACGGCCAGCAGGCCGGCCAGGTAGCTGAAGATCATCACGGCCGGGAACAGCAGCCAGCCGCTGGCCCAGGCGCAGACGCCGCCCACCCAGGTGCAGACGGCCATGCCCAGCGCGGCCAGCGTGACCGCGCTGACCCGGGTCCGGGACGAGCCCTGGAACGAGACGATGCCCGCGGGCTGGGCCCCCAGCGCGGCGAACACGCCGTACTCCAGGTGCCCGGTGGCCACCCCCAGGGCCAGCGGGGTGACCATGCCCGCCCCGGCCCGCAGCGCCCGCGGCACGTCCACCGCGGACCAGCGGAACGGGCCGAAGTTCAGCCATCCGCCGTGGCTGAGCTCGGCCGCGAGCATCCGGCGGCTGGACCGGAACCAGTCGCGCAGCGCCCCTCGGTAGTCCCGCACGCAGACGACCCTAGCCCGCGGCCGGGCTCCGCTCGCCAGCCGTGTTCGCTGGCTGGAGTGGGGCACCATGAGCCGCCTGCCGCGTGTAGCGGTGCCCGGACCCGGTCCGCTACAGTGATCTCCATGCGAACCGTGAGCCTGCAGTGGTGGCGCCGCTCTTAGGCGGCGTTCTCAGCTTGCTCGTTGATCATGACGACCGCCCGCGACTGGCGGTCGTTTTTTGTTGCCGCCGTGGCCGGGCCCGGACAAAGGTGCCGACGTGGACTCCGAACCGCGAGATGTGCGAACCGAATTCACCACCGGCGGCGGGGTGCGGGTACTTCGTACCGCCGGGCCGTTCGACCCTGAGCTGCTGACCGGCATCGCCCGCGCCGTCGACGACCGGCGCGGCGGCGTGCTCAGCTCGGGCATGGAGTACCCCGGCCGGTACACCCGCTGGCACACCGCCTACGCCGACCCGTGCCTGGAGATCGTGGCCCGCGGCCGGCGCATCGGCGCCCGCGCCCTGAACGACCGCGGCCGGGTCGTGCTGCCGGTGGTCGAAGCCGCGCTGGCCCGGGCCGGGACTCCGGTGCCGGACCCGTCTGGCCGCGACGGCGGCCCCGCCCTGGACGTGGCGGTGGACATCCCCGAGCCGGATCGCGCCTATACCGAGGAGGAGCGCAGCCGCCGTCCCACCGTGTTCAGCGCGCTGCGCGAAGTCATCGCCGCCTTCGGCTGCGGGGACGGGCACCTGGGCCTGTACGGGGCGTTCGGCTACGACCTGGCCTTCCAGTTCGAGCCGGTGCGGATGAACCTGGACCGGCCCGCCGACCAGCGCGACCTGGTGCTGCACCTGCCGGACGAGATCTACGTGCTGGACCGCAAGCGCGAGCAGGCCACCCGGTTCGCCTACGAGTTCACGGTGGATGGCGCCTCCACCGAAGGGCTGCCGCGGCTGACCGAGCGCACCACGCCGGTCACCTCACTGGCCACCCCGCCGGTCCCGGCTGACCTGCCCGAGCAGCCCAAGCCCGGCTCGTACGCGCAGGTGGTGGCCGAGGCCCGGGAGAAGTTCGCCCGCGGCGACCTGTTCGAGGTGGTGCCCGGGCACGTGTTCCACGGCCGGTGCGCCCAGCCGTCCGCGTTCTACGAGCAGCTGCGCCAGCGCAACCCGGCCCCGTACGAGTTCATGTTCAACCTCGGCCAGGGGGAGTACCTGGTCGGCGCGTCGCCCGAGATGTACGTACGGGTCACCGGGGACCGGGTCGAGACCTGCCCGATCTCGGGCACGATCGCGCGCGGGGCCGGGCCGCTGGAGGACGCCGAGAACATCCGGACCCTGCTCGACTCCGCGAAGGAGGAGTCCGAGCTGACCATGTGCACCGACGTGGACCGCAACGACAAGTCGCGGGTCTGCGTGCCGGGCACGGTCCGGGTCATCGGCCGGCGGCAGATCGAGATGTACAGCCGGCTGATCCACACCGTCGACCACGTGGAAGGCCGGCTGCGGCCCGGGTTCGACGCGCTGGACGCGTTCTTGACCCACATGTGGGCGGTGACCGTGACCGGCGCCCCCAAGACCTGGGCCATGCAGTTCATCGAGGACCACGAGGCCACGCCGCGGCGCTGGTACGGCGGGGCGGTCGGCGCGATCGGCTTCGACGGCGGCATGAACACCGGGCTGACCCTGCGCACCGCGCACATCCGGGACGGGATCGCCGCCGTCCGGGCCGGGGCCACCCTGCTGTTCGATTCCGACCCGGAATCGGAGGAACGCGAGACGCGCATCAAGGCGCGCGCGCTCATCGAAACCCTGAACGATGTCGAAGGTCTCGTGGCTGACTCCCCGCCCGCCCCGGAGTCCCCGGGGGCGGGGGACCGGCCCGGGACCGGTCTGCGGGTGCTGCTGGTCGACCACCAGGACTCGTTCGTGCATACGCTGGCCGACTACTTCCGCCAGCTGGGCGCGGAGGTGACCACGCTGCGGGCCGGGTTCGACCCGGCCCTGCTCGACCAGTACGCCCCCGACCTGGTGGTGCTGTCGCCCGGGCCGGGGCGCCCGGCCGACTTCGCCTGCGGCGAGCTGCTGTCGGCCCTGGACACCCGGGGCCTGCCCGCGTTCGGGGTGTGCCTGGGCCTGCAGGCCATGGTCGAGCACGCGGGCGGGGAGCTGTCGCTGCTGGCCGAGCCCGCCCACGGCAAGCCCGGCCGGGTCCAGGTCCGGGGCGGCCAGCTGCTGGACGGCCTGCCGGCCGAGTTCACCGGGGCCCGCTACCACTCCATCTACGCGTTCCCCGAGCAGGTCAAGGGCGGCTTCGAGGTCACCGCCACCACCCCCGACGGCGTGGTCATGGCCATCGAGGACCCCGAAGCCGGCCGCTGGGCGGTCCAGTTCCACCCCGAGTCCATCCTCACCGCCACCGGCCGGGCCGGGCACCAGGTCATCGCCAACGTGCTCCGCCTGTGCCGGGACCGGGTGTCTTCTTCGCCGAGCCGCTGACTCCCGATCCGCTCACTGTCTGGGGGCCCCTTGGGCTACGCGGGCGCAGCCCGCGTCGGGGGTCTGGGGGCTTGGCCCCCGAGGCCAGTACAGTGCTGTGACATGAGGAGCGTGGAGCCCGAGGTCCGGCTGGTGGCGCGGCCGCAGCTCGACTACGACATGATCGCCGAGTACCTGGCCGAGGTGGGCGGGTCCAGCTGGCTGGAGCGGCTCGACCGCGACCAGCTCGACAACGACGCGCAGAACCTGGCCGAGTTCGCGGGCAAGATGTGCTACCGGTCCTGGGAGCCGGGGCTCAACCCGAACGTCCGGCGGGTCCGCGACGATCAGGTGGCCTACCTGCAGAACATCCTGGCCCAGGCCCACGGCTCGGTGCTGGAGCACCTCAGCTTCACGTTCGTGCTGCACAACGTGAGCCGGGTCTTCACCCACGAGCTGGTCCGGCACCGGCCCGGCACCGCGGTGTCCCAGGAGTCGCTGCGGTTCGTGCGGCTGGCCGACATCCCGTTCTGGTTCCCGGAGTGGGCCCGCGAGGACGAAGAGCTGATGAAGCGGGCCGGGGCCCTGCTGACCGAGATGGAAGCCTTCCAGCGCTGGATGGCCGAGCACTTCGGGCTGGACGACGACGGCGTGAAGATGCACGAGAAGAAGCACAAGACCTCGTTCATGCGCCGGTTCGCGCCGGACGGGGTGGCCACCGGGATCGTGTGGACGGCCAACGCGCGGACGTTGCGGCACACGATCGAGGCCCGCACCGATCCCGGCGCCGAGGAGGAGATCCGGCTGGTCTTCAGCAAGATCGGCGAGCTGATGCGGGCCGAGGCGCCCGCCCTGTTCGGCGACTACGAGATCAGCGAGGACGGCGCCTGGGTCCCCGGCTGGCGCAAGGTCTGACCCGCCGTGCCGACACCTGATCTGACCCGGCGGTGACCAGCCGTCTGGCCGTCGTCGTCATCGACGCCAGCCAGCCGCGGCGGATCGCCGACTTCTGGTGCGCGGTGCTCGGCTGGCGGATCGTGGCCGAAGCGGACGGCGTGATCACCATCGGGCCCGCCGACCGGTCCTGGCCCACCATCGACGTGGCCCCGGTGCCGGAGAGCAAGACGATCAAGAACCGGCTGCACCTCGACCTGCGGGCCGACGGGATCTCCACCGCGGCCGAGCTCGGCCGGCTGCTCAGCCTGGGAGCCCGCCCCGCCGACGTGGGCCAGCCCGCCGACGCCAGCTGGGTCGTGCTGGCCGACCCCGAGGGCAACGAGTTCTGCCTGCTGTCGCGCACGGTCCAGGAGGCCGGCGGTCCCCGGAGTTAGCAGCGGGGACAGTCGTAGTGGATGCGCTCGGGGGGAGCGCCGCGGTCCTTCAGCTCGGTGACCGTGCGGGCCATCATGGCGTCCGGGCCCGCCACGTAGATGTCGCGGTTGCGCCAGCTGGACAGCCCCACCACGTCCGGCACCGCGCCGAAGATCGCATCCGGCGCCGCCTCCTCGGACACCACCGGGATGACCTGCAGCCAGGGATAGTTCAGCTCCAGCTGCTGCAGGCCGTACAGGTCGTACAGGTCGGCCTCGCGCCGGGCCCCGTGGTAGAGCACGATCTCGCGGCGGCGGCCCGCGGCCGGGGCGCCGATGATCTCCTCGATGATGGCCCTGACCGGGGCCAGGCCGGTGCCGCCGGCCAGGCAGAGCACGTCGCGGTCGGAGTCCGGGTCCAGCGTCATCGCACCCGCCGCCGCCCCCAGCAGCAGGGTGTCGCCGGTGCTCACGTGGTGCACCAGGGACGCGCTGACCAGGCCGCCCGGCACCGCGCGGACGTGCAGGGTGACCGAGCCGTCCTCGCGGGGGGCGTTGGCCACCGAGTAGTTGCGCCACAGCCGGGGCCAGCGCGGGGTCTGGACGCTGATGTGCTGGCCCGCCCGGTAGGGCAGGGGCTGGCCCGGCAGCAGGGTCAGCACGGCCAGGTCGGAGCCGCGCACCTCGTGCTCGACCACCTCGGCCAGCCACCAGGGCGGCGAGTGCCCGGCGTCCTGCTCGGCCGCTTCGGTCATCGCGCTGCTGGCCCGGTCGAACAGCTCGTTCCAGGCGGCCGCGGCCTCGTCGGTCCACGCGGCCGGCGCGTACCGCTGGAAGGTGGCGGCCAGCGCCTGGCGGAAACTGTCGAAGTGCTCCTTCTGGACCCCGAACTTGCGGTGGGCCCGGCCCAGGCCATCCAGGTAGCTGGTCAGCCGTTCGGGGTCGCCGCCGCTGGCGATGATCCGGGCCAGCGCCTGATAAAACCTTTTCCGCTGGCCGTCCATCGCGGGCGGAAACATGGCTCGCGCCTGCGGCTCAATCGCGAACAGGTGACCGTAAAAATAGGTCATCGCCGAATCGGAAACGGAGTCGACCGCGGCGAACAGGCGGCCCAGCGGATTTCCGGCCGCCGCTGCCGCGGCCGGAGTTTCCGTGTCCGCATCGTCACTGAAGAAGCTCCGTGCCAGGTCGGCCGGGGTCTGCCCGGGCGGGCCGTCCGGGGGAGACTGCTGGTCGCCGCCACCGGAAGGAACCATGTGCCCAGCCTCTCACCCATTGTCCGGCCATCACAATTGATACCGGAAAAGCCATTTTTAATGTACCCAGAGTATGCGGAAGCAGCGGCTATTAGGTACGGCGAACACTATATGGCATCGATAACGTAGCGCTCGGCTCAATATGAGATGATTGGGGCGGCCGGTATTATGGTTCATTGGCAAAAGCCATTGTGACGGTATTATCCCCTCGGTCCGCTTCATGCCGGTAAGCGACCGAACGCGAGGATCGGGCGGGCGGCCAGGCGGCGCGCGGACGGGGCCCGATTGAGCTGGCTTTCTGGGGAACTTTGGCAAGGCGCTGACCTGGCTCGGTGCCAATGGACCATGATGGGCACGGGACGCTTTCAGACCTGTTGGACATTAACGACCAACACCGCAGGAGGGGTGCATGGCCCGGCCGCTCATCGGGATCACCGGCCAACTCGAGGCCGCTCATTGGGGCGACTGGGTACGTGAGGCTGTGCTGTCCCCGCTCACCTACACACGCGCCGTCGAACGCGCGGGCGGCACGCCCGTGGTCGTCCCGCCGGTCCCGCCCGGGAGCGTGGCCCGGGTGGTCGAGGGGCTCGACGGCCTGGTCCTGACCGGGGGCACCGACGTCAGCCCGGCCCTGTACGACGAACTGCCGCATGAGCAGACCGATGCCCCGGACCGCCGCCGGGACCGGTTCGAGCTGGCCCTGGTCCGGGCCGCGATCGAGGCCGACCTGCCGCTGCTGGCCATCGGCCGCGGCCTGCAGGTGCTGAACGTGGCCCGGGGCGGCACGCTGGTCCAGCACCTGCCGGAGGCGGTGGGCCACCACGGGCACGCGCCCGGCATGGCCAAAATGACCCGGCACGACGTGAAGCTCAAGGCCGAGAGCACGCTGGGCCAGCTGCTCGGCGACCAGGTCCCGGTACTGGCCCTGCACCACCAGGCGGTCAAGCAGCCGGGCGACGGCCTGATCAGCGTGGCCTGGGCCGACGACCAGGTGGTGGAGGCGGCCGAACTGGACGGGCACCGGTTCGCCATCGGCGTCAAGTGGCACCCGGAGGAGGGCGACGACCCGCGGCTGCTGCAGGCCCTGGTCAAGGCGGCCACCCCGGCGCCCGCGCCCGCGGCCAAGCCCGTGGTCAACGGCAAGGACGGCCGGAAGACCCGGGGCCGGATGGCCGCCCGGCGCTGAGCGTGGTCTACAGCGGGGGCTGGTAGCCGCCGATCCAGTGGATCTTGAGCCAGGTCATGGCCGAGGCCCAGGCCCCGGTCACCTCGAGCACGCCCACCACGACCAGCAGCGCCCCGCCGATCCGGGTCACCAGCCGGGCGTGGCGGCGGGCGTACGCGAACACCCGCATGCTGCGCTGGAAGGCGACCGACACGATCAGGAACGGCACGCCCAGGCCCAGCCCGTAGATGAAGGCCAGGAACGCCCCCCGGGTGGCCGTCCCGGTGGTGGTGGACAGGGCCAGCACGGTGGCCAGGGTCGGGCCGATGCACGGGGTCCAGCCCAGGCCGAACATCACGCCCAGCACCGGCGCCCCGGCCAGCCCGGCCCGCGGCCGCAGCGACGGGCGCAGCACCCGGCCCGCGAACGAGAACCGGTCCAGCAGCCCGGCGAACAGCAGGCCGAGCACGATCGTGACCGCGCCCAGCACCTGGGTCAGGCCGGTCTGGTGGTGGGCCAGCAGGCTGCCGCCCAGGCTGCCCGAGGCCGCGCCGTAGGTGGCGAACAGGGCCGAGAAGCCCAGCACGAACAGCAGGGTCCCGAGGATCGTCCGGCCCCGGCCCGGCCGCGCCGGAGGCACGCTGACCGTGGTCACGGTGGCGGTGGCGACGCCACCAGCGTCCTGCCCCGCGGCCGCCGCGGCGGGCTGACGACCGCGACCGCTACCTTCGATATCTGAATTCTGGGCATCCGTGCCCGACATCCCCGTCGCGTAAGCCAGGTAGCCCGGTACCAGCGGCAGGCAGCACGGGGAGATGAAGGTGATCGCCCCGGCCGCGGCGGCGATCGGCGCGGCCAGGATGAGCGGGCCGGAGAAGACCAGCTGCTGCACTCCGCTGATGTCCGGTTCACCTCTCTCGTCGGCCGGGTCCTCATCCACTATGGCATGTCGTAGCGAACCCGGCGCGGCGCACCCGCGAAGGGCCGCGTTGACGTGGGCGGGCGCCGGGCAGTGCCGGTATGGTTGCGGCGTGAAGTCGGTCCCCGCCCGCTTGCTGCTGGGCGCCGGCGCGGGTGCGTTCGTCCTGGCCATCGGCTTGTACGTGGTCTACGGGGTGATCCACCCGGCCAGCTGGACGCTGGACCCGGTCGACCTGGCCGTCTACCGGTCCGGCGGCCTCATCGTCCGCGGGATCCGGCCCGATTTCAACCCCCATGTCTACGCACCGCTGTACCAGTGGGGCGGATACGGCGGCCTGGGGCTGAAGTTCACCTACACCCCGTTCGCGGCCATCGCCTTCGCGCTGATCTCGTTCGTCCCGTGGGGCGTGCTGCCCGAGCTGTCCATGGCCGTCAACGTCGCGGCCCTGGTCGCGGCCCTGTGGTACACGTTCCGCGGTCTCGGTTACTCCGGGCGCGTCCGGGCCGGTGCCACCCTGCTGGCCACGGCCGCGGTGTTCTGGACCGAGCCGGTGGTGCGCACCCTCTACCTGGGCCAGATCAACCTGGTGCTGATGGCCCTGATCATCTGGGACCTGACCCAGCCCGGCACCGGCCAGCGCCGGTGGTGGAAGGGCTTCGGCGTCGGCGTCGCGGCCGGGATCAAGCTGACCCCGCTGGTGTTCATCCCCTACCTGCTGCTGGCCCGCAAGTACCGGCAGGCGGCCATGGCCACGGCCGGGTTCGCGTTCACCGTGGCCGCCGGGTTCGTCATCCAGCGGCACGACTCGGTCAAGTGGTGGTTCGGCGGGCTGTTCTTCCAGGGGGGCCGGACCGGGTTCACCGGCTGGGAGGGCAACCAGTCGCTGCGCGGCCTGATCGCGCGGCTGACCGGCAGCATCAACGGCTCGACCCGGGAGTGGGCCGTGGCCGCGGTGATCGTGGGCATCATCGGCATCGTCAGCGCGGCCGTGCTGGACCGGCACGGGCACCTCATGCCGGGGCTGCTGGCCGCGGCCCTGACCGGCCTGCTGCTGTCGCCGATCAGCTGGGACCATCACTGGGTCTGGATCGTCCCCGGCGCGGCCGTGGCCGCCCACTACGCGGTCCGGGCCTGGCCCTCGTCCCGGCTGCGGGCCGCGGCCTGGGGCGCGCTGGCCGTGGGCATCGCCGCTCTGTACGGGGCCTGGCCCGGCAGCCTGTGGGGCGAGCCCGCCGACCTGGGCAACTTCTCGCTCGGCATCCTGTGGCAGCCGCCGCAGACCGATCCTTCGACCTACTATGCGCGGGGCGACCAGCCCTGGTTCGCCGAGTACCACTGGCACGGCCTCCAGCTGCTGACCGGAAACTGCTACGTGCTGGGCGGCGTGGCCCTGCTGGTGCTGCTGGCCGTGGCCGCGATCCGGGTGAGCCGGGGTCCCCTTCCGGCCGGGGGCCCCGGGTCTGAGCCGGCGACCCTGGACCGGGCGGCGACCCGGACGGCGTTATAGTCGCGCGGAGTACCGGTCGCCGAAAGGGGTCTCATGCGCGCCACACCGCCGTTCCGTGCCGACCACGTGGGAAGCCTGCTGCGCCCGCCTCGCCTGCTCCAGGTGCGGGACGAGTTCGCGGCCGGCCGCGCGAGCGCCGACGACCTGAAGGCCGCCGAGGACGAGGCCATCAGCGACGTGGTGGCCATGCAGGAAGAGGTCGGCCTGCAGTCCGCCACCGACGGCGAGTTCCGCCGGGCGTCCTGGCACATGGACTTCATCTACAGCCTGGGCGGCATCTCCAAGGTGCCCGGCAACATCACGGTCAACTTCCGCAACGCCAGCGGGGACCTGGAGGCCGCCTTCGCGGCCCTGCGCATCGACAGCAAGGTCCGGCTGGACGCCACGATCTTCGAAGACGCCTTCACCTACCTGCAGTCCCAGGTCAAGTCGGCGCTGCCCAAGCTGACCATCCCGTCGCCCAACATGGTTCACTACCGGGGCGGCCCGGCCGCCATCGACAGCGACGTGTACCCGGACATCGAGGAGTTCTGGTCCGACCTGTCCGCCGCCTACGCCGAACAGGTGCGGCGGCTCGGGGCCCTGGGCTGCCAGTACCTCCAGTTCGACGACACCAGCCTGGCCTACCTGAACGACCCGGCCCAGCGGGCCGAGATCGCCGGCCGCGGCGACGACGCCGAGCACCTGCACCTGCGCTACATCAAGCAGATCAACGACGCGCTGGCCGGCAAGCCCGGGGGCATGGCCGTGACCACCCACATGTGCCGCGGCAACTACCGGTCCTCCTGGGCCGCCGAAGGCAGCTACGACTTCGTGGCCGAGGCCCTGTTCAGCGAGCTCAACGTGGACGGCTTCTTCCTGGAGTACGACGACAGCCGGTCGGGCGGGTTCGAGCCGCTGCGCTTCGTGCCCAAGGGCAAGATGGTCGTGCTCGGCCTGGTCACCACCAAGAGCGGCCAGCTGGAGGACCCGGACCAGCTCAAGCGCCGCATCGACGAGGCCTCCCACTTCGTGCCGCTGGACCAGCTGTGCCTGTCGCCGCAGTGCGGGTTCTCTTCCACCGTGGAAGGCAACGTGCTCACCTACGACCAGGAAGTGGCCAAGCTGCAGCTGATCGTGGACGTGGCCAGGGACGTCTGGGGCGACTGAGCCTCAAGTGCTCGCCGACGTCGCCGGCCTGCTGGTCTGCCCGGTCTGCGGGGCCTCGTTTTCGCTGGCCGGGGCGGTGTTGCGTTGCGGCAACGGGCACAGCTTCGACGTGGCCCGGCAGGGCTACGTCAACCTGATGCCCGGCGGGGCCCGGCCCGGGACCGCCGACACGGCCGAGATGGTGTCGGACCGGGCGGCGTTCCTGGGGGCCGGGCACTACGCGCCGCTGGCGTCGGCCCTGGCCGGCCTGGCCGCCGGGGCGGGGGAGCGGTCGGTGGTGCTCGACGCCGGGTCGGGAACCGGGTACTACCTGGCCGCGGTGCTCGCGCGGCTGGGACCCGGCGTGACGGGCCTGGCCCTGGACATCTCGGTGCGGGCGCTCCGGCGGGCGGCCCGGGCCGCCCCCGGCATCGGCGCGGTCGGCTGGGACACCTGGCAGCCGTTCCCGGTCCGCCCGGGCTCGGTGTCGGTCATCCTCAACGTGTTCGCCCCCCGCAATGGGCCGGAGTTCCACCGTGTCCTGGCGCCGGGCGGCACCCTGCTGGTGGTCACCCCGGCGCCCGGCCACCTGGCCGAGCTGGCCGCCCCGGCCGGCCTGATCGCAGTGGACGAGCACAAGGACGAGCGCCTGGCCGCCACCCTCGGCCCGTACTTCACGGTCACCGGCCGCCAGGACCTGACCGTGCCGCTGCGCCTGGCTCCGGCCGAGGCCGCCACCCTGGCCGGCATGGGCCCGTCCGCTCACCACTTCGACCCGGCCGCCACCCGGGCCCGCCTGGACGAACTGCCCCACCCCATCCCGGTCACCGCCGCCTTCACCCTCACCACCCACCGCCCCAGGTGACCCGCCCGGGTCGGTGCAATCGCATGGGATGTAACGGGCGATGACGGCGGTGTGAACTTCTGGGCGGTTTCGGGGCCGGTGGGCCAATACGGTCGCGCCGGGCGGGGGAGTGCGGTAGGTGGCCAGGTAAGGTCACGGCGTGGGCCAGATCGATGGGGGCGGGAGCAGGACCGGGGACAGCGTGGTCGCTGACCAGCCGGGCCAGGCCGGCCAGGCCGGGCCCGCGGACGGGCAGGACCGCATCCTCACCATCCCCAACGGGCTCAGCGTGCTGCGGCTGCTGGGCGTGCCGCTTTTCCTGTGGCTGGTGCTCGGGCCGCACCTGGACGCCTGGGCGGTGGCGCTGCTGATTCTGTCGGCCGCCACCGACTGGCTGGACGGGAAGATCGCCCGGGCGTTCAACCAGCAGAGCAAGCTGGGCGAGGCGCTGGACCCGGCCGCGGACCGCCTCTACATCGCGGCCACGCTGGTCGCGCTGGCCATCCGCGCCATCATCCCGTGGTGGCTGGTCGCCCTGCTGGCCGTGCGGGAACTGATCGTGGCCGGGGCGCTGGGCGTGCTCAAGCGACGCCTCGGCTTCGGCACCCTGCAGGTAAGTTTTGTGGGGAAAACGGCTACTCTTTGCCTTCTGTACGCATTTCCGCTGCTGCTCCTCGGGACGTACGCGGGCCTGTTCGGCGAGATCACCCGGGTCATCGGGTGGGCCTTCGCCGGCTGGGGCACCGCGTTGTACTGGTGGGCGGCAGCCCTCTACCTGGTCCAGGCCCGGATGCTGCTCACCGGCCGCCTGACCGCGCCAACGGCCGAGCAGGCCCCAGACCAGGGGACACCGGCGTCCCCCTCGGGCACCGATGACGGAGATGGCGTACCTCGGAGGGAGCGGCGTAAGCCTTGAAGGCTGTCGTGATGGCAGGCGGCGAAGGAACGCGGCTGCGCCCGATAACCGCCAACCAGCCCAAGCCCCTGCTGCCTGTGGCCAACCGGCCGATCATGGAGCACGTGCTC
The DNA here is from genome assembly GCA_036495425.1 of Streptosporangiaceae bacterium. Taxonomy (GTDB): domain Bacteria; phylum Actinomycetota; class Actinomycetes; order Streptosporangiales; family Streptosporangiaceae; genus Bog-532. The sequence continues at coordinate 7,906 of DASXMW010000329.1, read as the reverse complement.
CGGCTGCTGCTCCGGCACGGCTTCACCGACACCGTGGTGACCGTCCAGTTCCTGGCCGCCCTGGTCCGTAACTACTTCGCCGACGGCGAAGACTTCGGCATGAACCTGCAGTACGCGACCGAGGAGATGCCGCTCGGCACCGCGGGCAGCGTGAAGAACGCCGGGGATGCCCTGCGCGACGAGCCGTTCCTGGTCATCTCGGGCGACGCCCTCACCGACATCGACCTCACGGCCATGGTCCGGTTTCACAAGGAGCAGGGCGCGCTGGTCACGGTGGGCCTGACCCGGGTGCCGGATCCACTGGAATTCGGCATCGTGATCGCCGACGAGGACGGGCGCATCCAGCGGTTCCTGGAGAAGCCGACCTGGGGCCAGGTGTTCTCCGACACCGTCAACACCGGCATCTACGTGATGGAGCCCGAGGTGCTGGCCGAGGTGCCGCCGGGCGAGTCGGTGGACTGGTCCGGCGACGTGTTCCCGGCCCTGCTCAAGCGGGGCGCCCCGCTGTTCGGGTACATCTCCGACGGCTACTGGGAGGACGTCGGCACCCACGAGAGCTACCTCAAGGCCCAGGCCGACGTGCTGGCCGGCCGGGTCCAGGCCGACATCGACGGGTTCGAGGTCTCGCCCGGTATCTGGGTCGCCGAGGGGGCCGAAGTCGACCCGGAAGCCGTCCTGCGCGGACCGCTCTGCATCGGCGACTACGCCAAGATCGAGCCGGGCGCCGACATCCGCGAGTACACCGTCATCGGCAGCAACGTGGTGGTCAAGGAGGGCGCGTTCCTGCACCGGGCCGTGGTCCACAACAACGTCTACGTGGGCCAGGGCGCCACCCTGCGCGGCTGCGTGATCGGCAAGAACACCGACGTGATGCGGCTGGCGCGGATCGAGGAGTCCGCCGTGGTCGGCGACGAGTGCGTGATCGAGCCCGAGGCCTACCTGTCGGCCTCGGTCAAGGTCTACCCGTTCAAGACGATCGAGGCCGGCGCGGTGGTCAACAACAGCGTGATCTGGGAGTCCCGCGGCAGCCGCCACCTGTTCGGCCCGCGCGGGGTGTCCGGGCTGATCAACGTGGAGGTCACCCCGGAACTGTGCGTGCGGCTGGCCAGCGCCTACGCCACCACGCTGAAGAAGGGCTCCACCGTCACCACCTCGCGGGACGTGTCCCGGGCCGCGCGCACGTTCAAGCGCGCGGTCCAGGGGGCGCTGAACGCCAGCGCCATCAACGTGGTCGACCTGGAGGCCCAGCCGCTGCCGGTGGCCCGGTTCGAGACCGAGCGGACCGACTACAGCGGCGGCGTGGCCCTGCGCACCACTCCCGGCGACCCGCAGTCCATCGACATCATCTTCCTGGACGAACGCGGGGCCGAGCTGTCCCAGGCCGCCCAGCGCAAGCTGGAGCGGGTGTTCTCCCGGCAGGAGTTCCGGCGCGCGTTTCCCGGTGAGATCGCCGAGCTGACCTACCCGCCCCGCGTGGTCGAGTGGTACACCCGCGAACTGCTGCGCTGCGTGAACATGAACACGGTGCAAGAGACCGGCATGAAGGTGGTGGCCGACTGCGCGGGCGGCACCACCTCGCTGGTGTTGCCCAGCCTGCTGGGCCGGATCGGCATCGACGTGCTCACCATCAACAACCGCCTCGACGAGGTGACCCCGACCGAGACCGTGGCCCAGCGCCGGGCCGGGCTGCAGCGGCTGTCCGAGGTGGTGTCCTCGTCGCGGGCGTCGTTCGGCGTGCGGTTCGACCCGGTCGGGGAGCGGATCCGGATCGTGGACGAGAAGGGCGAGATGGTCAGCGACGAGCGGGCCCTGCTCGTGGTGCTCGACCTGGTCGCCGCCGAGCGCAAGACGGGCCGGGTGGCCCTGCCGGTGACCACGACCCGGGTCGCCGAGCAGGTGTGCCGGTTCCACGGGGTCGAGGTCGACTGGACCCCGACCTCGATGGACGCGCTGACCCGCGCCGCCGCCGGCGAGGACGTGATCCTCGCCGCCGATGGCCGGGGCGGGTTCGTGGTCCCGGAGTTCACCCGCACCGTGGACGGGATCGCCGGCTTCGCCCGGCTGATCGGCCTGGTGGCGCGGACCCGGCTGACCCTGAGCCAGATCGACGCCCGGATCCCCGAGGCCCACCTGCTGCGCCGGTCCATGCCGACGCCGTGGGCGGCCAAGGGCAGCGTGATGCGCACGGTGGTGGAGGCGGCCGGGACCCGGGAGGTGGACACCACCGACGGCGTGCGGGTGGTCGAGAAGGACGGCAGCTGGGTGCTGGTGCTGCCCGATCCGGCCGACGCCGTGACCCACCTGTGGGCCGAGGGCAACGACGCCGACACCGCCCAGACCCTGCTCGACGAGTGGGCGGCCGTGGTCGAGGCGGCCGGCCAGTAAGCGCGAGATGACCGGCTGGTGAGCGCGCGGTGGCTGGCCAGTGGCAAAGCCACTAGGACAGACGAGTCCCGATTGGTCTTCTCCCGTCATAAGCCGCGCTATGGTGGAGGACTGATCAGGTACGCCATGTCGCGTCGTCCGTGGCCGTGAGACAATCACGCACACTATTCAGTCCCGGCCCGGCGGGTTGCGGCCGGGCGTCGGCGCGGCGGAGGTGGAGCGGCGGTGTGGCGTAGACGTCGCGGCGAGGAGCAGGACCGGTCCTCGTACGGGGCATCCTCCGGCAGCAGCGGCAGCGAGCCGCGCCGAGGCTGGCGGCGGTTGCTCGCGTGGCGCATGGACCGGCAGCCGTCCGCCCCGGTAACCTGGCAACCCTCATCCCGCGATTCTGCGCCGCATGCGCAGATGCCGGGCCCGGAGCCGGCCCCGGACGAGTGGGACTGGCCAATGGAGGGGAGGCCTGGCGGAGCTATGGCCAGCGTCTACTGCACCCGCTGCGGGCGCCCGAATCCGGAGGACGCACGCTTCTGCTCGAACTGCGGCACGCCGCTGGTTCGCGGAGCCGCCGAGCGCCCGGGCGAGACCACTTCGACGATCTCGCTGGACCGGGGGCAGCCGCCCCTGGACATCGACCTCAACGAGGAGCCGCTGGCCGACCCGGCCATGCTCGAGGCGCTGCCGGTCGACGCGGCCCTGCTGATCGTCTACCGCGGCCCCAACGCGGGCAGCCGGTTCCTGCTCGACAGCGAGCTGACCACCGCGGGCCGTCACCCGGACAGCGACATCTTCCTCGACGACGTGACCGTGTCCCGGCATCACGCCGAGTTCTACCGGTCCGGCACCCGGTTCTCGGTCCGGGACGTGGGCAGCCTGAACGGCACCTACGTCAACCGGGACCGCATCGAGGAGACCGAGCTGTTCAGCGGCGACGAGGTGCAGATCGGCAAGTTCCGGCTCATCTTCATGACGCACCCGAGACTTCAGGGCCAGCGCCGCGGCGGAGGCGCCCAGGACTACGCATGAGCGACGCGTTCATGAGGCGGGCGGGAAACACCGCATGACGTCGTCGTCATCGCGTGAGGGCTCGCTGGGGATTGGCGAGGTTCTCGCCCGGCTGCGGCCGGAGTTCCCGGACGTCAGCCCGTCCAAGATCCGGTTCCTGGAAGCCGAGGGCCTGATCGAGCCCGCGCGCTCGAACTCGGGTTACCGCCGGTTCGCGCTGGCCGACGTGGAGCGGCTCCGGTACATCCTGACCGCCCAGCGGGACGAGTACCTGCCGCTGCGGGTGATCAAGGAACGGCTGGACGCCTTGGACGGGGCGGGCCGCACCCGGCAGACGCTGGCCGCCGCGCTCGGCAGTGCGGTCGCCGCCGACGAGGCGGCCCGCCAGCCGGGGCCGCCCGCCACCGCCATGACCAGGCCCGAGTTGCTGGAAGCAGCGGGGATGGACGCCGACACCCTGACCGAGCTCGAGGACTACGGGCTGATCCGCCGGTCCGGCCGGCACTACGGCCCGGACGCGCTCGAGGTGGCCCGGGCCTGCGCGGCCCTGGCCAAGTTCGGCGTGGGCGCCCGCAACCTGCGCGGCATCAAGTCCGCGGCCGAGCGTGACATTTCCCTGGCCGAGCAGCTGGTCGGGCCGCAGCTGCGCCAGCGCGGCGCCGGGGCCCGGGCCGCGGCCGCCCAGGACGCCTGGCAGATCGCCGCGCTGAGCCTGTGGCTGCACGCTGCCCTGGTCGAATCCGGGCTCGACGAGGCCGGGTTGGCGGGCGGCACGATCGTCCCGCCCGCGGCCGCCCCGCCGGTGTCTGCCCCGCCCGGGGTGGACGGTGTAGGGGGTGGGCTGCGCTCCGCGTCGAGTCGATAGCGGGTGTACCTTGACAAAGGGAGTGGCCGGCCAGCGATGGTGTGCCAACGGCGCGTGAGGATGGAGCTGTAGTGCGGCAGATGGAGGTCGTCGGCGTCCGAGTCGAGATGCCGTCCAACAGCCCTATCGTCTTGCTGAAGGAGACGCAGGGTGACCGGTACTTGCCCATCTGGATCGGTGCGGTAGAAGCCACGGCGATCGCCTTCGCCCAGCAGGGCATGGTCTCGCCCCGGCCGCTGACCCACGACCTGTTTCGCGACGTGCTCGACGTGCTCAACGTACAGCTGAAGACGGTGAACATCACCGCGCTGCGGGACGGCATCTTCTACGCCGACCTGGTCTTCTCCAACGGGGCCGAGGTCAGCGCCCGGCCCTCGGACTCGATCGCGCTGGCCCTGCGCACCGGCGCGTCGATCTTCGCCGCCGAGGAGATCCTGGACGAGGCGGGCGTGGCCATTCCCGATGAGCAGGAAGACGAGGTCGAGAAGTTCCGGGAGTTTCTGGACACGATCTCCCCGGAAGACTTCGGCCGCGCTACCTGACCGTTAGCTGAGTGTTTACGGTGCGGCGTTCCGGGACAGTGTTATCCCTGGTAGCGGGGGTGGTCAGGGCCGCCCGGGACGTTGTGTCCCGGGCCGGTTTGCCTGACTTAAACGGAATGTCGCGACGCGCCGTGCGGGATCGTTGACGCCATGAGCAGGCCAGGCTTACGGTTCGAGACGAGTACCCAGGGTGGTCGCTCGCGATGGAGGTGGGCGTGGCGGGAACCAGGGGCGATGAGAAACCGGCCGGTCGGAACCGGACGGTAGTCCCACACGCCGAGGAGCAGGGAACACTGTTCGACGCTGGTGTAGAGAGCCGGGAGGTGGCCGCGACGCTGAGCGCCGGGGACGCCGACGGTGCCGAGGTCGGCTACCGCGGGCCCACCGCCTGCAACGCGGCCGGCATCACCTACCGCCAGCTCGACTACTGGGCCCGCACCGGCCTGGTCGAGCCCAGCGTCCGCGGTGCCCACGGCTCCGGCTCCCAGCGCCTGTACAGCTTCCGCGACATCCTGGTCCTCAAGGTGGTCAAGCGCCTGCTCGACACCGGCATCTCGCTGCAGCAGATCCGCGCCGCAGTGCACCACCTGCGCGACCGCGGCACCAGCGACCTGGCCCAGGTCACCCTGATGAGCGACGGCGTCAGCGTCTACGAGTGCACCTCCCCGGACGAGGTCGTCGACCTGCTGGCCGGCGGCCAGGGCGTCTTCGGCATCGCGCTCGGCCGCGTCTGGCAGGAGGTCGAGGGCAACCTGGCCGAGCTCCCCGCCGTCCGCGCCGAAGACGGCCTCCTCACCGTCGGCCCCGACGAGCTCTCCCGCCGCCGCGCCCGCAAGATCAGCTGACTGGCGTGGTTCCTCGCGCTCACGAGCTTTCTAGGTAGACTCGGACACGCTGTCGACACCGTCCGGGAGAGTCCGCGTCACCATTTGCTGAGCGCGGCGCCGAAGGGGCAACGCATCCCCGGAACCTCTCAGGCACCAGGACCGGGCGGATAGGCAACTCTGAAGCCGCATTGGTGACAGACGGGGAGCCCAGAAGTTAGCCCGGGGGACGACCCCCGGACCCGATCTGGAGGCTCCTGAATGGCGGAATTCGCTCGGCGTCACATTGGCCCGTCAGCCGGCCAGCAGCAGCGGATGCTCGACACGGTCGGGTACACGACCCTGGACGAGCTCACCGAGGCGGCCCTGCCGCCCTCGGCCACGGCGGCCCCGCTCGACCTGCCCGCGGCCCTCTCCGAGACCGGGGCCCAGGCCGAGCTGCGCCGGATCGCCGGCCAGAACCAGGTCCTGACCTCGATGATCGGGCTGGGCTACTACGGCACGGTGACCCCGGCCGTGATCCGCCGCAACCTGCTGGAGAACCCGGGCTGGTACACCGCGTACACGCCGTACCAGCCGGAGATCTCGCAGGGCCGGCTGGAGATGCTGCTGAACTTCCAGACCGTGGTGTCGGACCTGACCGGGCTGCCGGTGGCGGGCGCGTCCCTGCTCGACGAGGCCACCGCCGCCGCCGAGGCGATGACCCTGGCCCGCCGGGTGGCCGGGAAGGGCCACGTCTTCCTGGTCGACGAAGACTGCCTCCCCCAGACCATCGGGGTGCTGGCCACCCGGGCCGAGCCGCTCGGCATCGACCTGGTCGTGACCGCGCTGACCACCGAGGCCATCGCCGCCCCGGCCGACGGCGAACTGTTCGGCGTGCTGATGCAGTACCCGGGCGCCTCCGGTGCCGTGCGCGACCCGGCCCCGCTGATCGCGGCGGCCACCGAGCGCGGCGCGCTGACCGCGGTCGCGGCCGACCTGCTGGCCCTGACCCTGCTGCGCGCCCCGGGCGGCCTGGGCGCCGACATCGCGGTCGGCAGCACCCAGCGGTTCGGCCTGCCCATGGCCTTCGGCGGCCCGCATGCGGGCTACATCGCGGTCCGCGACAAGCTGCGCCGCCAGCTGCCGGGCCGGATCGTCGGGGTTTCCCTGGACGCCGACGGCAAGCCCGCCTACCGGCTGGCCCTGCAGGCCCGCGAGCAGCACATCCGGCGCGAGAAGGCCACCAGCAACATCTGCACCGCCCAGGTCCTCCCGGCCGTGATCGCGGCCAGCTACGCCGTGTACCACGGGCCGGACGGGCTGGCCGGCATCGCCCGGCACGCGCACCGCAGCGCCGGCCGGCTGGCCGCCACCCTGCGCGCGGCCGGCGGTGAGACCGGGCCGGAGCAGTTCTTCGACACGATCCGGGTCGTCCTGCCGGACGGGGCGGGGACGGCCGGCGACGCCATGGCCCGGGCCCGCGAGGCCGGCTACAACCTGTACCTGGCCGCCGACGGCGCCATCCAGATCGCCTGCGACGAGACCACCGGCGACGAAGACCTGGCCGCGGTGGCGGGCGCGCTGCTCGACCGCCCGGCCAGCCACATCCGCCTGGCCGCCGACGGGGGCGGGGAGGACGTGCTGGCCGCCGGCCTGCTCCGGGACGACGAGTTCCTCACCCACCCCGTGTTCCACCAGCACCGGAGCGAGACCTCGCTGCTGCGCTACCTGCGGCGGCTGTCCGACTCCGACATCGCCCTGGACCGGTCGATGATCCCGCTCGGCTCCTGCACGATGAAGCTGAACGCGGCCGCCGAGATGGAGCCGATCAGCTGGCCCGGGTTCGCGTCCCTGCACCCGTTCGTGCCGGCCGACCAGGCCGCGGGCTACCAGGAGCTGATCGAAGGCCTGGAGGCCGCGCTGGCCGGGATCACCGGCTACGACCGCGTCTCGCTGCAGCCGAACGCCGGCTCGCAGGGCGAACTGGCCGGCCTGCTGGCCATCCGGGCCTACCACCGGTCCCGCCAGGAGCCCGACCGCACCATCTGCCTGATCCCCGAGTCCGCCCACGGCACCAACGCCGCCAGCGCCGTCCTGGCCGGGCTGCGGGTCATCGTGGTCAAGTGCGGCTCCGACGGCGCCATCGACTTCGGTGACCTGCGGGCCAAGCTGGACGCGCACGCGGGCCAGGTGGCGGCGATCATGCTCACCTACCCGTCCACCAACGGCGTGTACGAGGACACCGTCAGCGGTGTCTGCGACGCGGTGCACGACGCCGGCGGCCAGGTCTACATCGACGGGGCCAA
>DASXMW010000328.1:0-6860 GCA_036495425.1 Streptosporangiaceae bacterium | reverse complement strand
AATTCAGGCTCTGTAATAACCGCAACTGCTCTATTGACGACACGCGGGTGTGGCGATACGTTCAGTAGCGCCCAATAGGAAACTTTCCTGTTAATAAACCGAGAAAGTGGGCGCCGATGTTTGGTAGACGACAACCAGCTCGGGGGGACAGAGCACACCCAAGGACCGCCACGCGCGCAGGGCTGGACCCGCTGACCAGCCACTTCGCGTCTGGCCCCGCCAACGCCAACGCCAACGCCAACGGCAACGGCAACGCCGAGGCCGCCAGGCCCTCGACCGCCCGTACCCGCCGCCGCACCATGCGCCTGGCGCGGCGCACGGCCCTGGCCGCGGTCGCGGCCGCCCTTCCGGTTTTCGCATTGACCGCCCCGGCCGCCTCCGGCGCCACCGCTGCCCCGGCCCACACCACAGCCAAAGCAGCCACCGCCGCCCAAGCCGCCCCGGCCGCCCAAGCCGCCCGGGCCGGCACCGCGGCCCGTACCATCCCCGCCAGCGCCCGCGTCAAGGCCTCGGCCGCCTCGCCCGCGGCCGTCCCCGGCGCGCCGTCCGGCTGGACCACCCAGTTCAGTGACGACTTCAACGGGTCGTCCGGCTCGGGCGTGGACGGCAACTGGATCTACGACACCGGCCCCGGCTCGAACTTCGGCACCGGCGAGATCGAAACCATGACCAACTCGACCAGCAACGTGCACCTGGACGGGAACGGTGACCTGGACCTCACCGCGCTCGGTTCGGGCAGCAGCTGGACCTCGGGCCGGATCCAGACCAGCTCCGCCAACGTCGGCGCCCCGGCCGGCGGTCAACTCGAAGTCACCGCGTCGATCCAGCAGCCCAACCCGGGCAACGGCCTCGGCTACTGGCCGGCGTTCTGGATGCTCGGCCCCGGCCAGTGGCCGGAAAATGGCGAGATCGACATCATGGAAGACGTCAACGCCCTGTCCGAGCTGGCCGGGACCATCCACTGCGGTGTCGATCCCGGCGGCCCGTGCAACGAGACCAACGGCATCGGCAGCGGGCTCCGCGCCTGCTCCGGCTGCCAGACCGGCTACCACACGTACACGATGATCGAGAACCGCACCAACGCCTCGAACGAGTCGATCACCTTCTACCTCGACGGCAACCAGTACTTCTCGGTGTCCGAGAGCCAGGTGGGCACCTCGACCTGGCAGGCGGCGTTCGACCACAACCTGTCGATCATCTTCGACCTGGCCATGGGCGGCGGTTTTCCCAATGGCGTCTGCGGCTGTACGTCGCCGAGCGGTTCCACCACGTCCGGCGGCACCATGAGCGTGCAGTACGTCGCGGCTTACACCACCGGTGGCTCCGGATCCGGCGGTGGCGGCGGCGGCGGTGGCGGCGGTGGCGGCGGCGGCAACGGGACCGGCCAGGTCGTCGGTTACGGCGGCCTGTGCATGGACGTCCGCGGCGCCAGCTCCGCCAACTTCACGCCGGTGCAGGTCTACACCTGCAACGGGACCAACGCCCAGCAGTGGACGGTGGTCCAGGCGGGCAGCACCCTGCACGCCCTCGGGAAGTGCCTGGATATCAACGGCGCCGGGACCGCCAACGGGACTGCGGTGGACCTGTACGACTGCAACAACACTGGCGCCCAGGTCTTCATCCCGCAATCCAACGGCTCGCTGTACAACCCGCAATCGAACAAGTGTCTCGACGACACCGGCTGGTCGACGACCCCCGGCACCCAGCTGGAGATCTGGGACTGCACCGGCGGCGCCAACCAGCAGTGGTCCCTGCCCTGATCGCCGGCCAGGGCCGATGACCCCGGCACGGTCCTGACCTGACGGCCAGCCTCCCCCCAGGGAGGCTGGCCGTCACGCGTTAGGGTCGCCAGTAAGCGAGCGGACCGCCCTGAACCGGGAGTGACCAATGACTGAGCAAGGCGAGAAGGCGGACATCGGCGTCACCGGCCTGGCCGTGATGGGCCGCAATCTGGCCCGGAACCTGGCCCGCCACGGGCACACGGTCGCGCTGCACAACCGCTCGCCGCAACGCACCCGCAGCCTGGTCCAGGACCACGGCGACGAGGGCACCTTCCTGCCCAGCGAGTCCGTGGCCGACTTCGTGGCCAGCCTGGAGCGGCCCCGCGCCATCATCATCATGGTCCAGGCCGGCCCGGCCACCGACGCCGTGATCGACGAGCTCATCCCGCTGCTGGACCAGGGCGACATCGTCGTCGACTGCGGCAACGCGCACTTCATGGACACCCGGCGCCGTGAGCACGCGCTGCGCGAGCACGGCCTGCACTTCGTGGGCTGCGGCGTGTCCGGCGGCGAGGAAGGCGCCCTCAACGGGCCCAGCATCATGCCCGGCGGATCCAAGGAGTCGTACGAGAAGCTCGGCCCGATCCTGGAGTCGATCGCGGCCGTGGTCGACGGCACCCCGTGCTGCGTGCACGTCGGCCCGGACGGGGCCGGCCACTTCGTGAAGATGGTGCACAACGGCATCGAGTACGCCGACATGCAGCTCATCGCCGAGGCCTACGACCTGCTGCGGGCCGGGCTGGGGGCCACCCCGGCCGAGATCGGCGAGATCTTCCGGACCTGGAACGACGGCGACCTGGACTCCTACCTGATCCAGATCACCGCCGACGTGCTGTCCCAGACGGACGCCGAGACCGGCGGGCCGTTCATCGACATCGTCCTCGACCAGGCCGAGCAGAAGGGCACCGGCCGCTGGACCGTGCAGAGTGCCCTGGACCTGGGCATCCCGATCACCGGCATCGCCGAGGCCACGTTCGCGCGCTCGCTGTCCGGCCACGCCGACCAGCGCGAGGCGGCCCGCCAAGCGTTCGGCACCGACCGCAACGCCCTCGACCTCAAGGACCGGGACGCCTTCATCGAGGACGTGCGGCGGGCCCTGTACGCGTCCAAGGTGGTGGCCTACGCGCAGGGTTTCGACCAGATCGCGGCGGGCAGCGACGAGTACGACTGGGACATCGACCGTGGCGCCATGGCCACCATCTGGCGTGGCGGCTGCATCATCCGGGCCCGTTTCCTGGACCGCATCCGCGCCGCCTACGACGAGAACCCGGCCCTGACCAGCCTGCTGGTCGCGCCGTACTTCGTCGACGCCGTCCGCAACGGAGTGGACAGCTGGCGCCGGGTGGTGGCCCAGGCGGCCACGGCCGGCATCCCGTCGCCCGCGTTCTCCTCCTCGCTGGCCTACTACGACGGCCTGCGCGCCGAACGCCTGCCCGCCGCGCTCATCCAGGGCCTGCGCGACTACTTCGGGGCCCACACCTACCACCGGGTCGACAAGGACGGCACCTTCCACACCGAGTGGGCCGGCGACCGCCAGGAACACACTGCGTGACCGAAACTCGCGCCGGCGCCAACCGCGATCCCGGGCCAGAACCGGCCGCGATCCTGGCCTGGACGCGGCTGCTGACCCGGCCCGGCCCCGTCGCCGGGCCACCTGGGCCCGCTCGCGGCCGGCCCGCCCGGCCCGCCCGGGTCACCTCAGTCGTCCCACCAGGCTCCCCAGTCAGTCCAGATGTCCAGAAAGTGAACGAAAGCCAACTTCCCCGCGAACGTCTACCCGAATGACCACACTTCGCGCAGATCGGCGGGAGGTATGGGCCAAAATGGGCGTGTGCGCGGTGGCGTCGGACCGGGAGAGCCGGGAGGACCGGTAGACGGAACGGCGGGGAAGCCCGGCTGGAACTGGACAGCAATCGTTGGCAGTCGCCCGCCGCGCGAACGGGAGCGGGGCGTGGAGAGTCGGCAATGACCACGGTGGCTGGGCCGCCTGGCAGTCCCGCACATCCTGGAGCAGTTCCGTACCAGCCGGATCCGAACGCCGCTTACGCTCCGTCATCGGCGCCGGCCGCACCGGTCACGTCGATCCCAGGAGCCCCCAGCACCCTAGGATCCCCCGGCACCCTAAGATCCCCTGGCACCCCAGAAGCCCCTGGCACCCCAGCAAACCCAGGCGCAACACCAGCCCCTGGCGCACCGTCGCCTCTCGGCGCCCCCGGCCAGCGGCCCCGGGCCGCCTGGCGGCGCTGGGGCACGCTCACCCCGCGCGCCCGCACCACCCCGGGCCAGCTCCGGGTCCTGATGGCGCTGCTGGTCCTGCTCAGCCTGGGCTGGGGCGCGATCGCGGCCTGGACCGTGGCCCTGCACCAGTCCGCGGCCAGCCAGGTGGTCACCACCAACGAGCCGCTCAGCCTGGACGCCCAGCAGATCTACCAGTCGTTGTCGGACGCGCAGGTCACGGTGTCGGCCGCGTTCCTGGCCAGCCCGCAGCAGCCGCTGGCCGCCCGGCAGCGCTACGACGCCGACATTGCCCGGGCCACCGCCGGGCTCAAGGCCGCCACCGCGGCCAGTGACGACCGGGTACTCAGCCGGAACCTGGCCATCCTGTCGGCCGGCCTGCCGGTGTACACCGCGGACGTGGCCAACGCCGAGCTGTACAACTCCATGGGTTTCATGGCGGGCAGCTCGTCCATGCAGGTAGCCACCGAGCAGATGCAGCTCACCCTGCTGCCCGCGGCTCACAGCGTCTACACCCGCGAGAACGCCAACCTGACCGCGACCAGCGCCCAGGCCACCGGGCTGCCGCTAGTGGTGGTGACGGTGGTCATCGGCCTGGTCCTGCTGCTGGTGCTGTTCCGGGTCCAGCGCTGGCTGACCCGGCGCACGCACCGGATCGTCAACTACGGGCTGCTGGTGGCGACCGTGGCCACGGCCGCGTCGGTGCTGTGGCTGGCCGCCTCGTTCGCGGTGGCCCGGATCGACCTGGGCCGGGCCCTGGCCCACGGCTCCCAGCCCGCCGCGACCCTGGCCGAGGCGGGCATCGCGGCCCAGCGGGCGCGGGGCGACGAGATCCTGAACCTGATCTCGCACAGCGGCGACACCGCGTTCCAGGCCGACTTCCACACGGCCCAGGCCCAGCTCGGCCCGGGTGGTGGGACGCTGCTGACCAGCGCGCTGAACCAGTCGCAGGGCCAGTCCGGCGGGCAGGCCCGGATCCGGGCCGCGGCCGGCGAGGCCACCCGCTGGTACGCGGTCAACCAGAAGGTGCACCAGCTCGACACCCAGAGCCAGACCGCGGCCGAGACCCAGCTGGTCACCGGCACCGGCCCGGGCACCGCGGCCACGCTGTTCAGCCAGCTCGACACCAACCTGAGCGCGGCCATGGCCGCCGACGAGGCCACGTTCCGGTCCAGCGCCGCCACCGGGCGGGACGCCTTCACCGGCCTGGAGGCGGGCGTGATCGTGCTGGCCCTGGTCATGGTGGCGGGCAGCGTCTGGGGCATCAACCGCCGCCTGGCCGAGTACCGGTGACGGTGACCCGATGACGATGGTGACCCGATGACGGCGGCCAGCCGGTGACCGCGGTGACCACGCTGACCCGGGCCGAGGCCACGGCCACCGCCGAGCACGTACGGGCCGAACGCGATCGCATCCGGGCCAACCTGATGGAGCTGGACCAGAGCCTGGGCCACCGCGTCCTGGACGGCGCCGCCCGGCTGGCCGGGCCGACCGCGGCCCAGTGGGAGACGGCCCGGGCCGGGCTGGCCCGGCTGTGGCAGACGTTCCTGGCCTACTCGGGCGTGGTCGACCGGGCCGGCGGCCTGCTGGGCGCGGGCCGGCGGTCGTCCGGGCCGGAGCTGGCCGAGCTGGCCGCCCTGCTGACCGGGCCGTCGGTGCGGCTGCCGCGGCCCCCGGCCTCGCTGGCCGAGCGCGACCTGACCGACGCCGGCGAGGTCGAGCTGACCCTGGCCGAGGTGGTGGGCCGGATGCGCCGGGAGTACAGCGAGGTGGCCGGCGTGCTCGCCGCGGCCGAAGCCGTCTGGACCTCCCTGGCCGGCCCGCTCGAGGACACCGGTCAGGCGCTGGCCCGGGCCCGCGCCGATCTCGGGGCCCTGGCCGATGACCCGCTGACCAGCCAGCTGGCCGCGGCCGAAGCCGAGCACGCGGACCTGCGCGCGGTGCTGGCCACCGATCCGCTGTCGCTGTGGGCGGACGGCGTGGACACCACCCGGCGCGACCGGCTGGCCGATCAGGTCACGTTCCTGGCCGCCCGGGCCGCGGAGGTGGCCGCGCTCCGGGCCGGGGCCGGCGACCGGATCGCCGCCGCGGCCGGTGCCGTGGCCGCGGCCCGGCGGGCCAGCCAGGACGCGGGCCAGGCCCACGACCGCGCCGCCGCCGTCATCGCCGCCGCCGACCTGCCCGCGCTGCCCCCCGCCGGCGACCTGCTGGCCGCGCTGGCGGCCCGGCTGGCCACCGTGCACAAGCTGCGGGACGCGCACCGGTGGGGTCAGCTGAGTGCCGAGCTGGCCGCCGTAACCCAGCAGGCCGCCGCCGCCCGGCAGGCATTTCAATCTGTCGAAGGTAGCGTGGCGGCCCTTGCCGGCCGCCGAGACGAGTTGCGGGGCCTGCTCGGTGCCTACCGGGCCAAGGCGGCGGCCCTGGGGGCCGCCGAAGAACCCGCGCTGACCAGCCAGTACCGCCGGGCCCGGGACCTGCTGTGGACCGCCCCGTGCCAGCTGACCGAGGCCGGCCAAGCGGTGCGCGGCTACCAGCGGGCCATCCTGGCCCTGACCGGACGGGAGGACCGGCCGTGACCGTCGCCGCGGAGTCGTGCTCCCGCCTGGGCTGCAGCGGGGAGATCGAAGACGGCTACTGCAACGTCTGCGGCCTGGCCCCGGCCCCGTCCCGCCCGGCCGCCAGCCGGCCCAGCTCGGCCGGCCAGCTCAGCTCGGCCAGCCCGTCCAACGGACCCGGCGCGGCCAATGCCCCCGGCGGCGTCACCTGGCCCGCCCCGCCCGGCCCGCCCAGCGCCAGCTGGTCCGGCCCCAGCAACCTGCCCAGCCGTCACAGCAGCCCCACGGG
>DASXMW010000327.1:0-8171 GCA_036495425.1 Streptosporangiaceae bacterium | reverse complement strand
TCCCGGAAGGTGGGTGCGGCCAGCCCGGTGTCGGCCGGCCCGGCCGCGCGCCCGACATTGGTGAGAAGGTCATCAACCCGGGCCCGGCCCGTGTCGTCGCCCGCCACGCCCACGGCATGGAGCAGGAACGGGCCCGGAGCCCGGGTCAGTGCGCCGTCCGGGACGGCTGCGCTGGAGGCCACATGCCGGATCTCGATCATGTTGAGCCCGTCCGGCTGGCCGATCCGGGCCGCCTCGGCCACGGCCACGATGAGGTCGGCCGGGGCGCCGGTCAGCCACTGGCCCATGCCGCGGGCCGGGATCCCGCCCGGCGGGTCGAGGTGGATCTGGGCCAGCCTGGCGGCGTCGGCCGGGCCGGTGGTGTCCACGGTGGGCTCGGCCACGGCCCGCAGCGCGGACCGCAGGCCGGCCAGCCCGGCCTCACCGGCCACCGAGGCGTAGGACAGGTGCACCACGGTCGTGCCCTTGAGCGCGTCCGGGAACGGCCCCTCCGGCGGCAGCGCCAGCAGGCCCAGCGTGCTGGTCAGCGCGTCCGGGGCCTCGGCCAGGGCGCCGGCCCAGGCCGCGGCCAGCGCGGGCAGGTGCTGACCGGGCCAGAGCAGGTACCCGGCCCACAGCTCGGGCACCGGGTGCAGGTCAAAGGTCAGCTCGGTGGCCACCCCGACCGGGGCGCCGCCGCGGAAGGCCCACAGCGCCTCGCGGTCGGCCGGGTCCGGGCTGTCCCCGGCGGCGCGCCGGGCCACGCCGGCGCCGTCGACGAAGTCCACCGAGCGCAGGCTGCCGGAGGCCAGCCCGAACGGGCGGGCCAGCCAGCCGACCCCGCCGTGGAAGGTGTACCCGGACACGCCGACCGTGGGTGAGGTCCCGCTCGGCGCGAGCAGCCGGTGCGGCCAGGCCTGCTCCTGGACCTTGGACCAGACCGCGCCCGCGCCGGCCCGGACCACGCGGGCCTCGGCGTCGGCCTGCACCTGGTCCAGGGCCGAGGTGTCGACCAGGACCACCCCGGGCCCGACCGGCACCCCGGCGCCGTGGCCGGTGGCCTGGACCATCACCTGGCCGCCCGCCTCCCCGGCGGCCTGGATGGCCTGGGCGACCTCGGCGGCGGACGTGGCCCGCACCACCGCGGCCGGGGTCTGGTCGTAGCTGACGTTGTCCGGGCTGGTCGCGTCCTCGTAGCCGTCGCTGCCTGGGGTGAGCACCACGCTGGCGGGCAGGGCCGCCGCCAGCGCCTGGCGCAGGGCCTCGGCCCGCCCCAGCCACGGGAGCAGCACCAGCTTGCCCGCGGTGTGCCCCTGGCCCTGCTCGTCGAAGGCGGCCGCCACGTCTTCCAGCGGGTAGGTGCCGACGATGTCGATCTCGATCACCCCCGCGGTGACCAGGTCAGCCATCTCCTGCATGATCTCGGGGCTGGAGGCGTCGGTGCTCCCCTCGGCCTTGGTCCCGAGCTCACCTGCCTTCGAAAAGGAAATGATGGTCTCGATCCGGCCGGGAGCCACGCCGAGATCGACGGCCAGGTCCAGGTACTCCGGGCCGTGCAGGTCGATGAAGGCGTCGATCCCGTCCGGGGCCAGGGCCCGGAGCCGGCCGGCCAGCTGTGCTTGTTCCCCCCCGCCCGGCCCGGCGGCGCCGTACTCGACCGGGACCGCGCCGTGGGCGGTGAGCCAGCCGGCGTTGGCGTTCGACGCGATGCCGAGCACCCGGGCGCCCCGGTGGGCCAGCAACTGGGTCAGCACCCGGCCGACCCCGCCCGCGGCCGCGGACACCGCGATCACGTCACCCGGCCCGGCGCCGACGGCCCGGGCCGCGGCGTAGGCGGTGACCCCGACCACGTACAGGGCGCCCGCCACCTCCCAGGACATGCCGGCGGGCTTGCGGATGAGCTGGGTCACCGGGACGGCCGCGTGGGTGGCGTGGCTGGAGCGGGTCCAGGAGTAGCCCAGCACCTCGTCGCCGAGCTGGAACGCGGTCACGTCCGGGCCGGTCGCCACGACCACGCCGGCCAGGTCGCTGCCCTCCCCGGACGGGAACGTGCCCGTGGACTGCGGGTCCGCGGCGCCGCTGCGGATGGCGGCCTCGCCGGGGTTGATGGCGGCCGCCCGGACCTCGACCAGGACTTCGCCCGGGCCGGGTTCGGGGGTGGGCACATCGGCCACATAGAGCACCTCGGGACCGCCGTAGCGGTCGAAGCGGACGGCGCGGGTGGAAGCTGGGGGCATCGCAGTGCCCTCCCTCGGTTGTCGCCAGCGCCGGGCGCCGGCCGGTCAGCGGACACAGGATAAGTGGATGTTTTCGTCCGTTTAAGGTTACATGCCGATCCCGCGGAGGAAGATCCGGCGTTGCTCGTCGGCGTTCTCGTCCTCGGCCGGGTTGGCCGGCATCGGCTGAGCCAGCATGGCGCCGAAGCGGACCACGGTCCACGCGGTCACGTCGGCGCGGATGGTGCCGTCCTCCTGCCCGCGACGGACGATCTCGGTCATCAGCTCGCGCATGCGGAACCGGCCGCGGGCCGATTCGGCGCCCGCGGTCCAGGGCGCGCCGTGCAGCGGCAGCACCAGCTGGTCGCGGACGGCGTAGCTGGTGGTGAGGAACTGCTCCACCGCCGCCAGGCCGGTGGGCGCGCTGGCCAGCGCCTGCTCGGCGCGGTCAATGAGCAGGCCGTAGGCCCGGACCTCGAGCGCCTCCAGGAGTGCCTCCCGGCTGGGGTAGCGGCGGTACAGCGTGCCCACCCCGACCCCGGCTTCCCGGGCGATCTGGGCCAGCGGCACGTGGCGGCCCTCGTTGAGGCCGGTCCGGATGGCGGCGGCCAGCACCCGCTCGGCGTTGGCGGCGGCGTCGCTGCGCAGCGGCCGCGGCCCGGCTCCGGGTGGTTCGGCGTCCGGTCTCATGCCGGGTCCGCCGCCCCGCCTCCGGTCCCCGCCTCGCCCTCGGCTGCCGGCTTCCCCCCGGCTCCCGGCTTCCCCCCGGCTCCCGGCCTTTCCCCGGTCCCGGCCTCGTCAACGACGTCGTAGCGGTGGCCGTAGCTGCGGATCACCGACTGGATGATGCCGGCCACCGGCAACGACAGGAACGCGAACAAGAACCCGCCCAGCGCGCCGCCGATCAGCGCGGCCGCGAACGCGATCGGCGCCGTCACGTCCATGGTCCTGGCGGTGAGCTTTGGGGCCAGCAGGTAGTTCTCGATCTGCTGGTAGACGATGATCCAGGCCAGGGCGATGATCGCGTCCAGCGGGCTGACCAGTAGCGCGCCCAGCACCGGAGCGGCCCCGCCGATGTAGGTGCCGATCGCGGGAATGAACGTGGCCACCGTGGCCTCGAACACCGCCAGCGGGGCGGCGAACGGGACGTTCCGGATCCACAGCACCAGGAACATCAGTGAGCCGTTGATCACCGCGATCAGCAGCCGGGAGTAGAAGTAGCCGCCGGTCTGCCGGATCGCCTCCTCCCACACGATCAGGATCTGCCGCTGGTGCCGGGGCCGGAACCAGGACAGCACCGCCCGACGCAGCTGCGGGCCCTGGGCAACCATGTAGAAGGTGAAGAAGGCCACCACCGAGACCTCGAACAGCACGCCGGCCAGGCTGGCCGCCACCTGCAGGATCCCCCCGGTGACCTGCTGCGCGGCCGAGATCAGGTTGTCGCTGTACTTCGTGACCTGCTGCTGCAGGCTGGCCCGGTCGAGCTTGACCCCGAACGGCTTGAGGTACTTGGCCAGGTTGGTCAGCAGGTCGGGCAGGGACGAGATCAGCTGCTGGGTCCCGGTGACGATGGCCGGGATCAGCAGGGCCAGCAGCCCGGCCGCGGCCACCGCCACGGCCAGGAAGATCAGGCCGGTGGCCAGGCCCCGGCGCCAGCCCCGGCGGGCCAGCCAGCCCACGGCGGGCTCGATCGCGAACGACAGGAACAGCGAGACCAGGATCAACGTAAAGATGCTGGCCAGCCGGTGAGCCAGCGAGTCGGCCAGCCGCTCCAGGAACAGGCCGCCGACGATGGCGGCGATGAGCCACAGCGCGGCATGGCGCAGGAAGGCCGAGCTCCACGGCTGGAAGACGACGGACCGCGGGCGCTCCTCGGCGTCGTTCTCGGCGTCGTCGGCGGCCTGATCCGGTGGGTTCACGTCCACCCCTCAAGCTTGGCGCGTTTAGGCTGTGGCCAAGAAGCGGCGCGCTGAGCAGGGATCGGGTGCATGGTAGTCCCGGTGTGGATATGGGTGGCGGCGGCGGTACTGGCCGTCGTGGTCGCGGCTGAGATCGTATTGACTGGGCGGTCCGCGCGTAAGTCTCCGGGCGGGTCGTCCCGGGTGCGGCAGGCCGTGCTCTGGGTGGGCGTGTACGTGACGCTGGCCGTCCTGTTCGGGCTGGCCCTGGGCCTGGCCTCGGGCTGGACGCAGGCGGGACAGTTCTACGCCGGCTTCCTCACCGAGTACAGCCTGAGCCTGGACAACCTGTTCATCTTCTATGTGATCATGAGCTGGCTGGCGGTGCCAGCCGCCCGCCAGCAACGGGTGCTGCTCTACGGCATCATCCTGGCCCTGGTGCTGCGCACGGTACTGATCGTGGCGGGTACGGCCGCGGTCAACCGCTTCGACTGGCTGTTCTACCCGCTGGGCGGGTTTCTGCTCTGGACCGCGTTCGGCCTGCTGCGCGGGCGGGCCGACAGCCCGGCCGAGGAGCAGCCGGGCCGGGTGCTGCGGTACGTGCAGGGGCGGCTCACCCGAGCCGGCGCGGGCGGCGAGGGCTCCGGCGGCGCGGCCGGCCACCACGTGGTTCCGCCCATGGTGCTGCTGATCGGGGCCATCGCGGTGGCCGACGTGCTGTTCGCCTTCGACTCGATCCCGGCCATCTTCGGCATCACCACCAAGCCGGTGCTGATCGTGGCGGCCAACGTGTTCGCGCTGATGGGCCTGCGGCACCTGTACGTGCTGCTGGTCCGGATGCTGGATCGGCTGGTGTACCTGAACACCGGGCTGGCCGTGGTGTGCGCGTTCATCGGCGCCAAGCTGATCCTGCAGGCCCTGCACGACAACGGCGTCCAGTGGGCCGTGCACATCCCGACCTGGCTGTCGATCGTGGTCGTGGTCCTGGTCCTGGCCGTCACCGCGATCGCGGGCTGGGCCGGCCAGGCCGCCGAGCGGCGGCGGCAGCGGCTGGCCGCGGTGGTGGACGGGCCGATGTCGATGGGGGCGCTGCCCGGTGGCCCGCTGTCCAGCAGCGAACGGCTCCGGCTGGAGCGCCGGTTCGAGGTCATCGACACCGACGGAAACGGCGCCTGGCAGCGGGCCGACTGCGCGCTGCTGACCCAGCGGCTGTGCGCCGCGTTCGGCCACACCGCCGACTCGGCCCCGGGGCAGGCCGTGGCCACCGGCCAGCTGGGCCTGTTCGACGTGCTGCTGCGGCACATGGACACCGACCACAACCAGGAGATCAGCCGCGACGAGTTCATCACCGGGCTCGGCACGAGCATCACCGACCGCCCGGCCTTCGACATCGCCGTGCACACGGCGGCCCTGACCCTGGTCCAGGTGGCCGACCGTGACCGCAACGGCGTGCTCGACAGCGCCGAGTACGCCGACCTGGCCGCGGTCTACGGGGCCGACGCCGACGAGGCCGCGGCCGCCTTCGACCGCCTCGACCTGGACCGCAACGGCGTGCTCGACACCGCCGAGCTGACCGTGGCCATCAGCCAGTTCTTCGCCAGCCGCCCGGTGGCCGACGAGGACCGGATCCTCCGCCCGGTCGGCTGACGGTCCGGGCCGCGCCGAGCCGACCGGTCATTGCCGGCCAGTAATTGAGGTGAAGCGCGGGTTCCGGCGGCGGACAATGGCCGGCGATGGGTCTCTGCTTCGTCACGGGCGTGTCCGGCACCGGCAAGTCGGCGGTGCTCGGTCAACTCCGCGACCGTGGCTGCCTGGCCCGCGGGGTGGACGAGGACGGGTACGCGGACTGGGTGAGCCGGCGGACCGGGACGGCCGAGGTCATCCCGCGCGGCGATCCGAGGTTCGACATCCACGCCTGGTACCGAGGCCACGACTGGGTCCTGAACGGGCGGCGGGTCAGCGTGCTGAGCCGGGCGGCGGCGCGGCGGGGGCCGTCCGGTCTTCCTGTGCGCGAGCGGGCTGGGCGAGGCGGACCTGTGGCCCCTGTTCGACCGGGTGGTGGCCCTGGTCGCCGACGTCCCCACGATCGAACGGCGGCTCGCCACCCGGGCCGGCGACTACGGCAAGGCACCCGAGGAACTCGCGATGATCATCGGCTGGCATGACGGCTTCGAGGAGAGCTACCGGCGCTTCGGGGCCGTCATCGTCGATGCCACGCGTCCGCTGGAAGAGGTCGCGGACCATGTCCTCGCGGCCATGGGCTGGTGCACGCCCTGTCCGATCTCGGTGAACGGCTACCTGACCAGGACATTGCCACCGCCGCCACCCCTCCTATCGGGCTCGTGCCAGCTCCCGGTACTGGTGGGGCAACTGGGACATCACGTCGTCGAACTCGCCGCTCGTGACGGCCTTCTGCAGCGTGACGAACACCGCGTGCACCGCCTGGCGGGCCTCCTCGGGGCGGACCCGGGCGCGGTCGCTGACCCGCCGGACGAACTCCTCCAGGCCGAAGTCCTCGGCCTCCTGAGTGGACGGGATCAGCCAGTCCTTCATCGGCGCCGGCAGCTGGGCGGCCAGATCCCGCGCTTCACCGGCCGTCAGCCGGTCGGCCAGGGTCTCCAGCGTGGCGTGGA
The DNA here is from genome assembly GCA_036495425.1 of Streptosporangiaceae bacterium. Taxonomy (GTDB): domain Bacteria; phylum Actinomycetota; class Actinomycetes; order Streptosporangiales; family Streptosporangiaceae; genus Bog-532. Next base: position 1,445 of record DASXMW010000327.1, on the reverse strand, counting down.
TCAGCAGCCGGGCGCGATCCCGGGGCAGGCCCGCGAGGCGGGACACTTCCTTCTCGAATTCCTCCTCTTTCATGGTGCTCAGCGTGGCCGACTCGCCCGGCTGGGACATCACCCGGCCGGGTAGTCAGAGCCGTGCAGCCAGCCATGACGGTCACTGGTTCTGTTCGTCCATCATGTCGCGGAGGCGGACGGTGGCGTCTTCGATGTCGGGGTAGTCGTTCTGGCCGGCGCGGACTTCGGCGGCGAGCAGGCCGCAGCGGTGCACGCGGGCGAAGTCCCCGTAGGGGAATCCGTACCGGGCCTTGGTGTGCTCGGAGGCCTCGTCGTCCTCACCGAGGTGCCATAGGGCGTACTCGTCCCAGCCGTGGGCTTCGATGAACTCGTTCTCGGCCCGGGTGGACGGCTTGTGCTCGCTCCAGGCGTCCCGCTCGTCGCGGACCACGTTCCCCTTCTTGATCTGGGCCTCGGCGAATTCGAAGGCGCGCTGGTTCAGGTGGGTGGTCATGGTCATCGGGTTACCCCGTTCGCGGCCGGCGACGCGCCTGGGGCGCAGAACTACTCGGTTGAGGGATACGGCCGGCCTGAGGTGAACCGAGGCTGGGGCGGGATGGAATACGAGGAGATCATCGCGACGGTCCAGCACGCGGCGGGCGACATCCCCCGGGGCGAAGCAGAGCGCGCCACCGCGGCCGTGCTGCGGACACTGGCCGAGCGGCTGCCCCGCGGTGAGGCCCGGCACCTGCTGCGGGAGCTGCCGGCCGAGCTGAAGCCGCTGGTCCACAAGGAGACCGACGACCCGGAACGGCTGGACATCGACGATTTCCTCGACCGGGTCGCGGCCCGCGAGGGGACCAGCGTCGAGACGGCACTGCGGAACGCGCGGGCCGTGTTCGCCGCGCTCGGGCGCGCGCTCAGTCCGGAGGAGACCGGGCACCTGGCGGCGAACCTGCCGCAGACCTTCGATCCGCTGCTGGCCGAGATCCAGGGACGCCAGGTCAGCCTCATGCCGGCCAGCGAGTTCCGGCGCCGGGTGGCGCAGCGGCTGGGGACCGACGACGCGGCGGCCTGGCCGGTCATCGAGGCCGTACTGGGAGCCCTGGCGGAACGGATCGCCGCGGGCCAGGCCGAGGATCTGATCGCCCAGCTCGACCCCCTGCTGCATCCGCCGCTGCGGCAGGGCATGATCGCGGCCGGACCCGAGGCGCGGCGCATGCCGCTGGACGAGTTCCTGCGGCGGGTGGCCGTGCGGGAAGGCACCGACGAGGACGAAGCCGGCTTGCGGGAGCGGACATTCGAGCACGTCCGTGCGGTGTTCGCGACGCTGGCCGAAGCGGTCAGCCCCGAGGAGTGGTTCGACCTGACCGCGGAGCTGCCCGCTGAGTACCCGGGCCTGATTCCGGCCGCGCCCTGAGCCGTACAGACCCGCACCGCCCGGCCTCAACCAG
>DASXMW010000326.1:0-7843 GCA_036495425.1 Streptosporangiaceae bacterium | reverse complement strand
GGTCCGCCGCCGGGTCATCGCCGGCCGGCTCGCTCACCGGGTCCTGGCCGGGCGGGCGGACCAGTTCCAGGCCGGGCACACAAGCCCGCGGCAGGCCCGCCAGCGCGGTGAGCGTGCCCGCGGTGACGAAGAACGGTGACTGGGCGCCGTCGGCCGGGTCGTGGTGCCGGGCGGCCAGGGCCGCCTCCAGCGAGTGCGCGCCGGTGGTATGGCGCAGCCGGTACGGGTGCGGGCCCAGCTCGGCCGCGCCCGCCAGCAGCGGGGCCAGGACGTCGAGCTCGCCCGGGGTGGACGCGCCGGCCAGGACGTGGACCCGCCACAGGCCCGCGGCACCGAACGTGCCCCGCTCGGCCAGCCGGCGCTCGGTCTGCTCGGCCGCCCCGGCGGCTCGGTGCTGCTGGTGCCGGCGCAGGATGTCCAGCTCGGTGCGCAGCCCCGCGGTCTCGGCGTCGAGCAGGTCGGTCGGCTCGGCCACCATCAGCCAGCCGAACGGCCGCCGCATCAGCGCGATCAGCGCGGTCTCGAACACCCCGGGCCCGCCGGCCGGTCCGGCCCGGTCCGGGGACGGCTCCTCCGGGGACGGCTCCTCCGGGGAGGCCGGCCCGGCCAGGCAGGGCGCCCAGACCAGCTGCTCCAGCTCGGCCGCGCGGTCGCGGGCGGGCTCGGCCCGGGCCCCGGGCGGGAACAGCAGCGGGCCGCCGGCCGTCCCGCCGGTGCCGTCCGCGGCGGGTCCGCTGGCCGCCGCTACCGGCGCCGCGTGCTTGCCCCGGCGGGCCAGAGCCGCCGGGGGCGTCATGGTGATCAGCTCCAGGTCCGCGCCGTCGCCGCGGGACAGCCAGGCCACGACCAGCGGGCAGCCCGCGGTGGCGGCGGCCAGGGCGGCGGGCCGGACGGCCGCGTAGTCCTCCTCGGCGGAACCAGCTGTTTCGGGGGCGGCCATGCTCAGAACTCGCCACCAGGTTCCGGTCAGCGCGCCGTTCATTGCAGGCCGTGATTTCTCAATCACATTGAGTGCTTAGCAGGCCGGCCCGGAGGCGCGCTACCGCATCGGCGAGAGTGACCGTGGTCAGTCGCTGTCGCGGCGGCGCCAGTCCAGCCGCTCGGGCGGCGGCCCGAGGTTGGGCGGCAGCTGGGCCTCACCCTCGGTGTCCCGCCAGCTCACGTCCGGACTGCGCCCGGAGGCCGGAGCCGGAGCCGGAGCCGGGGCGGGCCGAGGGCGGGCGCCCGCGGTGGCGGCCCCGGTGGCGGCCCGGTCCCGGGGGGCGCGCCGGGCTTCGTCCAGCGGCCGCAGCGTGGCCGTGGGCAGGCCGAAGATCCCCGGGTTGGCGTCGGCCACCATCACCCGGCGCCCGTCCGGCCCGGAGTAGGTAACGATCATCGCGCTGGTTGGCAGCTGCTGGAGCTCGTGCGGCTCGATCAGGAACTCCCGCGACCGCTGCGCGGTGCGAGCCCGGGAGTCGCTGCCGGTCACCGCCCGCGAGGTGCTGATCCCCCAGGCGGTGCTCTCGCTGATGCCGGTGGTGAGCGACTCCGTCTCGCTGAACCCGGATGACTCGCTGTGGTCCCGGCCGCCGGACGACGTTCCGGGGTCCAGTGGCAGGAAGCTGCTGCGGGACGCGCCCCGGCTCCGGCTGCGCCCGGACGTCTGGCTGGCCGAGCTGGACTCGGACCGCGACCGCGACGTGCCCAGCGTGCTGGTGTAGGAGCCCCCGGTGGTGTCGCCGACCGAGGTGCCGATGGTGTCGGTCAGCTGGGCCAGCACGAACCGGTGCTCGGTGCCGAGCTGCTCGCTGGCGGCCTTGGCGTCGGCGGCGTTGCCCAGCCGCATGAAGGCCACCACCGCGTTCCCGCGGCCGAGCCGGTCCCGGACCGGGGCCGGGATCGACCGGTAGGCCAGGACCAGGCCGGTGCCGGTGGTCTCGCAGGCGTCGGCCAGCCCGTCCAGGATCTCGTCCGGCAGCTGCTCGGCGCCGAGCAGGACCACGGTGTGCCGCCACCGGTCACCGGGCGGCGACTGGCGCACCACCTGGGTCAGCGCGGCCGCCAGGTAGCGTCCCAGTACCGGGTGGGCGGCCGCGCCCGCCTCCGGCCCGGTGGCCACCACCCGGAGCCGGGACCGGCCGGCCGGGGCCGGGCCGGTGCCGACCGGGTCCAGGGCGCGCAGCCCGGACTCCAGGGTCCAGGCCCGCTCCACCACCAGCTGGTCGGCGCCGCGGCCGAACATCGTGGTCAGCCGGTCGATCTGCGGCACCGTGAGCAGACGGCCCGCTACGTCCTTGCGCACGTCGCCGATGTGCCCGAGGACCCGCAGCGCCGCGGTGACCTGGGCCACGGCGGGCTTCGGGCCGAGCACGCCGAGGACCCGGTCCAGGATGGCGTGGTCGCGGAACCGGGTGCCGGCCGGGTGGTCCTCGCCGGCCGGGCCGCTGGCGACCTGGGTGAGCAGGTCGGCCAGGGCGGCCGGGGCCAGGCCGGTGCCCAGATCCAGCCGGGGCAGGTCGCCCGGCAGCACCCAGACCAGCGGGTCGAGGCCGGCCTGCCGGGCCACGGCCAGCAGGTCGTGCGCGACCGCACCGTCGGTCAGGTCGGCCACGGTCACCTCGCCGCCGGCCTGCAACCGGGGCAGGCCGATCATGGTCAGCATGGCCGACCAGCCCGCCAGCGTGCCCCCGGCCACGTCGATGCGATCGACGTCGCGCCCCAGCGACACCGCGTACCACTGCTTCTGCTGGTCGTAGGCGTCCCGCCGGGCCTGCCAGTCGCGGGTCTGCTCGGCGTGCCGGGCCTGCCACTCGAACAGCCGGGCCTCCTGCAGCGCGGCGATCTTGGCCACCCGGCGCCGCTCGGCCGCGACCCGGGTCCGCATGCTGTGCTCGCTGCGCCGGATCTGCCGCCCGGCCAGGGCCGCCGCGGCCAGCCCGGCCAGCATGCCCACCGTGGTCAGCGCCGGGTTGAGCAGGCCCAGCACGCCCAGCGCGGCCAGGCCCGCGGCCAGCACCACCCCGGCCCCGAGCTGTACTTCCAGCGGGCGGTCGAGCCGCCGCTGCTCGCGGCGCTGGGCCGCCACCCAGCCCGGGTTGAGCTGCTCGCGGGCGGGCGGCGTGGGCCGGCGCGGGGACGGTCCCGGGTGGGGCTGGACCAGCGCGTACTGCCAGCCCAGGTACAGCCGGTCGGCCCGCAGCGGGCCCAGCCGCTCGGGCCCGGCCGGCCGGTCCAGCGGTTCGAGGCGGCCGGGGCGGTCCGCCGTGCCCTCGGCCGGGAGCCCGGCCGGGGTGCCCGCGGTGGTCACGTTGCCTCCGGCGCGGCTCGCGGGGCCGGGGCCACCGACGGCCCCGGGGTCCCGGGGGCCCGCCGCGACGGCGGCCGGGCCGGAGCGGGCAGGGCCGCGGGCACGGTCCGGCCCGCGGGCACCAGCCGGCCCGCGGGCTCGCGGACCACCAGCGCGAACCGGCCCCGGCCCAGTTCCTGCAGGGCTTCGGCGGGCACCCGCGGGGTGGCGGTCAGCTCGCCGTCACCGGTGCCGGCCCACGGCTCGGGCACCAGCCGCTCACCGGTCTGGCCAGCGAACCGCTCGGCGCTCCCGGCATCCGGCATCCTGTGGATGACCAGGGCTTTCACCTGATCGGCGAGCCCACCGCCGGCCCGGGCCGAGCTGGTGGTGAGCATGACCGGCAGCCCGGCCTCGGCGCCGTGGCCGATCAGGTCGCGGAGCATCGGCTGCGGCAGGCCCTCACAGTGGTCGAACCAGACCAGCCCGTCGCCGTCCACGTCGATCTCGCGCAGGTCGGCGTCGGTGGCCAGGATGTCCTGGCCGATCAGCCAGACCAGCCGGGCCGCGGCGCTGGCGTGCCCGCCCGAGCCCAGCGAGAACAGGACCACGGCCCGCTCCCGGACCGCGCGGCCGAGGTCGATGTGGCTGCCGCCGCTGACCGGCGCGGGCCGCAGCCAGCGGCCGATGGGCGACTCCCGCAGCTGGGCCAGCTGGCTGGCCACGGTCATCAGCAGTTCGGGCTCGGCCCGGGCCAGGCTGACCGACGAACGGACCCGCTCGGCCAGCGCCGGGTGCTGGGGATGGTAGGCCGGCACCTGGGCCAGCCGGGCCTCCAGGGCCAGCGGGTCGAGCAGGTGGGCCACGTCGTCCAGGATCGGGATCCGGCGGTCGGCCGGGCGGGCCTCGATCAGCTCGAACACGTCGGTCAGGTAGGCGGCGAAGCTCCGCCGGTAGTGGTCGGCCGTGCCCGACCAGTTGATCATCGCGGTGACCAGGGCGGCCCGGCGGTCCGGGCGGCCGACCCGGAACGGCTCGTAGGACCCCGGCCCGGACGGGCCGAACTCGTAGAACGGGGCGTCGACGGCCGCGCACACCGCGGCCAGCGACGTGGCCAGGCTGGTGCCCCCGCCGTTGGTTCCGCCCAGGTTGACCACGATGACCGGCTTGCGCAGCCGGATCGCCGCCTGGACGACCTGGAAGCTGCTGGTGGTGGTGCCGGAGCGCGGGCTGCCCACGACCAGGACGCCGCCCGCGATCTCGGGCCAGGCCAGCGCGGCCGGGTGACCGGATGCCTCGTCCACCCCGAGGCAGGCGCCGTCCCGGGCCACCACCCCCCCGGCCCGCACGGCGCGGATCACCGCGGCCCGCCGGATCGCGACCAGCAGGCCGGCCCGGGGCGGCCGCACGTCCCATTCGTCGGTGTGCAGCCAGTCCAGCCAGGCCCCGACGGCGGCTTCGGCGGCGCCGGTCATCAGCGCCACCGGAAGCTGCCGGGGCAGCCAGTGCCCCATGGCCGAGTAGGCCACGCCCAGGTGCAGCAGCCGGGACGAGTCGCCGCCGATCCCGCCCACGTAGGCGGCGACCAGGTTCGGTCCGGCGGTGAACCCGGTCAGCGCCGCGCCCGGCCCGATGGCCAGCGTCCAGCCGAACCCGGCCGCGGCCGGCACCCCCAGCCACGACGGCCGCCACCGCGTCACCTTGGTCACCCCGTAGAAGATCAGGGCCAGGATCAGGGTCAGCTGGGCGAAGATGAGGTGCAGCACCACCAGCACCACGCCGATCGCAGCAAGAAACTCACCACGGCGGGGAGTATCTCGAGGGATCACATAGCGTGCGCGCCGTGGCGCGCGCGGCACCGTGACAAGCGGCTCGGCTGGCATTGGCATTAGGTTCGCAGGAAGACGCGGCGCATGTCCACAAACCCCGGCTCATCCGGGGCTTCGCGCCATTCAACAGTACGCACAGACCGGTCGCCCGGTTCACCCGAACGCCCCAGCCTGCGCTAACTGCCGATCTTGCCGATCAGCCCGGCCGAGATGGACTGAATCTCGGCCGGCAACGGCTGAAAATCGACCTTCGACAGATAACTGGCCGAGTTCCCACTGGTGATGGCCCAGTGCAGGAAGGCCTTGAGCGTCTGCGCCTTGGCCGCGCTGGCCGGCCTGGTACTCACGATCCCGTACTCGTAGTTGACGATCGGATACGACCCGGCCGCCGACCCGTTGATCATCGAGATCGTCCCACCGGGGGGAGTCTCGGACGTGAACCCGTTGGCGCCCGCGCTGATCGTCTCCGCGGTCGGAGCCTCGTAGTTGCCGGACCCGTTCAGCAACTCGGCCTGGCCCAGCCCGGCCGCGCTGGTCTTGGGCTCATAGCTGATCCCGATGTAGGCCACGCAGCCCGGGTGCGCCGCGCAGGCGGCCACCATGCCGCTGTTGCCCTTGGCGCTCACCTCGTCGCTCACGTGCGGCCAGGCCACGGTGGTGCCGAACGCGATCGCGCTCTTCCAGGCCGGGTCCTGGGCCGACAGGTAGCTGGTGAACAGGAACGTGTCCCCCGAACTGTCCGACCGCCGGATCGGGACGATCCTGGTGCTGGGCAGCGTGACCCCGGGATTGATCTTGGCGATGGCGTCGTCGTCCCAGCTGGTGATGGTGCCCTGGTAGATCCCGGCCAGCACGGTGCCGTTGAGCTTCAGGCTGGCCGCCTCGGGCAGGTTGACGCTGATCTGCTGGGCCGACACGGCCAGCGGGATGTTCTCCAGGTTCCGGCTCTGGGTCTGCTGGCCGCTGGACAGGTAGGCGTCCGAGGCCCCGATGTCCGCGGTCCCGGCGGCCGCGCCCGAGATGCCCTTGCCCGACCCGGTCCCGGCGGTGGTGATCGACACCTGGGGGAACTGCTTCCGGTAGCCGGGCGCCCAGAGGTTGAACAGCGGGAACAGCAGGGTGCTGCCGGTCTCCTTCAGCGACACCGCGGCCGCCGCGGGCGCGGTCGGCAGGCCCGCCGGTGCCGCCGGCCCATCGGTGGCCGCCACGCCCGCGGCCGTGGGCACCGAGTCGCTGCCGGTGCTGCAGGCCGCCGTGAGCAGGGCGGCCAGGACCAGCGTCGAGGCGGCCAGCGGAGCGGCGAGCGGGACGCGGAGCCGGTGAGCCACCGGGAGACACTCCTTAACGACTGACGGCTTACGGGGGTCAGGATGCGGATGCGGCCGTCTCGACGGACACCTTGAAGAAGTCGGGGCGGAGCATCACCACGGTAAGCGCCACCGGGACGGCCGCGGCGTCAAACCGGATAGTCACCGTGATAGCGGACTGACCGGGCGCCAGCTGCAGGCCGCGGGCGATGGAAGGCTGCGGGGGCCGCAACTCCACGTTCAGGGCGGCGGGCCGCCCGGCGGCCGGGCCGGTCTCCGGCTTCTGCTCGCCTTCTCCGCCGTCGGCCGGCGGCTCGGACAGCACCCGGTCGAAGGCCGGGATCCAGCTGAGCTCGTCGTCGGCCCGGGGTGCGCTGACCTTCTGCCCGCCGGGCGCGTGCCGGCCCGGCGCGTGCGGCAGGTAGGCGGTGGACATGGCCACCGGGCTGCCGCCCGAGGTCCACAGGCAGCGGACGATCCGGACCTGGGTGCCTGGGTTGAGGCCGAGGGCCCAGGAGATGTCCTGCGGCGCCTGGCGCCGGGACACGTGCTTGGCCTGGCAGCTGATGGCGCTGCCCATCGGGTCGACGGTGGTGTTCAGCCCGGCCACACCCTCGATCGGGATCTGGTACTCGGCCGGGCTGGCCCGGTACAGCTGCCCGTCCGGGAGCTTGCGCAGCAGCGAGCGGCGGGACAGTTCCTCCACGGCCACGTCGATCTCGGCCAGGCTGACGCTGAACCGGCGGGCCAGGGCGCTGCGGCGAGGCAGCTTCCAGCCGGGCTCGCGGTGCACCAGAGCCGCGGCCATCCGGTCGGCCAGCACCCCGGCCGCCGACCGGGTGGCACCGGAGTCTTCCCCGTTCTGGGTCCCGGCGTCGTCCGGGGCGTCGTCGTCCTCGGCCGACGACCCGTCCCCGCGCTCGACCCCGGCGGTCATTCCGCGGTACGCCGGGAGCGGGCCAGCGGACGGGTCCGGCCCGGAGCGGGATCAGCCGACGGTGTGAAAACCACTCTGGTGCGCCCTCACTCGGTAGCGGGCTGTCAGTGGGACGGGACTTGTGCTCGGTACCTGGAAGGCCCTTATGTCCGTTTCCATTGTTAGACAGCGGTGGTGAATCGGAGTTGAACGATGGTCGGGACCGAGGCGACCACTGGGCGACATGTCCGCGAACCCGGCCAGCTTCAGTTTTCCTCGGGCTTCTGCGATCCGGCCAGATAGATGATCCGGCCGGCCACGTTGACGGCGTGGTCGCCGAGCCGCTCGTAGAACCGCGCCACCAGCGTCATCTCCATGGTCACCGGCAGCGTCATGGTCCCGGAGGCCAGCTCGCCGATCAGGCTGGAGTACAGCTCGTCCATTTCTTCGTCCCGCTCGGCCAGTGCGTCGGCGACGGAGGCATCCCGCCGGTACCAGCCATCGATGGCCTGCCGCCACATGT
>DASXMW010000325.1:0-2095 GCA_036495425.1 Streptosporangiaceae bacterium | reverse complement strand
CGGCTGTGCCCGTCGGATTCGACCCGCATCGCGCCTCCGTCTTCAGGACAGCGCGCGTCCGGGCGCCGTCACCGCGTTGCCCACATCATGGGGGCACCCCGGGAACCGGACAACACCGGAATAAGTACTCGCTTAAGAGCCCCGAAAGGGGCGGGTCAGCGCCCCGCAGGCTGGGCGTTCGGCTGGCCCGGGCCGGGCCGGCCGGCCGGTGGTCAGCTGGCCCGGGGGAGCGGCTCGGGCTCGGTCAGGTCCAGCTCGTACTCGATCGTGCCGAACTCCCGGGCCAGCACGGTGCCGCCCATGTGGCGCAGCAGCAGCCCCATGGCCACGTTGCCGCCCGCGATCAGGGCCACGAAACGCTCGATGCCCTCGGCCCGGGCGTGCTCGGCCAGCTGGGCCATCAGTATGGTGCCCAGTCCCCGGCCCTGCCATCCGTCGACGATCGTGACCGCGATCTCCGCCGTCCGCGGGTCCCTGGTGTCACGGATGTAGCGCGCGATGCCCGCGCCCTGGCCGGTCACCGGGTCCAGCGCCCCGATCGCCTCATGGTCGTGGTGGTCCACGTCGGTCAGATACCGCAGCTCAGCCGGTCGCAGCACGTCCTTGGCGGTCAGGAACCGCAGCCGCCGCGACTCCGGGCTCAGCCGCTCGAACCCCTCGGCCAGCAGCCCCGCATCCGCCGGCCGCACCGGCCGGATGAGCACTTCGGACCCGTCCCGCAGCACGGCAGTCTGGCCGGCGGAAGTCAGCGTGGGCAGGCTCATCGTCACGCCTACTCCAACCGGTCCGGCCGGACCCCTATGCCCCGAAGCGCCCTCCCCGCCGGTGATCCCCCTCACCTCACTCCACCCGGAGCCGCCGGCACGTTCAGGTGGCGGCGGGGGCGATCTCGCCGGAGCCGCGGATGACCAGGCGGGTGAGCAGGACGACCTCGCGGGGCGGGGTGGTGTCGCCGGCGATGCGGCCGAACAGGAGCTGGGCCGCGGTGGCCCCGATGGTGCTGGGGTCCTGGGCGACCACCGTGACCGGGGGAGTGAGCTTGTCGGCCAGGGCGAACTCGTCGAAGCCGACCAGGGCCACGGTGGCGCGCTGCTGGCGGGAGCTGTAGAGGGCGTCGACGGTGCCCATGGTGACCAGGTCGTTGCTGGCGAACAGGGCGGTCGGCGGGACGGGCAGCTTCATCAGGTCGATGGCGGCGCGGGTGGCGTCGGAGCGGCTGCGCAGGCCGTGCCGGATCAGGGCCGGCTCCGGAACCAGGCCGTCGGCGGCGAAGGCCTCGGTGAAGCCGATGTAGCGCTCGCTGATGGCCCAGATGTCCTCGCGGTCGCCCAGGTAGCCGATGCGGCGGTGGCCCTGGTCGAGCAGGTGCCGGACCGCCTGGTAGGCGCCGCGGCGGTTGTCGACCAGCACGGTGTCGGCGTCCAGGTTGTCGGCCGGGCGGTCCACGCAGACCACCTTGACCCCCAGGTCCTGCTGCTCCTTGAGGAACCGGTGGCTGCCGGCCACCGGCACCACGATCAGCCCGTCCACCCGCCGGGCGCAGAACGCCGACACGACCTCCTTCTCCCGGGCCAGGCTGTCGTTGGAGCTGCCGATGAGCACCACGCAGTCGTGCAGCCGCGCGGCGTCCTCGACGGCCCGGGTCAGCGCGGCGAAGAACGGGTTGGCCAGGTCGTCCACGAGCAGGCCGATGGTCTCGGTCAGCTGGCCCTTGCGCCGTAGCTGGCGGGCCATGTCGTTGCGCTGGTAGCCGAGGCGGCGGATGGCCCGCTCGACCCGCGCCGCGGTCTCCGGCAGCACGCCGGGCTCGCCGTTGACCACGCGGGACACGGTCATCAGGCTGACCCCGGCCGCGGCGGCCACGTCCCGCATGGTCGGCCGCTTGTTCACGGCCGCCCGCCGCCCACGGCCGTGCACCCGCCGCCCGCCGCCGGGCGCCCGCCGCGCACCCGCAGTTCATCGCCCATCGGCAGCACGCCGCTCGTCAGCTTCACAGCCGCCCGCCTCCTGCCCGCATGGGAACGTTATCAACCTGTTGCCGCAAGGTGGCTCCCACTTCACCTCCGCGCAGCACGGCACCGCGGTCAGAACCTGC
>DASXMW010000324.1:0-1690 GCA_036495425.1 Streptosporangiaceae bacterium | reverse complement strand
TGACCTGGCCGCCAACGTCTGGGAGACGACCGACGGCGGTGCTACCTGGCGCAACATCAGCGGTAACATGCCCGACGCCCCGGTCTGGATGCTCACCTACGACCAGCCCCGCAACCAGCTCTACGCCGGCACCGACTTCGGTGCCTTCTTCCTGAAGAACGGCAAGAAGAACTGGGGCCGGCTCGGCAGCGGGCTGCCGAACGCCCCGGTCTTCGACCTCAAGCTGAGCGGTGACGGCAACACCATCTTCGCCGCCACCTTCGGCCGCGGCATCTACCAGATACCTACGCCGCAGGGGTAAGACTCAGGCGATTGCCTTCACCCACGCCTGGGGTCGAACTGGTAGTTGGCCAAAGCTTGGCTACCAGCGGTTGACCAGCGCAAATATGCTGTCATCGGCGCTCGCCCGGTTCGGTAGGCCGTTAGGGTGACCGGGTGCTGGGGGCCTGGACGGACATCGCGGCGCTGCTGGCCGCGTTCGCGATCGCCGTGCTGGCTACGCCTGCGGGCATCTCGGGTGCGGTGTTGCTGCTGCCGTTCCAGGTCGGCGTGCTGGGGACGCCTAGCCCGGCGGTTACCCCGACCAACTTGCTGTACAACGTGGTGGCGACTCCCGGTGCGCTGTACCGGTACTGGCGCCAGAAGCAGACGGGCGGACGCCTGGCCCTGGTGCTGCTGGCCGGGACGGTGCCCGGGGTGATCGCCGGATCGGTCATCCGGGTCGAGTTGCTACCGGGGCCGCGCGTCTTTGACCTGGTGGTGGCCGCAGTCCTGGTTCCGCTGGGGCTGTGGCTGGCGTTGACCAGGCCGGTCGGGGGCGGCCGCGACCGCCCGGCCCGGTTGATTCCGGCCCCCGTGCTGGTCCTGCTAGCGGCGGCGGTGGGGTGCGTGGGCGGCATCTACGGCATCGGCGGCGGGTCGATACTCGCGCCGGTGCTGATCGGATCCGGCCGGCCGGCCACCGAGGTGGCCCCGGCGGCGCTGGCATCGACGTTCGTGACGTCAGTGGCGGGCGTGGTGACCTTCACCATCTTGTCCCTGCACGCCAGCGGGCCTGTCGGGCCGGACTGGCCGACCGGGGTCGCGCTGGGCGCCGGCGGCCTGGCGGGAGGATATGTAGGGGCCAGGCTGCAGGCGCGCCTGCCGGATGCCGTGATCCGCCGCGTGGTCGGAGTCCTGGTCGCAGTCATCGGCGCCCGGTACCTGTGGTCCGGGCTGGCCTGACTCATGGGCGCGCCGGTGTCCGGAATCTGGAGGCCGGCGGGCGCACCGCCTGGGAGCACGGTGTTGCCGGGGCGGGGGTTGGGGGATGATGGCGGTCATGAGCCCTGTTTCGCGCGGTTTCCATCGCAGGCGCCAGGACCCGGCGGAAAGCGCGGGCCGGGTTCCGCCGGGCCAGTACGTGACCAGGGACTTCCCGGTTCTGTCCGCGGGTCCTACGCCGCGCACGGCGCTGGACCGGTGGAGCTTCTCGATCGGTCGCGGCGGCGAGCAGAAGACGTGGAGCTGGGCGGAGTTCCAGGCGCTGCCGGGCCAGGACGTGACCGTCGACATTCACTGCGTCACGAAGTGGTCCAAGCTGGACACGGCCTGGCGGGGCGTGTCGGTGGACACGCTGCTGGACCTGGCCGGGCATGACGGCCCGTTCGCGATGGCGCACTGCGATGGCGGCTATACGACGAACCTGCCG
>DASXMW010000323.1:0-7136 GCA_036495425.1 Streptosporangiaceae bacterium | reverse complement strand
TCGCGGGACCGCCGCAGCGGCGTGACGTCGATGAAGATCCGTCGTCGCCCGCGTGCCACCAAGCAGAACTCCCAGGTCGTGAAGGAACGGACACCAGGTCAGATACTAGCAATCCCGTTAGCTGCCCTAACGAATTATTATTTATCGAAGGTCTTCACCGGGAGGGCCAGGCCGACTGGGGTGGCCAGGGAGCGATACGCCCCGACGGTCCTTACAGCGGGAACTGCATCTCGACGCTGGTGCCGTCGCGGCGGGTTTCGACGTGCACGACGTCGGCGATCTGGCGGGCGACCCACAGGCCCGCACCAGAGCCGGCCGCCAGGTCCGGCGGGCTGAAGCCGGACACCGCCACCTCGGCGCCCGGTCCGGCCGAATCCACCCTGATCAGCACGGCGTCGGCGTCGCGCCAGACCCGGAGCCGTCCGGGCGTGACCCCGTGCCGGAACGCGTTGGCGATCACCTCGCCCGCCGCCACCTCGGCCAGCCGCACGTCGAACGGGGTCAGCCCGAGCCCGGCCGCGGCATCCCCGGCCCGCCGCCGAAGCTCGCCCAGGTCGTTGAGGTCGGTCAGCTCGAGGTCCAGCGTGACCTCGGCCGGGACCACCGAGACCGGCCCGGGGTGGGCGGACAGATAGGTGGCCGGATCCACGTAATCCTTGTTGAGCACCGGCTCGCCGTGCTCGTCGAGCCGGTGCGGATGAACCCGTTCCGCGTCGGCCAGGATGCCGGGGGAGTAGTGACGCCGGTCGAACAGGCAGAGCCAGGGGACCCCGTGGCTGCCGTACAGCCCTTCGGCGGCCGATTCCGAGCGCAGGTAGCTCGCCATCCGGCCCGGCCCGCGGATGCCGCCGTCCACGTCGTTCTCGGTCAGCAGACGGGTCGGGTCGCCGGCCGCGCGCCGGTCAGCCAGGTAATTGCGGATCGTCTCGGCCGCCCGGCCCAGGTGGTGGTAGCTGAGCCCGGGCAGGCCCCACTGCACCATCATCGCGCCCGATCCGAGTGCGGCCCCGAGGATCTCCCCGGTGCGCTGGGGCACGACGGCGACCACCTTCTCGCGGCGGGCCAGGCCGTCCATGAGAAAGGGCATGATGCGGGTGCGCAGATCCCGGTCGGTGTCGTAGATCGCGGCCGCGTGCAGGGTGTCGGGGGCGGAGATGGGGGGACCGGCCGGTTGCGGAGAGGTCATCGGCCGTGCTCCCGCACGTTCGACATCCTCACGACCATCCTCCTCGCCCGGGCTTTCCTTCGGCGCGCCGTGAAGGGACGCTACCCCTCAAAGTCGACCCAACACATTACCGGCACCCCAGGATGTCGCGGCTCGTGGGAGTGAAGAACGATTTAGGGACCTTTGCGAAGTTTGGTGCGCATGTGAACGATGGTGCCCCGGCCTGCCGAACTGGAGTCTGGCCTGCCGAGATGATCGCTGAGAAACTGTCGCCGAGAGCTCCCCGGTGAGAGGAAGAGGTCATGGCATTCGTAACCGTCGGCAGCGAAAATGGCACCAACATCGACATCTACTACGAAGATCACGGCAGCGGGCAGCCGGTGCTGCTGATCCACGGTTACCCGCTCAACGGCCGCTCCTGGGAGCGTCAGGAGCGCGACCTGCTGGCGGCCGGCTACCGGGTCATCAACTACGACCGCCGCGGCTTCGGCAACTCCAGCCAGCCCACCACCGGCTACGACTACGACACCTTCACCGCCGACCTCAACGCGGTCATCGAGCACCTCGACCTGACCGACTTCAACCTGGTCGGGTTCTCCATGGGTACCGGCGAGGTCACCCACTACCTGGGCACCCACGGCTCGGCCCGGGTCCGGAAGGCCGTCCTGCTGGGCGCGATCCCGCCCTACCTGAAGCAGGCCGACGACAATCCCGAGGGCGTGCCCGGCTCGGTGTTCGAGGGCATCAAGTCGGCCGTCGTGGCCGACCGGTACGCCTACTTCCAGGACTTTTTCCACAACTTCTACAACGTCGACAAGCTCGGCCCGGCCAGGATCAGCGACCAGGCCGTCCAAGCCTCGTTCAACGTGGCCGCCGCCGCGTCCCCGTACGCCAGCTACGCCTGCGTGGACACCTGGCTGACCGACTTCCGGGCCGACCTGCCCAAGATCGATGTGCCCATGCTGGTGCTGCACGGCACCGAGGACCGGGTGCTGCCGTTCGAGAGCACCGCGGCCCGGCTGCCCAACCTGGTCAAGGGCCTGAAGCTGATCCCGGTCGAGCACGGCCCGCACAACATCGGCTGGACCTTCCCCGAAGTGGTCAACCCGGCCCTCCTCGACTTCCTGGCCAGCTGACCAGCGCAGGCCCGCCAGCAACCCCAAAGACCCCAGCAACCCCAAAGACCCCAGCAACCCCAGGACCCCAGCAACCTCACCAGTTGCCGTGGTGATCAGGAACTAGCCACCACACCACCGGCAACAAGGCCACCAGCAGCACGGCGAACACCACGAACACCCGGGCCTGCATGACGCCGGGATCGTGGCTGCGAGCGATGATCGCGGTGGTGAGCGACACCGCGATGATCGCCCCGCCCTGGCGGAACATCCCGCGCAGGCCGGCGATGGCCGCTACCTGGTCCGGGGCCAGCTGCAGGCTGGCGTTGTTGGACGCGGGCACGGACAGGCCCATGCCGCAGCCGGTCACCCCGGCCGCCACCGCCAGCCAGGCGTAGGGCGAGATCGGCGCGGGCCAGGCCATGACCAGCAGGCCGCCGGCCAGGATGACGAAGCCGCCCATCATCGGCAGCCGGTACCCGGTCCGGCGCAGGGCCAGCACGGCCACCCCGGCCACCGAGATCATGCCCACCGCCCGGGCCGTCAGCAGCGTGCCCGCGCCCAGCGGCGGGATGTGGTAGCGCTCTTGCGCGTAGAGCGGCACCAGGGCCGCGAACCCCAGCGCGGCCGCCCCGTAGACCAGGTTGATCACGTTCATCACCCCGAAGCCGCGCCCGCGCAGCAGCCGGAATGGCACGAACGGGGCCGGGGCCCGCTGGGAGTGCCGGACGAAGGCCCAGCCGGCCGCCACCGCGATCGCCTCGCAGCCCAGGAACACCGGGCTGTACAGCGGCACGTCGCCGCTGCCCAGGTAGGTGATGCCGAACATCCCGGCCAGGATCAGCACCACCAGCATGGCGATCCCGGCCAGGTCGATCCGCTGGGCGACCCGGACCGAGTTGGCCGGGATGAACCTGGCCACCAGGACGATCAGGACGATGCCGATCGGCACGTTGACCAGGAAGATCCCGCGCCAGGACCAGTAGCTGACGAACACTCCGCCGATGATCGGGCCGATGATGCCGCCGATGGGCAGGATCGAGGTGAACATGCCGACGGCCCGGTCCCGCTGGGCGCCGAAGTGGTCCGAGACGATGCCGGTGGCCGAGGGCATGAACGCCCCGCCGCCCAGGGCCTGAGCCGCGCGCGGGAGCAGCAGCAGGTAGATGTTGCCGGCGAACCCGCAGCACAGCGAGGACGCGGTGAACAGCACCGCGGCCAGCAGGAACACTCGCTTGCGGCCGTACATGTCGCTGATCTTGCCGGCCATCGGCATGGCCACGACCTGCCCCAGCGCGTAGATCGTGATCGTCCAGCCGCTCCAGTTGATCTGGGTGTGCAGTTCCTTCTGGATGGCGGGCAGGGCGGTGGCCACGATGGTCTGGTCGATCGAGGCCATGAACAGCCCGATGGACACGATGGCGAAGATCAGATTGCGCCGTACCGGCGGGGAACCCGGATCTTCCGGAACCATCGCCACCGAAGAAGTGGCCGTAACCTCACTCACATAGGATTACGGTAGTTGCTTGCCGATAAGCAAGCAAGCCTGGGTGGGCAACCCCCGGGCCCGCCAGCGCTGGAGGGGACATGGACGTCGAACTGGTGGCGCGGTTGCGGGTCGTCATCTCCAAGCTCGCGCGTCAGCTCAACGACACCTCCACCGACGAGGGGCTGACCCCGACCCAGTACTCGGTTCTGGGCCTGGTCCGCCGCCGCGGCCCGCTGGGCCTGGCCGAGCTGGCCGGCCTGGAGGGCCTGAACCCGACCATGCTGTCCCGCGTGGTCCGGGCCCTGGACGAGCACGGCCTGATCCGGCGGCTGCCCGACCCCAGTGATCTGCGCGCGGCCCGGGTCGAGATCACCCCGGAAGGGGCCGCGGTGCACGAGCGGATCCGCGACCACCGCACCCAGATCCTGACCGAGTGCCTGGAACGGCTGCCCGAATCGACCGCCCAGGAGTTGCTGTCCGCCGTCCCGGCCATGGAGGCCCTGACCGAGACGGTCAAGGCCCTCCCGCGCTCACCGGCCTAGGCCCTGTTTCAGACGTGACTAGTGTGGCGTGTCTGGTCCGCGGGCCCGCTTCCCGCCGCGAGCGGGACCCCAGCACTTCCAGGCATTCCATGATCGATGGAACCTTGCTCCGGCCAGAGAGAGAGCAAAGCTCCATCGATCAAGACGGGCCCGGCCGCGACCGGCGCTGACCGGCAGAACGTGGTCAATTCATGCTGTGGTGGCAAGCAGTTTCCGCACACAAAGCCCGGACCAGCCCACACCACCAGGAACACTGAAAACAAGCCCCAGGCCCTGCCCCAGCAGCGACCCCCGCCCTAGCCGGGGTCGCCCGCCCAGGCCGGCCCGTCGCCGAACCACTCGGCGGCCAGCTGGCCCAGCAGTACCACGTCCACGAACGAGCCGTTGACCCAGGCCGCCCGGCGCAGCTGCGCTTCCCGGGTGAAACCGGCCCGGGCCGCGGCCCGGATCATGGCCTCGTTGTCGGCCAGCGTGTCCACCTGCAGCCGTTGCAGACCCCGCGTCTCGAACCCGTACCGGCACAGCACCCGGGTGATGTCCGTGCCCAGCCCGCGGCCGCGGAACGACGGGAGCACCGAGATGCCCAGGTGCGCGAACCGGTTGTGGTCGTCGACCCCCCACAGCAGCGCGTCGCCGGCCAGTTCCTCGCTGGCCAGCTCGACCACGGAGAACACGGCCGGGTCGGACCGCCAGTTGGTGACCCGGTACGGGGAGTCGGCCGACCCGGGCGGCAGCGGCCGCCACGGCCGGCTGTCCCCCCGGGACCGGGTCAGCACGTCCCCGTACAGTTCGGCCTCCAGGACCGGGATGTCGCTGTCCTGCCGGGCCCGCAGGAGCACCTTCTCACCACACAGCATGCCGCGTTCCTACCGTAGCTATGGCCGTCCGCTCAACCGGAGAGGAGACTGGGGAAGGAGCCCCAGCGCCGAGGCACCTAGGAGGACCCGATGAGCGAGCACTCCCCGCTCCCGCCCGAATCCGGCTCCGACGCCGGCGAGGCGTTCCCGCCGGAGCCAAGCTCCGACGCCGGCGAGGCGTTCCCACCCGAGCCAAACTCCGACGCCGGCGAATCGCTCGCGCCCGAGCCCGACGAGGAGACCGGCTCACCGCTGCCGCCGGAATGACCTGGCGGCGGTCCGCTCGTTTTCCCAGTCGCCCCAGCGCATGCTCGGCTCCGGCAGCCGCGGCGGGGTCCGGAACGCGGGCGGGCCGTCCAGGTCCAGGGCGTCCAGCGGTGATTCGGCGGCCGCGTCCCGGCGGGTCAGGGCGGGCAGGTTCCACTTCTGCTCGACCAGCTTGAGGATCGAGGTGTGGTCGAAGGTCGTGTGGGTGACGAAGTCCGGCCGCGCGAACGGTGACACGATCACGGCCGGCACCCGGAACCCCAGCCGGTCGTAGGTGCCCGGTCCGTCGTCCTCGGCCCTGATCTTGCCCAGGTAGGAGCCGAGCACCGGCCGCAGCAGCAGCTTGACCCATCCGGGCGCGGCCAGCAGCGGGTTGTGCGCGGGCACGTCGTCCGGGGGGACCGCCTCCGGCGGCGGCACGTGGTCGTAGTAGCCGCCCCCTTCGTCGTAGACCCAGATGAGCAGGGTGTGTTCCCACCCCTTGCCGTGCATGACCCGGTTGATGACCTCGGCCGCGAAGCTTTCGCCCTTGCGGATGTCCTGCGGGTTCTCCTCGGAGAAGACGTCGAAGTCCGGGTCCACGATGCAGAATTCCGGCAGCGTGCCCGCGTCAGCGTCGGCGAAGAACTGGTCGGTCCGCCGCAGGTGACGGACACAGGCCGCGATCCCGAGCGGATACAGGTCGGCGGTGAACTGCTTGTTGCCCTGGACCCGCTCGGTCACCCGGGGGAACCAGCGGCCGATCCGGCCCACGCTGCGGGCCGCGCGCAGCCCGTTCTGGCCGAGCACCCGCTTGAGCAGCACCTTGGCCGGGCGGATGTTGTGGTAGTTGCTCCAGGGCACGCCGTGCCTGGTCAGCACGTCGAAGATGGTCCCGGCGGGCGGCAGGTCGAGGATGTCCCAGGACAGGTCGTCGATCAGCCCGTGCGCGGTGCCCGCGATGAGAAACCGCCGGTTGGGGAACGTCGGCCCCAGGCAGGACGAGAACCAGCGGTCGGCCAGCGGGAACGTGCGGGCCAGCCCGTGGTAGAAGGGCAGATCGTCGTCGGTCCAGTAGCCCATCGGCAACGCCGGGTCCCGGCCCGGGACCAGTTCCTCCACGCTGCGCACGAACCCGTCGCAGGCCCCGTTGTTCCACTGCAGGTGGGCGGCGTGCCAGCTCTGCTTGGGGTCGTCCTTGACCTGGCTCGTGTCCCTCAGGTGGAACGGTTTGACCGGGGTGCCGTCACGCCTCGGGTTGGCCGCCTGCTCGCCGTCGGGCAGCCCGTCACCGCGGCCGTCCAGGGTGCCGAGGTAGTTGTCGTAGGAGTGGTTCTCCATCATCAGCACGACGATGTGCTTGATCTGCGGCAGCAGATCCGTGCCCTCGGGCAGGTCGGGCCGGGGCCGTTCGCCGGGCCGCTCGGTGGGGATGCGGCGGCCGCGGCGCCTTATCTCACGGTTCTCCAGGGTTTTCCACATGGCTGGCTCCTATCCGAAATGCCGCGGCAGGCTGGGGGCGGAAAGCTCAGGCGGGGTCAGGAAGGCCGGCGGCCCGTCCAGCTCCAGGGCGTCCAGCGGTGATTCGGCGGCCGCGTCCCGGCTGGTCAGGGCGGGCAGGTTCCACTTCTGCTCGACCAGCTTGAGTATCGAGGTGTGGTCGTAGACCGTGCTGCTGACGTGGTCGCGCCGGGCGTACGGGGAGACGATCACCGCGGGCAC
>DASXMW010000322.1:0-13648 GCA_036495425.1 Streptosporangiaceae bacterium | reverse complement strand
GGCCGAGCGGGCCCGGACCACGATCCTGACCGGCAACTACGGCGAGGCCGGGGCGCTGGCCCGGTACGGCCCGGCCCACCGCCTGCCCACCGCCTACAGCGGCCACAACAACTTCTGGCTCTGGGGGCCGCCCCCGGCCGCGGACACCGCCGCGATCGCGATCAACGTCGACCCGGCCCTGCTGCACCGCGAGTTCGCCCACGTCCGCCAGGTGGCCACGTTCGGTAACGGCCTCGGGGTCGACGACGACGAGCAGGGCGCCCGGATCTACCTGGCCACCGGCCTGCGGTCTTCCTGGGCCCGGGCCTGGCCCGCCTTCCGCGACTACTCCTGACCGGCCACAGGCCCCGCCGGGGACCGGCTACGGGTTCCGGACCGTCTGGACCTGCGTGGTCTGCGCGACGAGCCGTTCGCGGTCGTCGAGCACGCTGGTCTGGGCGGTCACCGTGGCCCGCCCCCGGTGCAGCGGCACCGCCACCGCCCGCACGGTGCCGCCGGTGACCGGCCGCATCAGCTGGGTCGAAGAGCTGGCCGTCGCGGTCGTCGCCCCCTCCGGCAGCCCCAGGAACGCGACCAGCGCCCCGGCGCTGTCGGCCAGCGACATCAGCACTCCGCCGTGCAGCACCCCGCCCGCGGTGCACAGCCGCGGCGCCCAGTCCAGCCGGGCCACCACCCGGTCGGCGCTGGCCGCCTCCAGGGTGAGCCCCAGCTCGGCCGCGAACGGCATCAGCGCCACCAGCGCGTCGAGGTCCATCGGCGGCCTCACCCGGCCAGCGCCGCGTGCACCAGCTCCAGCAGGTCGCCGTCGCCGAGCCCGGCCGCGTCCCGGGGCCGGATCTGGATGGTGCCCTTGCTGGTCTTCAGCTCCGGGTGCCGGCCCACGAAGTCCCGCTCGGACCCCTGCGGCCACCCGTACACCGACAGCCCGTGCTTCCACACCCCGACGTACAGCTTGCGCCGCCCCCGCCAGTAACTGGGGATCGTGTACGACAGCTTGACCACCGCGTCCGGGTAAGCCCCCAGAATCAGCCCGTCCACCCGGTCGAACAACGCCCGGTGCTCGTCCGGGATCCGATCCACGTACCGCTGAACGTCCTCGTCCATGCCAGCATTCTCCCCCCGACCCCCGGGCCACCAGCACCAGCACCCCGGGGGACACGGCCGTAGGCAGCGGTGGATGAACGAATTCGAAATTATTTGCGAAGATAGCGTTGTCAGCGTGGATCTGTGACCGGGATCACGCTACGCTCGGCGGACCAACCAACCGGCATCTCACGACCGTCCGGTAGCGGACGGGGGTCTAGGGGGAAGCATGGCGTCACTGCTGAATCCGTATCTCAACTTCAACGGCACCGCACGTCAGGCCATGGAGTTCTACCGGGACGTGTTCGGGGGCGAACTGACCCTCAGCACGTTCGGTGAGCTCGGGGCGGCCGGGGGCGCGGACGCCGACAAGATCATGCATGGCCAGCTGCAGACCAGCAGCGGGTACACGATCATGGGCGCGGACGTGCCTGAGCACATGGAATACCAGGCGCCGGCCGGGTTCGCGGTCAGCCTGAGCGGCGACGACAGTGCGCTGCACGGCTACTTCGACAAGCTGTCGGCGGGCGGGGCCGTGGGCATGCCCCTGGCCAAGCAGGCCTGGGGCGACGAGTTCGGCATGCTCACCGACCAGTTCGGCATCCAGTGGATGGTCAACATCAGCCAGCCCCAGCAGGCCAATTGACCCACTGACCCATCGGCGCCAGGCCCGGGCTACTCCAGCCCGGGCTTGGCGTAGCCGAAGAACGACCGCTTCTTGATCAGCTCGGCCACCTCGGCCGGGACCATGGTCTCCCAGGAGTCGTCGCCGGCCGCGATGCGGCGCAGCACGTCCCGGCTGAAGATCGGCAGGTAGTCGGGGTGGTAGTTGGCGAGGTGGATGAAGCTGCCCCGGCCCCACAGGTAGTCGTACAGCGGCTGCAGCTCGGGCCGGACCTTGATGTCATCCACGGTCTTGAGCTCGTCGTCGGCCGACGGTTTCACCGGGTAGACGTACAGCTTGAGGTCGTTCTTGAACAGGCGGCCGAAGCTCTCCAGGATGCCGCCCGGCAGCTGGGCATGGTTCTTCTCGTCGAACAGGTCGATCAGGCTCGGCACCCCCATCACGATGCCGATCCGCTCCTTGGTCCGCTCGGCGATGTAAGCGGCCAGCCGGTAGTAGTCGAAGTAGTCCGTGATCAGCGTGGTCATGCCGCAGGCGGCCAGCAGGTCGGCGCGGGCGATGAAGTCGCGCCGGTCCACTTCGGCCCCGCCGGCCAATAGGTTGCGCATGGTGATCTCGGTCAGGCACAGCACCTGCTTGCCCGCCACCTCCGGGTCTTCGGTGAACCGGGCCCGGGCCGTCTCCAGCATGTCCAGGTTGACGTGGGTCGGCGGCCGGAAGCTGCCCCGCTCGACCAGCACCGGGTGCTTGCGCAGCACCTCGCTGGGCTGCAGCACCTCGCGGTCGGGGCCGAACATGGCCACCCCGCTCAGCCCGACCTGGACCAGCTTCAGCGCCATCAGCCGGTTGTCGACCCGCCGGAACTCGATGCCGCGAAATTCGATCATGTCGATCTCGATGCGGCCGGTGGTCAGCCGGTCGAGCAGGCTCTCGATCAGCTTGTCCGCCTCGTGGTGGTGGAAGAACGCCCCGTAGAGGAGGTTGACGCCGACGATGCCGAGCGCCTCCTGCTGGAGCCAGGCCTCCACGTCCAGCATGCGCACGTGCATGACGATCTGGCTGGGCTCGTCATGCTGCTGGGCCTGGAACTTCACGCCCATCCAGCCATGGCACTCGTTGCCGCCCCGGTAACTGCGGGCGACCACGGTGTCGGCGAAGGCGAAGAAGCAGTTGTCGTCGCCGCGCTCGGAGTCCAGCCGCTCGACGTTCAGCGCGAACTCCTTGTCCAGCATGCCCTGGAGGCGGCTGGCCGAGACGTACCGGTCGGCCTTGCCGTAGACGGCGTCGCTGACCGCCATGTCGTAGGCGGACATCGACTTGGCCACCGTGCCCGCGGCCCCGCCGACCCGGAAGAACCAGCGGGCCACCTCCTGGCCGGCCCCGATCTCCGCGATGGTCCCGTACCAGCGGGGGTCGAGGTTGATCCGCAGGGCCTTTGAGTGGGTGTCCGACGGGTCGCCACCCGTGATCAGCTCGGCCATCCATCCCCTCCCCGGGCATTCGTACTGCTCTCAGGGCCAGTGTGGCGTAAATTACATTCACCGCAGATTACGTCCGCGTAACTTCGCGCGCAATGTATGTCAAACTAACGCACAAGACACGGCCCCAGGCCCGCCTTTGAGCTGGGCCGACATCGCTCTGACCTGCATATTTGTTTTAATTTTCGGGTGCGGGGCCTCATAACGGTTCGGGTATTTCGCCCCCTGGCGGGGGGTGTGTCCGGCGGTGAGCCGACCGGGCGGGTCGCGCAGGTTAGCAACGAAAAATTCTTTTGCCAAACTTTTGCGAAATTCGTCGTTTGGGCTTTACGGTGTCGTGATGTCAGGCGTTCCGAGGATCGTGCAGACGCACGTGCAGATGGTTGGCACGCTGCACGGTCTTCCACGTGAACGCGCACTGCTCGGGAAGGAGCCCTTTGGGCGCCCTAGGAAAACACGCTAAGAAACGGCTGCCGATCGTCGCCGCGCCCACGCTGTTTGGCGTAGCCGCGGCGTTTGTCATGTCGGCGGCCCCGGCGGGCGCGGCGACGGCGCAGACGACAAGCGTCGAGCACGCCACCGCCTCGGATCAGGCCCAGCACGCAGGCACCGAGCCTCAGCTGCTGGCCAGCATCCGGGAGGCCGCGGCGCAGAAGCCGGCGGCCAAGACCGCGACGACGAAGTACACGGTCAAGAGCGGCGACTCGCTGTCCGCGATCGCCAAGCACGTCTACTCCGAATCTGCCGCGTGGCCGGTGATCTACTACGCCAACCGCGGCCAGATCAAGTGGGCGAACGTGATCTCGGCTGGTCAGAAGCTGACGATCCCGGCCAAGCCCGCCAAGATCCCGGCTGCGCCGTCGCAGCTCGGCCCGGTGGTTCCCGCGCCGGTGCACACCTCCACGGCCTCCACGGCCACGGAGAGCGCCCCGGTCACGCAGTCGGCTCCGGCCGAAGCCGCCCCGACCGAAGCCGCCCCGACCCAGGCCGCCCCGGCCCAGCCCGCGGCCACCTACAACGGTGGGTCCGGCTTCCAGTCGTGCGTCATCTCCCGTGAGTCGGGCGGCAACAGCCAGGTCATGAACTCCAGCGGCCACTACGGCCTCTACCAGTTCAGCCAGGGGACCTGGGAGGCGTACGGCGGCTCGTCCGCCGACTTCGGGCACGCCAGTGTGTCCGAGCAGAACCAGGTGTTCAACAACGCGATCGCCCAGGGCGGCCAGAGCAACTGGTCTGCCTACGACGGCTGCTGATCAGCGCCGTCTGACGCCGTGAGCGCCTGAGCGCGCTCGCCCGGCAACTGATTCACCCCGCGCCCTGGGTTGACCCCTGTGCCCACGGCGTGCCCGGCGGGCGGGCCAGCGGCTAGTAACCGCTGGCCCGTCTGCCCGGTACGGGCTCCCATACCCCCACACACCGTCCTAACCCTGTCGTCCAGAACCAAAGCCTCCAGCGGCCCGTTGAACCAGTGGCCGCGCGGGCAGCGGATCCGTGCGCTGTCCAGCGGGCCGTCGGTGGACTGGAGGCAGTACAGGTCCTCGACCTCGGCCGGAAGCCCGCACCGCTGCGTGCCGGTCCGGTTCAGGTAGGCCGGGCAGTCGACGAACATCACCCCGGTTTCCATGGCCATCCCCCTGTCATCGTCTTGGCTCACGAAACTCTTGCTGGTGCGGAGGCGAGCCCGGTGGCCCTGATACATCGAGTGACCTCCCCGCGCCAGGCCGGCCGCGGTGAGAGGATGCGGCCATGAGCGATCAGCCCCCGGGCCCCGGCACGCCGCTGACCCGGCAGCAGATCTCGGACGCGGTCGGCGGCCCCGGCTGGCGGTTCACGGTTGGCGTCATCCGCACCTCGGTCCTGGTCGGCTCGCTGGCCCTGGCCGCCGACGTGGCCCGGGTGGTCACCGGCGCGGCCGCTGACGCCGACGGCAGCCTGTCCCTGGACCTGCGGCCGGACCGGGTGGTGCTGACCCTGCAGTCCCGGGCCGACGGCCGGGTCGGGCCGCCGGAGATCGCCGCCGCCCAGCGCATCTCGGCCGCCCTCGACGACCTGGGCCTGGTCACCGAGCCGGAGTTGGGCCCAGGCAGCCCGCGTTCGGTTCAGGTGCTGGAGATCGCCATCGACGCGCTCGACATACCGGCCATCCGCCCGTTCTGGCAGGCGGTCATGGGCTACGGCAACGAGCCCGGCAGCGACGGCACCGATCCCGGCGCCGGCCTGGCCGACCCGGTCGGGCAGGGCCCGGCCATCTGGTTCCAGCAGATGGACGAGCCGCGGCCGCAGCGCAACCGGATCCACTTCGACGTGGTGGTCCCGCACGACGAGACCGAGCACCGCATCCAGGCCGCGCTGGCCGCGGGCGGCCGGCTGATCAACGACGCCGAAGCGCCCGCGTTCTGGGTGCTGGCCGACCCCGAAGGCAACGAGGCCTGCGTCTGCACCTGGCTCGGCCGCGACTAACCTAACTACCCGTGCCCCGGACCCACCACTACCAGACCACGGTGACCTGGACCGGCAACCGCGGCACGGGCACCAGCGGCTACAAGGCCTACGGCCGCGACCACGACGTGACCGCGGCCGGCGTCGCGCCGCTGGCCGGCAGCTCGGACCGCAGCTTCCACGGCGACCGGGACCGCTGGAATCCCGAGCTGCTGCTCACCGCGGCCCTGTCCCAGTGCCACCTGCTGTCGTACCTGCACGTGTGCGCGGACGCCGGGGTGGTGGTGACCGGCTACACCGATCAGGCCCGCGGCACCATGGCCGAAACCGCCGGGGGTGGCGGCCACTTCACCGAGGTCGTGCTGCGCCCCCGGGTGACCGTCCGCGACGCCAGCATGACCGAGGCCGCGCTGCGCCTGCATGCCGAGGCCAGCGCCCGCTGCTTCATCGCCGCCTCGGTCAACTTCCCGGTCCGCCACGAGCCCGAGGTCACCGCGGACCCTGGCCCGGCCGCTGGTGCTGACGCTCAGGAGACGGGTCAGGGCTGATAGGTGCCGGGCTCCCAGGCCCGGGTGGCCACGCTGATCGCGTTCCAGGCGTTGATGGCCACGATCAGGCTGACCAGGGCGGCCACCTCGGCCGGGCTGAACTCGGCCGCGACCGCGTCATAGTCGCGGGTGGGGACGTGCTCGCCCGCCAGCAGGGTGACCGATTCGGTGAAAGCCAGCGCGGCCCGCTCCTGGCTGGTGAAGTAGGGCGTCTCCCGCCAGGCGGGCAGCGCGTAGAGGCGCTGCTCGGTCTCGCCGATGGCCCGGGCGTCCTTGGTGTGCATGTCGATGCAGTAGGCGCAGCCGTTGATCTCCGACGCCCGGACCCGGATCAGCTCGCGCAGCTTGGGGTCGATGCTGGCCGCGTCGAGTTCCTTGGTCGCGGCCCGGTCCAGGTGGTCCATGGCCCGGGAGAAGCCGGCCGCCAGGGCGTCGAAGTCGAGCCGGACGGGGATCTGGGTGGTGGTTGCGGTGTCTGTCATGACTCCAGCCTAAAAGGCAGATGGCCCACGGGTAAGGTCCACTTCCATGGAGAAATATTGGGCCACTTCCAGCCTCGACCTGCACGTGGACCTGGCCGGCGGCGGTCTGCGGGCGCGGCTGGAGGCCGCGCTGCGGGACGCGGTCCGGACCGGGCGGCTCAGCCCGGGAACCCGGCTGCCCTCCTCCCGGGCCCTGGCCGCCGACCTGGGGCTGGCCCGCAACACGGTGGCCGACGCCTACGGCCAGCTGGTGGCCGAGGGCTGGCTGACCGCCGAGCGCGGCTCCGGCACCCGGGTCGCCGAGCGGGTGACCGCCGATCCGGGCCCGGCCGCGGCTCCGGCTGGGCCGGCCCCGCCCCGGCCGCCGCGCTACACGCTGGTCCCGGGCTCGCCCGACGTGTCCGCGTTCCCGCGGTCGGCCTGGCTGGCCGCGAGCCGGCGGGCGCTGGCCGCCGCGCCCAGCGCGGCCTTCGGCTACGGCCACCCGCAGGGCCGTCCCGAACTGCGCGCGGCCCTGGCCGAGTACCTGGCCCGGGCCCGCGGGGTGCGGGCCCACCCGGACCGGATCGTGGTCTGCGACGGCTTCACCGAGGGACTGGCCCTGCTGACCCGGGTGCTGCGGGACCGCGGCGCCCGCACGCTGGCGGTGGAGGAGTACGGGCTGCCCACCGCCCGGGCCACGATCGCCGCGGCCGGGCTGGGCCTGGCCGCCCTGCCCGTCGACGGCGAGGGCGCGGTGGTGGCCGCGGCCGGCCGGGCCGGCGCCCTGCTGCTGACCCCGGCCCACCAGTTCCCGCTCGGGGCCGCGCTGGCCCCGGACCGGCGCACGCAGGTGGTGGACTGGGCCAGGACCACCGGCGGCCTGATCATCGAGGACGACTATGACGGTGAGTTCCGCTACGACCGGCAGCCGGTCGGCGCGGTGCAGGCCCTGGCGCCCGAGCACGTGGTCTACGCCGGATCGGCCAGCAAGAGCCTGGCCCCGGGCTTCCGGCTCGGCTGGCTGGTGCTTCCGGCCGCGCTGGCCCGGGAGGTGGCCGTGGCCCGGGAACTGACGGCCGGGCCGGGCAGCCGGCTGGACCAGCTCACGCTGGCCGAGTTCATCACCTCCGGCGGTTACGACCGGCACGTCCGCCGGTCCCGGCTGGCCTACCGCCGCCGCCGGGACCGGCTGGCGGCCGCGCTGGGCCGGGAGGCGCCGCGGGTCCGGGTCACCGGCATCGCCGCCGGGCTGCACGCTCTGTGCGAGCTGCCCGGCGGGCAGGCCGAGGACCACGTGGTGGCCCGGGCCGCCGCCCGCGGCCTGCAAGTGGACAGCCTGGACCGCTACCGGGCCGCCGACGCGGGGGTCGGCCCGCGGGACCGGCAGGCCCTGGTGGTGGGGTACGGATCATCGGCCGAGCACGCGTTCAGCCACGCCGTGGCCCGGCTCTGCGCCGCCCTCAACGACCCGTCCTGACCAGTCGTGGCACCCTTAGCTCATCGCGCCTATCGGGCGCGGAGGCCGAGGAGAACGCATGACCGTGCCGCAGTGGGGCCGCGTGATCGCCGCGGTGTTCGGCGGCGTGCTGGTCCTCGCGGTGTGGAGCAGCGCGATCGGCACGCTGATCGTCAGCCGCCAGGTGGGCAGCAGGCTGACCCGGATGGTCGACAAGAGCATCGACGCCCTGTTCAAGGTGGTGATCAGGCGGGCCGAGGACGGCCGCCGGGACCGGGTGCTGGCCGTCCAGGCGGCCGCGATCCTGCTCGGCCAGCTCGCCGTCTGGCTGGGTGTGGCCTACGTCGGGTTCTCGCTGCTGCTGTGGCCGTTCGAGACCCACGGGGCCGCCGCCGCCTTCGTCGCGGCCGGCTCGTCCCTGTTCACGCTGGGGTTCGACGTGCCGCCGGGCACGGTCCCGTCGGTGCTGGTGTTCGCGGCCGCCGCCTCCGGCCTGATCATCGTCACCCTGCAGATCGCCTACCTGCCCACCTTGTACGCGGCGTTCAACCGGCGCGAGACCGACGTGGCCCTGCTGAACTTCCGGGCCGGGGTGCCGTCCTGGGGCCCGGAACTGCTGGCCCGCACCCACTACGGGCTGGGCTCGGGGGTGTCGACCCTCAACACCATGCCCGCCCTGTACGCCCAGTGGGAGCGCTGGGCCGCCGACGTGGCCGAGAGCCACACCACCTACCTGACCCTGGTCCGGTTCCGGTCGCCGCGGCCGCTGTCGTCCTGGGTCACCGCGTTGCTGGCCGTGCTGGACTCGGCCGCCCTCTACCTGTCGCTGTCGCCGGACGAGGCGCCGGCCGTGCCCGCCCGGCTGTGCCTGCGCAGCGGCTTCGGCTGCTTCACCCGGATCGCCCGGGCCATGGCCTTCGACGTCCCGGAAGAGGCGGACCCGAACGAAGGCATCTCCCTGACCTATCAGGAGTTCCTGGAGGCGGTGGACCGGCTCAAGGAGGTCGGCTTCCCGCTGCAGCGGGACCCGGCCGACGCCTGGCCGGACTTCGTGGGCTGGCGGGTCAATTACGAGCGGGCCGCCTACGCGGTGGCCTACGCGGTCGACGCGGTGCCCGCCAAGTGGTCCGGGCCGCGCCGGTTCGGCAAGCAGCAGATCGAGCCGCGGCGGCCCGGCCGGGGCCGGATCGCGGGCCAGGACGGCCACGACCCGCTCAGCCCCCGACCGCCATAATGAGCCTCATGAGCGAGCTCAGTTACCAGGACTCCATCCACGTCGGCTGTGACCCGGAGACCCTCTACGACCTGGTGTCGGACGTGACCCGGATGGGGGAGTGGAGCCCGATCTGCGCCTCCTGCTGGTGGGACGACGGCGGTGGCCCGCGGCCGGGCGCCTGGTTCACGGGCCGGAACCAGACCCCGGAGCGAACCTGGGAGACCCGGTCCCAGGTGGTGGCGGCCGACCGCGGCCGCGAGTTCGCCTTCGAGGTCAATAACGGCTTCGTGCGCTGGGGTTACACGTTCACCCCGGCCGACGGCGGCACCGAGCTCACCGAGACCTGGAACTTCCTGCCCAAGGGCATCGCCGGCTTCCACGACCGCTACGGCGCCGACGCCGGGACCCAGATCGCCGAGCGCACCAGCGCCGCCCACCGCGGCATCCCCCTGACCCTGGCCGCCATCAAGAAGACAGCCGAAACCGCCCGGCGCTGAGCGGCGGGGTCAGGACGGCCGGTGCTCGAGCGGGCTGCGGATACCGGCCCGCTCGGCGGCGGCGGTGATGTTCTTGGCCATGTCGCCGAACACGAGGCGGTGGAACACCGCGCTCGACCGCCAGTACGCCTGCCCGGCCAGGCCGCGCGGCTGGAAGATGACCCGCTGGCGGTAGGTGGTCCGGCCGCTGCCATCCCGGCCGACGTGCAGCTCCAGCCAGGCCAGCCCGGGCAGCTTCATCTCCGCCCGCAGCCGCAGCAGCTCACCGGGCTTGATCGCCTCGACCCGCCAGAAGTCCAGGGCGTCACCCGGGCGCAGGTGGACCGGGTCCCGGCGGCCGCGGCGCAGGCCGACCCCGCCCACCAGCTGGTCCGCCAGCCCGCGTACGGCCCACGCCCCGGCGAATGAGTACCAGCCGGTGGTGCCGCCGATGCCCTCGATGACCCGCCACAGCGCGTCCGGGGTCGCGTTGACCGCGCTGGTCCGCTCGTCCACGTACAGCGAGCCGCCGGCCCAGTCCGGGTCGCTGGCCAGCGGGTCGCTGGGGGCCCCGGGGGCGTCCGCCGATGACCAGCTGGTCGACACGCCGCCCTCCCGGGTGTGGGCCAGGGCCAGCTCGATGGCCCGGTCCAGCGGCAGCAGGCCTCCGGGCGGGTCCGGGATGTACTGCGCGATGTCGTGCTCGGAGGCCACCACCTCGACCCGCAGCGACTCGATCAGCGGCTTGGCCAGGCTGGGCGGCACCGGGGTGACCAGCCCGATCCAGTGCGACGACAGCGACGGGGTCAGCACCTTGACCGGCACCAGCAGCCGCGGCGGCAGCTTGGCCACCTTGGCGTAGTGCCGCATCATCTCCGCGT
This sequence comes from Streptosporangiaceae bacterium, assembly GCA_036495425.1. Taxonomy (GTDB): domain Bacteria; phylum Actinomycetota; class Actinomycetes; order Streptosporangiales; family Streptosporangiaceae; genus Bog-532. Next base: position 2,982 of record DASXMW010000322.1, on the reverse strand, counting down.
AGGTCACGATGTCCGGGCCGCCGATGTCGAACCGCCGGTTCACCTCCTCCGGCAGCGTGGCCGCGCCGACCAGGTAGCGCAGCACGTCGCGGATGGCGATGGGCTGGATCCGGGTGTCTACCCACCTGGGCGTGATCATGGCGGGCAGCCGCTCGGTGAGGTAGCGGAGAATCTCGAACGACGCCGACCCGCTGCCGATGATCACCGCCGCCTGCAGGGCCGCGGTGGGGACCCCGCTGTCGAGCAGGATGTCCCCGACCTGGGCCCGCGAGCGCAGGTGCGGCGACAGGTCGCCCTCCTGCCCGGAGAGCATGCCGCCCAGGTACACGATGCGCCGGACCCCGGCCGCCCGGGCCGCGCCGGCGAACGTCCGGGCCGCGTCCCGGTCCCGCCGCTCGAACGAGGCCCCGGTGCCCAGCGAGTGGATCAGGTAGTAGGCCACGTCGCACCCGTCCAGCGCCGCCCGCAGCGCGGCCGGGTCGGTCACGTCGGCCTTGGCCACCTCGACGTCATCGGACCAGGGCCGGTCGGCCAGCTTGCCCGGATCGCGGGCCATGCAGCGGACGGTGCCGCCGGCCTCGAGCAGCTCGGGGACCAGCCGCCCGCCGATGTACCCGGTAGCCCCGGTGACCAGACAACGCAGCTCAGCAGCCATACGCCCAGGCTTTCCAGGCGGCCGCCAGCCAAACCGGAGCTCAGGCGTGAATCACGTCGGTGTGGTGGCAGAAGTGCACCCGGGCCGCCGCGGTGGACCGGATCCGCCCGATCGAGGCCGCCCAGGCGTCCCGATCGTCGGCCTGTCCCGGCGGCAGCTCCCGCCCGGCCGGCCAGGAGTACAGCCGGGGGGTGTAGGCCGCGTCGCCGATCAGCAGGTCCTCGCCGTCCGCGCCCTGGATGAGCACGCTCTGGTGGCCCACGGTGTGGCCCGGGGTGGTGATCACCGACATGCCCGGCACGATCTCGGTGTCGCCGTCCAGCAGCTCGAACCGGGCCCCGGCGAAGTCAAACCAGTCAGCCAGGTCGGGTGACTCCCGCCGGGCCCGGTCCAGCTCGGCCCGCTGCACGTGGAAGGCGGCGTGCTTGAACACCGCGTTCTGCCCGCAGTGGTCGAAGTGCAGGTGGGTGTTGATGACCAGGCTGATGTCGGCCGGGCTCATGCCCAGCTCGGCCAGCGCGCCGGCCGCGGCCACGTTGACCGCCCGCCAGTTGTCCTGCACCCCCTGCGGGCCGCCGACCCCGGTGTCCACCAGCGCCGCCCCGCCCGGGTAGGTGACCACGAACCCGTGCACCGGCCACTCCGCCCGCGTCCCCGGCGGTGTCACCGTGGACAGGTGCAGCCGCTTGATCTCCAGTGCCACCCTGCATCTCCCTGAGTCGGCTACTAAGTTCTTCCCGTGGCTGATCATTCTCCGGAACCACATTCTGGCCGAGAGAGGCCGGCCGGCCAGGTGCGCGCCTCGCACGACGACCGGGCCGCCATCGTCGGCATGCTCCGCGACGCGGGCGCGGCGGGCCGCCTGGAGCCCGACGAGCTGGACGAGCGCACGGCGGCAGCACTGTCGGCCCGCACCCTCGGCGACCTGGCCGCCCTGGTCGGCGACCTGCCCGGTGAGCCACCGCTGGACCTGTCGCGGCCCGAGCCGCCGCCGCACCGGGACCACATCGGATCCGAGCTGTACCAGGCGAAGCGGGACGGCCACTGGACCGTGCCGTCCGAGCTCGACGTCAAGGTCGACGGCGGCAGCGTCATCCTCGACTTCACCGAGGCCGAGATCACTTCGCCCACCCTCGACATCGCCGCTCGCATCCGGGGCGGCAGCCTGACCCTGATCACCCGGCCCGGGATCGAGGTGCACACCCGCGACCTCATGGTCGACAACGGCTCGGTCAAGGTGGACACGTCCCGGGATGACGACGGCCTCACCGCCACTGCCCTGGTCATCACCGTGACCGGGTCGATCGCCGTGGGCGACCTGACCGCCCGGCCGCCCCGCCGCAACCTGGTGGAATGGCTGCGCGGCGACCCCCGCCCCTACACCGGCTGATCCCGCGCACGGAGTGCGGATGTGCGCGGAATGCCCGGTTCGCTCTAAGGTTCTGCCATGGCGAATGAGCCGTCATCGGAAGCGCCCGGGCGCGAGGTGCTGGCCCGGGAGAACCTGCGCGCCTCGCATGAGGACCGGGACCAGACCGTCGAGCAACTGCGGGTGGCAGCGGGGGACGGCCGGATCGACGCCGGCGAGCTCGAGCAACGGGTGGAGGCGGCCCTGACCGCCCGCACCTACGGTCAGCTGGCCGCGCTGGTCGCCGACCTGCCCACCGAATCGGCCCGGGGCGGGACCGTCGCCCCGCGGCCCAAGGACGACGTGCGGATCGACTGCCGTCACGGCAACAGCCGCCGGGAGGGCCGGTGGGCCGTACCCCAGCGGATGACGGTAGAGGTCAGGCACGGCAACGTGATCCTGGACTTCACCGAGGCCGATGTCGCCTGGCCCACCCTGCAGCTCGACGTCGACCTGCACCACAGCAACCTGGTCCTGATCACCAAGCCCGGCATCCTCATCGACGCCGATGCGCTGACCCTGGAGAGCGGCAACAGCCGGATCCGGCCGCCGCGCGGCCCCGAGGTCCCGGCCACGCTGCGAGTCGACCTGGCCGGCCGGGTTCGCCACAGCAACGTGGTGGCCCGGGCGCCGCACCGGTCCTTCTGGGCGTGGCTTCTGCACCGGCCGCCCCGCTCCGCCCTGCCCGCCGCCCGGGCTTAGCCACCGGGCGCCCCCGGCTACCGGCCCCGGCTACAGCTGAGGCGGCCCCGCGGCCAGCCGCTCGGTCATCTGCCGGTTCCGCTCGTCCTGGGTGCCCGGCATGCCCCAGCGGGTCTCCAGCCACCAGGTCGCGCCGCCGTCGGCCCAGGCCTTGACCTGCGCGGCGGCTGCGGCCGGGTCGCCGGCCGGGGTCTCCCCGTCGGCCACCACGTCCATC
>DASXMW010000321.1:0-12782 GCA_036495425.1 Streptosporangiaceae bacterium | reverse complement strand
GATGCCGCCGGCCGGGAAGAAGGCGCCGCGGGGTCACATCGCGTTCCGGCCCGAGAGCAAGGAGGCCATCGACCAGGCCCTCCGCGCGTCGGCCGACCTCGGCCACGACTGGGTCGGCACCGAGCACCTGCTGCTGGGGCTGATCCGGGCCGAGGAGAGCCGGGCCGCGCAGGTCCTGCGCAGCCTCGGCTTCACCTCGGACGAGCTGCACGAGACGGTCAGGACCGAGGTCACCAACCGGATCGCCGCCCGCGGCCAATAGGACCCGCGTCCCACCGGCCAGTACCCGGGGCGCGGTCACCACAGGCCGGCCGGGACCGCCCCCTCCAGCTCGAGCAGGTGCTGCTTGCGCTTGAGGCCGCCCGCGTAGCCGGTGAGCTTGCCGGTCGACCCGACCACGCGGTGACACGGGATCAGGATCGACAGCGGGTTGGCCCCGACGAAACCGCCGGCCTCCTTGGCCGTGATGTCACCGCCGGCCTGCCGGGCCAGCTCACCGTAGGTGGTGGTCTGGCCGTAGGGGATCTCGGTCAGCAGCTTCCACACCCGCTGCGCGGCCGGGTCACCATGCGGGGTCAGCGGCAGGTCGAACTCCCGGCGCTCACCACCCAGGTACTCACCCAGCTGCCTGATCACCTCGTCGAACCCGCGGTCATCGGCCGCGTCCACCCGCGGCCCGAACGTGGCCGGGTCCGGGCGGGTCCAGTGATGACGGAAGTACACACCGGTGATCCCGTCCTCGTCGCGGACCACGGTCAGCGGCCCGATCGGCGAGTCCACCACCGTGTGCCGGGTGGACGGGGAAACCGTGACCATCTCTGCCACCTCATTCCGCTCGGATGCGCCGTCACCATGTAAACGCCCCGCCCGCCCCGTTCGTGAGGTGAGGGCCCGCTTCACCGGGCCAGGGTGACGGTCCGCTTGGCCGCGCCGGGGCTGATCGCGCCCTCCAGCTCCAGCAGGTGCTGCTTGCGCTCCAGGCCGCCCGCGTAGCCGGTCAGCTGGCCGGTGGACCCGAGCACGCGGTGGCAGGGGATGAAGATGGACAGCGGGTTGCGGCCGACGAACCCGCCGATGGCGCGCGGGCTGATCGTGCCGCCGATCTCCCGGGCCAGCGCGCCGTAGGTGGTGGTCTGGCCGTAGGGGATGGCGGCCAGCAGCTTCCATAGCCGCTGGGCCGCGGGGCTGCCGTGCGGGGTCAGCGGCAGGTCGAACTCCCGCCGCTGGCCGGCGAAGTACTCGCCGAGCTGGGTGATCACCGCGTCGAAGCCCCGGTCATCGGCCGCGTCGACCCGCGGTCCGAAGCTGGCCGGGTCGGGCCGGGTCCAGTGACCCGGGTAGTACACGCCGGTGATCCCCTCGTCGTCGCGGACGATGGTCAGCGGCCCGATCGGGGACTCGATCACCGCGTGCCGGGTGGAGGGGGACAGGGTGGACATCGTAGGCACCTCGTTCTGGTCGTCCCTGAACACTTTCACCGGGTAAACGGCGCCGCACCCTGCTTCGTGAGGTCGCCCCCGGTACCCCGCGGCCAGGAAGCCGAGGCTGCCGGACGCGGGCGCGCTCCGGTGGCCCGCTCAGCCGACGGTGTCGCGGGTGGCCCTCAGGCCAGGCCCAGCCCGCGGCGGCCGGTCTGGTTCAGGTCGTCCGGGCCGAAGCGGCCCGCCCAGTCGCGCTCGTAGTGCTCGGGCGGGAAGTCGTCCGGGCTGGACCCGGTGCCGAACGCGGCCCGGACCGAGGCCGCGTAGCGCTCGTTGCGCGGGCACCGCGGGGCGGCCGGGATGTACATCACGTTGCCCCAGCCCCGCTGGTCCTGGACCGGGGCCACGCTGTGGATCAGGTCGCAGTGCCACCACACCGTGTCGCCCGCCCGGACGTCGGGGATGCCGGTGAGCGCGCGCCGCAGCAGCGGGTGCCACTGCTCGGTGACCGGGAACGTCTGGTTGACGGTGACGCCGCACATGTCGTCCTCGGGCACGTCGGGCAGCAGCGGCCGCAGCAGCAGGTAGGCCATGGCCCCCGGGATCGGGACCGTGTGCAGCACGCCCTGGTCGTGGTCCATGCCGGACAGGGCGGTCCACCCCTGGAAGGTCCGGAACACCGAGCACATGGTCGTCCCGGGGTACTGCGGTCCGGTGGTCCGGTGGGCCGCGTCCCACGGGTCGTACTGCTCGGCGGTGCCGTCGAACAGGTGCCGGAAGGCCCGCTGGTAATCCCGGGTCATCCACAGGTCGAGCGTGCCCGGGTCCAGGTGGCTGCCCAGCCCGGCCGAGCTGGTCCCCGGCGGCCGCCGCCGGATGCGGTCCGGGTACAGCGAGTCCCGGCCGGGGTCGAACCACCGCACGCCGTCCGACTCGTGCCGCCACAGCCCGTTGAGGAAGGCCTGGACCCGCGCCATCTCGTCGCTCTGGCGCGCCTCCATCTGGGGCCGCGACCAGTAGATGGGGTAGATCTCCGGCTTCGATCCGACGCTGGCGAAGAAGTCGTCGCCGGGCCCCCGGTACTGGTCGAAGAAGCCGTTGCGATCGACGTAGCCGACCAGTTCGGCGTCCCAGTCGCGGGCCCGGTCGTGCCCGAACTGCCCGCGCACCACCACGCAGCCGCGGCGGCGCAGCAGGTCGCGGTGCTCGGGCGCGACGGTCCCGGCCGCGATGTCGTCGTAGTCGATGACCGGCCAGACCGGCTCGCCCCGGTCCCGGGCCGCCTCGATCCCGGCCACCTCGGCGGCCAGCCGGCCCTCCAGGGCCGCCACGACCTCCTCCACCGTGCGGCCCGAGGCCGCGATCCGGTCCCGCAGCGCGACCTTGATCTCCTTGATCGCGGTGGGCAGATCGGCGGGCGTCTGCTCCCAGTGCGGCAGTTCGGTCATGACCCGGACCCTTTCTAGGCAGGACTCTTTATTTATATCGAAGGTAGGTCCCGCCCAGTTTCTAGTCAAGACTCCTGTCTAGAATTGTCGGCATGGACCCGGCCAAGCCGTCCCTGGACCTGCTGCGCGCGCTGTCCGACGAGCGCGTGCTCCGGGCGCTGATGCGGGAACCCCGGCTGACCCGGGCCGAGCTGGCCGCCGTGGCCGGCCTCTCCAAGCCGACGGCCGGGGAGAGCGTCCGCCGCCTGGTCGCGGCCGGCCTGGTGGCCGACACCGGTGCGCGCACCGCGGGTGGCCGGGGCCGCGGCCGGGTCGGCTCCTACTACGCGCTGGCCGGTGACGTGGGCCTGGCCCTGGCGGTCAGCATCGCCCCCGGCGGCATCGTGGCCGAGTGCGTCAACGCCCACGGTGCGGTGGTGTCCCGGGCCGAGCGGGCCATCACCCGCCCGGCCCGCCCGGCCCAGGCGGCAGCCGCCCTGCACGCCGCCGCCAGCCAGGCCGTGGCTGCGGCAGCCCCAAAAATCCCAAGAACCCCGGAAGCCCCAGAAGTCCCGGAAGCCCCAGAAGTCCCGAAAAGCCCAGTGGTCCCTGCAGCCCCAGCGGCTCCGGCGGGCGCGGCGGACCGCTCCGGCGGGCCGGTCGGGCTGGCCGTGGTCAGCGCGGCCGACCCGGTCGACCGGGCCAGCGGCCGCATGGTCCACCTGCCCGACAGCCCGTTCCTGCTCGGCGACCTGGACCCGGCCGGCGTGCTGGCCCCGCTGGTGGCCGGCCCGGTCACCGTGGACAACGACGTGAACTGGGCTGCCCGGGCCGAGCGGGCCGCGGCGGCTGACGGCGGCGTGGCCCTGGACGACTTCGCCTACGTCTACCTGGGCGAGGGCCTGGGCTGCGCCGTCGTCAGCGACGGCGAGGTCCGCCGCGGCCACAGCGGCCTGGCCGGCGAGATCGCGCACCTGCTCACCGTCGGACCCGGCGGCCGGGCGGCCAGCCTGATCGAGGTCTTCGGTGATCTCGGCCTCCGCCAGCCGGGCGCCACCGCCATCGACCCGGCCCGCCTGCTGTCCGCCGTCACCGAGGCCCCGGCCACCCGGGAGGTCGTGGCCCGGGCCGTGGCCGGCGCCATCGCCGCCATCGTCGCCCTGGCCGACCCGGCCCAGATCGTCCTGGGCGGCCCCTGGGGCCGCCACCCCGTCGTCGCCAACGCGGTCACCGCCGCCGTCTCCGACCTCCCCCGCCCGGTCCCGGTCCGCCCGGCCTGCCTGACCACCGAACCGTCCCTGACCGGCGCCCGCGCCACCGCCCTGGCCCGCCTCCAGTCAGCCATCGTCGCCCGCGCCCACCCCACCCCGCCGCCCTAGCCTCCCGCGCCCCCGCTCGGCCCGCCAGCCCCCCGGATCCAATGTGCGTAATGATCCCTTTGCCGACACTCTGGCGTCCGTAGGCCTCACGGGTCGTGACCGACCAGTAGGTAAAGGTCGGTTTGGCGCGAGGATGTCCTCGAAGAGGCTCCAGGAGAGCGGCGGGGTGGCCCGGCGGGGTGAGGGTGAGACGTACTTCGACACGGCGAAGAGCGGGCGGAAGTAGAGCGCCGTGACGATGCGCACGGCGGCACCCCCAGAGGTGCTCAGCCTGCTGGCCGGCATGCGGACGGCGCACACGGCGAACGCTGGCTGCTGGCACCCGGTCACTGGGCATCCACGTTGTGTTCCGGGGATGTTGCTGCCAGCGCTGGGAAGCCGCCCGCTGGGAGTAACCCGACCCCGTGCGCTCGTCGAGGCCGGCCAGCGCCGGGCTCGGCTGAGGGTACTTAACCGACGCTGAACGCGTACAGCTTGTTATTGGGACCGCACGTGACACCTGGCGGGCAGATGGCTGTGTAATACCCGGAACCCCAGTACACGCTGTTGCCCACGATCGCGGCCCCGGAGATGACCGCGCCGCCGCTGGCGAAACGCCATCGGATTGTCCCGGTGGCCGCGTCCAGCGCATACATGTTGTCCCCGGTTCCGGCGTTGGATCCGGCATACATCACACCGTCCGCGGCACTGACGAAGCCCCGGTCTGCGGCTCCCTGGGGGTCGGGGGTCTGCCACAGAATCTTCCCGGTGGCGGCGTCGAGCGCGGCCCACGAGCCGCTCGTGCTGCTCTGGCCCGCGTACGGCCCGGAGCCGCCCAGCGTGTATTTGATGTGGGAGGTGTTGGCTTCGGCCACGTATACGCGCCGCCCGTCGGTGGCCGACCCCCACTGGATGCCGCCCCCGCCGCCACCCGGGCCGACCGCGGTCGCCCAGACGACGTGGCCGTTGGCGGGGTCGACCGCCGTGTAGACGCCGCTCTTCTGGCCGGTGCCAAGGAGCTGCTCGCGCTGGCCGGTTCGCGGGTCCGTGGTGGTGAACAGGTTGGGCATCGAGCCGAAGTCGTAGTCGGGTCCGCACGTCACGCCCCGCTGTTTGCAGGCACTGGTACCGACGTCGCTGGTCAGCGTGCGGTCGGCCCAGGCGACCGCGCCGGTCCGCATGTTCAGCGCCAGGATGGAGTCGACGTAGTCGTCGGCGGCCGGCCGGGTGCAGCCGGTCTGCCCGGGCAGTGTGCAGACGCCTGGCGGCGTCGTGTAGTTGTTGCCGGTAGCGACGTAAAGCAGCCCGCGCCGCGGGTCCACCGCGGGGGAGGACCCCCACACCGCGACGCCGCTGTAGTAGCCGGGGATGTTGACGTCACCGCCGTGATTGTTGGACGGCGCCAGGTAGGCCTTCCACAGCAGCCGGCCCGTCCGGGCGTCGAGCGCGACGACCGCCCCGCGGAACACGCAGCACTGATAGCCCGCCATCGTGGCCAGGCCCTCCTCGTTGGAAGAGATGCCGACGTAGGCGACGCCGTGGTAGACCACCGGCGAGCTGGTGATGACCGACCCGATGAAGCTGTCCACCTTGGTGACCCAGAGCAGCTTGCCGGTCTGCCGGCTGACGGCGAACATGCGGGCGCCACCGGTGTTGGTGGGGCTGACGACCCAGCCGTCGCCGGTCACGAGCTCGTTGCCGTAAACGGCCGGGCTCACCCGTGACAGGTCACCGGCAACTCCGGTGTAGCCGGCGATGGAATGGGACCACCGCACATGACCGCTTCTGGCGTCTACCGCCCACAGCGTCCCGCCCTGGTCGGGCGCGTAAACCGCGCCGCCGTAGACGGTCGGGGTGGCGGCCACGTTCCCGTTGGTGGTGAGCGTCCATTTAGGCGCGAGCGTGTGCACGTTGGCCGGGAAGATCTGGTGCTCGGCGGCCTGGAAGTGCGTGTCGTCCAGGTTCTGGCCAGCGACGGGCCAGTACCCGGTCGCGGATCCGCCGGAACCCGGGACGGCGGCAGAGGCAGCGCCTCCGGCCGTGAACGTGCCCGTCATGACAGCGGTGCCGACCGCCACCGCCGCTAGTCCGTATGACCAGGCGCGGAACAAGCGCCGCCTGGATGGCGCGGCTGATCGCGTACCCGTTCCATTCATGTCAGTCCCATCCACGCGTGCGCCGTCCTCACGTTCCTTCACTGCCGAACGCAGAGGTTTCTAGTGAAAAATCCTCTTATGAGGGGCCTTCTTGTCAAGGCCAGCGAATATTCTCGGCTGGCCCTGGGTGGCGGGCCGGCTGTCGCGCCGGGGGGCGGGGTTCCACGGGCCCTGAGGGTTTGTCCTTTCTGGGGCAGGGGCGAGTGGTGGTGGTCAGCCGGGGGCCAGGGCCTGCAGCCGGGTGATCGCGGTGGTGGGCTGGGGGGCCCAGGACCAGGTCGCGGCGAGACGCACCCGGGTCCGCCGCCCGCCACGGGCCAGGCGGCCGGCGGCGGAGAACAGCCGCAGCCGAAGCCGTTTGGGTTCCAAGGCGCGGGCGGGCCGTCCAGGGCGAACAGCTGCATCCAGGCGGTCAGCTATAGGCCATGGCCACCAGCTCGCACCAGATCTGGTTCTGGGCGAACCCGTGCAGCGGCAGGTTACGCAGCCCGGTGTCTTTGGCGGCGCGGATGCGGTCCTCGCACCTGGCCCGGCGGCTGGCCCAGCCCGGCGTTCCCGGCGGCCGGCTGGCCCTAGACCAGGCGGTCGACGGACCGGACCGCGAACGTCGGGATGGCCAGCGGCGTGGTGGCGGCGCAGTTGCTGAACAGCGGCCTGGTCGTGGTCTCGGCCAGCTCGACCCGGACCCGGCCCGGGGGGTCGGCCAGCTCCACCTGCCAGCGGCCGGGCGCGGTCAGCGTCGAGCCGGCCGGCTCGTAGGCGCCGATGCGCAGGTTGCCGAAGACCCGGCGGGCCGCGTGCTGGGCGGTCTGCTCCAGGAACCGGAACGCGCTGCGCCCGCGCAGCCCGGCCAGCATGACCCGGCCCGCCCGGTACTCGGCCACCATCTGCCCGGCGTCCAGGGTGTCGGCCCGGCCGTAGTTGATGCCGTGCGGGAACAGCAGCAGGGTGGCCGCGAACCGGTCGCCGCCGATGTGCGAGCACTCCCAGACCGTGGCCTGGTCCCGGGCCGCCAGCGCCTCGGCCACCGAGCGGCCCCGGGTCGCGCAGCACTCGTCGTGCCGCCCGTGCGCGCACACCGCCACCACCGGGTCGGCCGAGAGCGTGCCCGGCTCGCTGAACACCGAGGTCAGGTACTCGGCCGGGCCCTGGGCCTCACCCCAGCGGATCGCTTCCTGCCCGGGGGCGCAGTCCACCCGGGCCCAGCGCCAGCGCCGCCGGCCCTGGTCGAGCCGGGCCCGCCCGGGGCGCCGGATGGCCAGCAGCCGGAAGCCCTCGGCCGCAGCCCGGTGCTCGATCCGGATTCCGAGCTCCGGGTCCAGTTCCGGGGACTGGCGGAACGCGTTCGGGCCCCAGGCCCCGGCCACCTCCAGCAGCAGCCAGCGCCGCCCGTAAGACGCGGTGCCGGCGACCGGTTCGCCCGCCGCCAGCGACCGGGTGCTGCAGGCCGGGCCGCCGGCCGACCGCGGCCCGTCCGCGCTGCTCACATCAGTACCGTACGGGTCAGCCCGCCTGGCTGGTGACCAGGAACCCGGACCGGAGCAGGCGGCGGCTGACGACCAGGCTGCCGGCCTCGTCCAGCCCGGGCAGGGCCCCGGCCCGGTGCGGCTCGCGGGCGGCCAGGGCCCGGATCGCGTCCTCGCACTCCAGCGGGAGCCGCAGGCCCTGGTCGGGGGACTTCAGGTGGACCCCGGCCGCGTCCACCGTGACCTGGGTGTCCAGCCCGTCCCGGAGCCGCACCACCTGCTGGCCGGACAGGGCGGCCGCGGCCTCGATGGTGGCCAGCGGGGCGACCGGTTCCGGCCGCACCTGCCGCCGGAGCTTGCGTTCCAGCGCGGCCGCGATTTGCTCCGGGGCCACACCGGGGGAGGTGCGCAGCGCGTCCAGCAGCGCCGCGGTCACGTCCTGGACGGCCGCCGTGACCTCATGGCCAGAGGTTTCGCCCGGTGCCGCCGTGCCCATGACCGGCAACGGCGCGCGCAGCCCGTCCGCCCCGCGGACGGCGGCGACCAGCTCGTCGACCACGTCGGCCCCGGTGTACGAGGCCACGCCCACGGTCAGGTGGATGGAGGTCCCAGCCCGCGCGACCGCCGAGTGCAGCCAGCCGCGCGGCAGGTAGAGCGCGTCGCCCGGCCGCAGCACCACGTCCAGCACCGGCTCCTGGCGGGCCCCGGCTTCGACCGCGGCCCGGTACTGCGACCAGGGCTCGTCAGCCCGGGGATGGATGCGCACCGGGGCGTGCACCCGCCAGTGCTTCTCCCCGCTGACCTGCAGCACGAACACGTCGTGCACGTCGTAGTGCGGGTCGAACCCGCGGTTGGACTCCGGCGTGATGTAGGCGTTGACCTGGGCCGGGTACCCCAGCTCGGCGACCAGGTCCCGCGTGAACACCTGCAGAGCGGGCCAGGTCCGGTGCAGCCCCTGGAGCACGATGGTCGCGCCGGCCGCGAACTCCCGCAGCACCTTGGCCGGGTCGACCTGGTCGGCGACGTGCGCGCCGAACCCGCCCGAGGCCGTGAAGCAGCCGGCGGCCAGCACCGAGCCTTCCTTGGCCATCCGGATGAACGGCGTCCGCAGCGCCCGGTCGGTCAGCAGTTCGTCGGCGGCGGCCGGCGAGAACAGGTCGCCGAAGTCACGCGGCAAGGTCCCGGCCGCCGAATGCAGCGGCCCGGTCGCCCAGTACTTGCGGGCGAACACGTCGGCCGGGACGCAGACGCAGCGCCCGAGCGCGGACGCCCGGGCGCTGGTCTGACTGGTCATCGGCTCGGTCAAGGTCACGCCGGGCCGTCGGCCCCGCTGTCGTGGCCGCCGGGGTTGGCGCCACCGTCGGCGGTGCCTTCGCCGCCCGCGGACCTGTCCGCCCCGCCGTCGTGGCCGCCGGGGTTGGCCCCGCCGTCGGCCGGGCCTTCGCCGCCTGCGGACCCGTCGGCCCCGCTGTCGTGGCCGCCGGGGTTGGCCCCGCCGTCGGCGGTGCCTTCGCCGGTGCCGGACTCGTTGCTGATGTCGCCGTCGTTGATCGACATAGCGTTCCTCCTCGCCTCGTCCACCCCGTCAACGGGGCTCAGTAACACGCTTACCAGTGGGCCCATGGCGGCACACTGGACGCCTAGGCCCTTTCCCGCCGACGAGCGTTTATGCACATCGCCGCCGGCCAGCTCAGCCGGGCCGGCCCCAGGCTCGGTCAGGTGCGGGCGTAGCTGGCCGTGTCCTCGGCGAAGTCGGTGATCATGACGTCGGTCAGCGTCGGCTTGGTACCCGCGATCATGGCCAGGTAGTCGCCGGTGGTGGCGTACTGCCGCATGCCGGTCTGCACCGCCCGCTCGAACGTCTGCTGGGCCACCCGGTGCGCGGCGTGCCGGATGTCGGCCGGGGTGAAGCCCTCGCTGGCCTCGGTGATGGCGTCCAGATCGGGCTCGCCGTTGGCGATGTAGTTGCGCCACAGGGCCTGCCGGGCCGGGGGATCGGGCGGCCCGACCGGCAGCACGTAGTCGAAGCGGCCGTGCCGCAGGAAGGCCGGATCCAGCGAGCGCACCGAGTTGGTGGCGCAGATGAACAGCCGGCCCGGCTGCTGCCTGAACCCGACCAGCGCCTTGAGCAGTTCGTTCACCACCCCGACGTCGGTGGTGGCCAGCGACCGGGCGGCCGCGATCTCCTCGATCTCGTCGATGAACACCACCGCGTGGTCCAGCCGGGCCAGCTGGGCGAAGGCGTTGTTGATCCCGCTGGCCAGCCCGGACTCCACGGCCAGCCGGGACGGGAACAGCTCCACGAACGGCCAGCCGAGCCGGCCCGCGGTGGCCTGGGCGAACGTGGTCTTGCCGGTACCGGGCGGGCCGAACAGGATGACCGCCTTGGGCGGGTCGACCGCGTACTCGGCGGCCAGGTCCGGCCGGGCCAGGGGCAGGATCAGCTTGTGCTCGATGATGTCCTTCTCCTGGGCCATGCCGGCGATGTGCGCCCACAGCCGGGCGTTCGGCACGGCCGCGCCCAGCTCGTTCAGCAGCAACGCCGCCGCCGGCGAGCTGGACTCGCTCTTCTCGTAGTAGGTGATGCCGTGCCGGGCCCCGAACCCGGAGTTGGTGAAGGCGGTGCCGCCGGTCTCGCCCTCGGGCAGCAGCGCGCTGAGCCGTGACACCCCGCGGGCCAGCAGCCGTTGCTCCAGCGCGGCCAGCAGGTCGCTGCCCAGCCCGCGGTGCCGCCAGTCCGGCGACAGGGCCAGCCGCAGGATCCAGGCCCGGTCGGCGTCCACCCGGCCGATCGCGGTGCCGATGACCTTGCCGTCGGCCACCGCCACCACGGCCGGGTGCTCGTTCAGGCAGCCGACCACGTCGGCCAGGGTGAAGATCGGTGCCTGCCGGGTGGCCGACGACACGGTGTCCAGCTGGACCGCTGCCTCAAGGTCGTAGGGTTCGAAGTCACGCACGTGCCAGGCGGTCATGTCACGCCCTTCATGGTCGGGCCATCCGGTCAACGGCCATGCAGCAATAGACGCCCAGTATGAGCAGCAACGCGCGGAATGTGAAGAGCCGGCCTGGCCCGCGGCCCGGGCTGATCGCCTACGGGGCCGGGACGGTCACCCGCTGGCCGGTGCGCAGGCTCTCGACGGCCGCGTTGGCCAGGGCCAGGGCCTCGCGGCCGTCGGCAAAGGTGGGGGAGGGGGCGGCGCCGGTCTCGACGGCCGCGATGAAGTGGTCGAGCTCGGCCCGGTAGGCGGGCTCGTAGCGCTCGCGGAAGAAGTTCAAATACGGTGCCGCGGCCTCGCTGCGGTCGGCGGCGGCCAAGCGGACGCTGGTCGGCAGCTGGTTCTGGGCGGTGAGCATGCCGGTGCTGCCGAACGCCTCGACCCGCTGGTCGTAGCCGAAGCTGCAGCGGCGGCTGTTGGTGATCTGGGCCAGCGCGCCCGTGGCCGACCGGAGCACCACGATCGAGCTGTCGATGTCGCCCGCGGCCGCGATGTAGGGCTCGATCAGGTTGGCCCCGGCCGCCTGCACCTCGACCACGTCGCCGAGCAGGAACCGGGCCATGTCGAAGTCGTGGATGGTCATGTCCCGGAACAGGCCACCGGAACTGGCCAGGTACCCCTCGGGCGGCGGGGCCGGGTCCCGGGAGGTGATCGCGACCTGCTCCAGCCGTCCGATGTCGCCGGCCTGGATCCGGTCGTGGATCTCGCGGAACGACGGGTCGAACCGGCGGTTGAACCCCACCATCACCGCCGGTGACCGGGCGCCGATCGCAGCCCAGCAGGCGTCGACCCGGTCGATGTCCAGATCGATGGGCTTCTCGCACAGCACGGCCAGGCCGGCCTTGGCCGCCGCGGTCAGCAGGTCCACGTGGGTGGGTGTCGGCGAGGCGATGACCACCCCGTCGATGTCCGGATCGGCCAGCACCGTGGCCGGATCGGGGGTGGCCCGGCCCCCGCAGCGGGCGGCCAGGGCCCGCGCGGCCTCCTCCATCGGGTCGCACACCCAGACCAGCTCGGCGCGCGGGTGGGCCGCGATCGACTCGGCGTGCACCGCGCCGATCCGGCCGCAGCCAAACAGGGCAATCCGGACCATGCGCCCAGGCTACGGGGCCGTCCGGGCCCGGCCGCCCTGGGCCAGGAAAGTGTCACACCTCCCCGTTAGCGTGGGCCAGTGCCGCCGACGGCGAGGAGATACGCCATGCCAGCCAGCGCCAGCCCAGGGGCGGAGATCGGGGTCAGCCTGCCCGAGGTGCTGCCGCCCGGCACGGCCCTGCCCGACGCGGCCGGGCTGGCCCGGCGGGCCGAGCAGGCCGGGCTGGACGGCGTATGGGCCGCCGACCGGCTGGTCAACGGTGACCTGAGCACCCTGGACCCGACCCTGACCCTGGCCGCGGCGGCCGCGGTCACCACCCGGGTCGCCATCGGGTTCGCGGTGCTGGTGCCCTCGCTGCGGCCGCTGGTCTGGACGGCCAAGCAGATCGCCACCCTGCGGCACCTGGCCGGGGACCGGCTCCGGCTCGGGGTGGCCTCCGGCGGCGGCTCGGCCGAGGAGTACCAGGCGGCCGGCTTCAGCCAGGCCGGCCGGGTCCGCCGCACCGAGGACTTCCTGCGTCTGCTGCCCGATCTGCTCGGCGGCCAGCCGGCTCAGGTCCCGGACGTCCCCGGCGCACCGATGGCCCAGCTCCGGCCGGTCGTGCCGGTGCCGCCGATCTGGGTCGGCGGGGCGTCCGCGGGCGCGCTGCGGCGGGCCGTGCGCTACGGCGACGGCTGGCTGTCGGGCCTGCAGCCGCCGGAGGAGTTCGCGGCCACCCGCCGCCAGCTGTTCGAGCTGGCCGACCAGGCCGGCCGGGCCCGGCCGCGGACCGGCGTCGGCCTGCACGCGGCGCTCGGGCCCCGGCCCGGCCCGGAGCTGAAGCGCCAGACCGTGGCGGCCCTGCAGACCGCGTACGGGCTGCCCA
>DASXMW010000320.1:0-9227 GCA_036495425.1 Streptosporangiaceae bacterium | reverse complement strand
CACCTGGTTCAGCAGCTGCTCGCGGGTGAACGCCTTGCGCGGATGCTGCATCAGGAACACCAGCAGGTCGTACTCCCGGGAGGTCAGGGAGAGCAGGGTCTTCCCCACCCGGACCTCGTGCGCGGTCAGGTCGACGGTCAGGTCGCCGTCGGCGATGACCCCCGCCGGCGGGGAGTCCGGCAGCCCGGTGCCGCGGGCCCGGCGGAGCACCGAGCGGACCCGCAGAGCCAGTTCGCGGGGGCTGAACGGCTTGGTGACGTAGTCGTCGGCGCCGGTCTCGAACCCGGCCAGCCGGTCGGTCTCGTCGCCCAGCGCGGTCAGCATGACCACCGGGATCGGCCAGCGGGCCCGCAGCCTCCGGCACACCTCGAGCCCGTCGATGCCGGGCAGCATGAGGTCCAGCACCACCAGGTCGGGCGGTTCCTCGGCCACCAGCCGGAGTGCCTCCTGCCCGTCGCGCACGCACTCCACCTGGTGTCCGTCACGGATCAGGTACCGCCCGACAACGTCCGCCACGGTGGGGTCGTCGTCGACCACCACGATGCGTCCGGGCGGGTCGGGGTTGTTGGCCGCGGCCACCATCGTCGCTATGGCCTCCATTCGGTAACAGTCGTGCCCATCACCGTAGATGGATTTTTCCCCCCGCAACCACCATCTCCGGCAAATACGTCACAGCTCCGTAAGTTCCCTGACGATCATCTGAACGAGTTCGCAGGTGGGTTCGGTTCACCGGCCCGGTCGTGGAGACTTCCCGGCATGGCCGATGATTTCGAGGCGGTGCTGACCGTCGGCCCGGCGCCGGGCGACACCTCGCTGGTCGAACGCTGCCTGGGACCCACCCTGGACGTGGGGTCGGGCCCGGGCCGGCTCACGGTGGCCCTGGCCGAACGCGGCATCCCCGCCCTCGGCATCGACGTGACCCAGGACGCGATCAGCGAAGCCCGGTCGGCGGGCGCGCTGACCCTGCTGCGCGACGTGTTCGGCCAGGTCCCGGGCGCGGGCCGGTGGCGGACGGTGCTGCTGGCCGACGGGGCCATCGGCATCGGCGGCGACCCGGCCGCGCTGCTGCGGCGGATCAGCGACCTACTCGGGCCGGAGGGCCGCGCCCTGGTCGAGGTCCAGCCCCCGGGGGAGGATGGCCCGGCCGGCGGCCTGGCGGGCGACGGCCAGACCGGCGGCGGCCAGACCGGCGGCGGCCGGGCGGCGGAAGGGCTGGCCTGGGTCTCGGTGGACGCCGATCAGATCGGTGACCTGGCCCGCAGCGCCGGGCTGGAGCTGCGGGAACTGTGGACGGCGAGCGGGCGCTGGTTCGCCGCGCTGGACGGGGTCGCCCTCGACGACGACCCGGACTCTCAGGCCGGCTGAGCCAGGGCCGTGATGAGGTCGCCGATCGCGTCCAGGCTGTGCGCGCTGACCACGGCGTCGCAGTGCGGCCAGGCCGCGGCCATCCCGCTGACCTTCGGTTCGTAGCGCGGGCTCTTGGTCCGCGGGTTGGCCCAGATGATCCGGTAGGCCAGCCGGTGCAGGCGGGCCATCTGCTCGCCGAGCTCGGTGGCGTCGCCGGTCTCCCAGCCGTCCGAGATGATCAGCACGACCGCGCCCCGGGCCAGGCCGGGGGCGCCGTAGCGGTCGTTGAACTCCCTGATCGAGGCGCCGATGCGGGTGCCGCCGGACCAGTCGGGCGCGGCCGCGCCCGCCTCGGCCAGCACGGTCTCCGGGCGGGCGGTGGCCAGCTCGTCGGTGATCCTGGTCAGCCGGGTGGCGAACGTGAACACCTCGGCCGGCCGCCGGGCCCCGTTCTGGCTGGCGCAATACAGCAGCTGCAGCATGGCCCGGGCGTACGGCTCCATCGAGCCGGAGATGTCGCACAGCACGACCAGCCGCCGGGGCCGCAGCCGCGGCGCCCGGTGCGCCAGCTGGAGCGGCTCGCCCACCGTGCGCCGGGCCTGGCGCAGCGTGGCCCGCAGGTCCGGGCGGCGGCCGCCGGAGGCCGGGCGCTGGCGGCGGCTGCGCCGTGGCGGGGTGGCCAGCACCCGGCGGCGCATCAGCTCCTCCAGCTGGCTCAGCTCGGCCTCGGACAGGTCGGCGAAATCCCGGCTGGACAGCCGCTCGGCCGCGGTGGCCACGGTCCGCCAGGGCAGGCTCTCGTCCCCTTCCGGGGCCTGGCCCTCGCCCCGGCGCATATCCCGGGGCGGCCCGGCCGGGGCCCCATTGGCCGGCTGCGGCGGCGAACCGTCCGGTTGCGGGCCGGCCCCGGACCCGGGGGGAGCAGCGGCCCCCGGCACCGGCAGGCCCAGCCGGGCGCCGAACGCGGCGGCGAAGATACGGTCGTAGATCTCGATCTGCTCCGGGCCCGAGACCAGCGTGGCCAGGCCGCAGGCGTGCAGCTCGCGCAGGGTGCGGGGGCGGAGCACGCTGACCGCGCGGGCGAACCGCTCGCAGCGGCCCGGGTCGGCGGGCACCCCGGCCTCGTACAGGGCGGCCCCGAACTCGGCACTGACCGCGGCGACGTCCACCGTCACCGGGTCGGCCAGGCCCGCGTCGGTCATCAGGGATCGATCAGCGCGGCCAGGCCGGCCCGGCGGACCGTCTGCTCGTCCTCGGCGTACTTGAGCACGGTGCTGAGCGTCCGCTCGACCGCGGGCGCGGTCAGCTCGGTCTCGCTGAACACCCCGAGGGCGGTGGCCCAGTTCACCGCCTCGGCGATGCCCGGCGGCTTGGTCAGGTGCAGCTCGCGCAGGCGGCGGACCGACTCGGCCACCTGGCCGGCCAGCGGGCCCGAGGCACCGGGCACCCGGCGGCGGATGATGGCCGCGACCCGATCCGGCTCCGGGTAGCCGATCCAGTGGTAGAGGCAGCGCCGCTTGAGCGCGTCGTGCAGGTCCCGGGTCCGGTTCGAGGTCAGGATGACCACCGGCGGCAGCGTGGCTCGCCGGGTGCCGAGCTCGGGGATGGTCACCGCCGACTCGGCCAGCAGCTCGAACAGGAACGCCTCGAACTCGTCGTCGGCCCGGTCGATCTCGTCGATGAGCAGCACCGCGGGCCGGGGGCCGGGATGGTCCAGCGCGGCCAGCAGCGGCCGGGCCAGCAGGTACTCGTCGGTGAACAGGTCCGCTTCGCGCAGCGCGTCCCCGCTGGCCTCGGCCAGCCGGATGGCCAGCAGCTGCCGCGGGTAGTTCCACTCGTACAGCGCCTCGGCGGCGGCGATGCCCTCGTAGCACTGGAGCCGGACCAGGGCCGTGTCCAGGCCGGTGGCCAGCGCCTTGGCCGCCTCGGTCTTGCCCACCCCGGGCTCGCCCTCGAGCAGGATCGGCTGGCCCATCCGCACGGCCAGGAACAGCGCGGTGGCCAGTTCGTCGCCGGCCAGGTAACCGGTAGCGTCCAGGGCGGCGGCCAGCGTGGCCACGTCGGGAACCCGCTGGCTGAGGTCTTCGGTGGCCATGTTCATCAGGGGCGATTTTAGTCCCGGTGCTGCGGTCACGAGAGCGCCAGGTCGGTGCGCAGCGGCCGGCCCTGCATGGCCCGCCACACCTGAGCCGGGGTCAGCGGCATGTCGGCGTGCCGCACCCCGTAGGGGCGGAGCGCGTCGATCACCGCGTTGACCACGGCCGGCGGGGACCCCACGGTGGCCGACTCGCCCACGCCCTTGGCCCCGATCGGGTGGTGCGGCGACGGGGTGACGGTATCGCCCAGTTCCCAGGAGGGGCATTCCACCGCGGTGGGCAGCAGGTAGTCCATGAACGAGCCGCCCAGGCAGTTTCCTTCGGTGTCGAAGGTGATCACTTCCATCAGGGCCATGCCCACCCCGTCGGCGAGGCCGCCGTGGATCTGGCCTTCGACGATCATCGGGTTGATCCGGACCCCGCAGTCGTCCACGGCCACGAACCGCCGCACGCCGACCGTGCCGGTGCCGGGGTCCACGTCCACCACGCACAGGTAGGCGCCGCACGGGTAGGTCAGGTTGGGCGGGTTGTAGACGCAGCTGGCGTCGAGGTGGCCTTCCACCCCGTCCGGCAGCTCCAGGTCGGAGTGGGCGGCCAGCGCGATCTCGGCGATCGGGTGGCCCTGGTCGGGGTCGCCGCGCACGAACCAGCGGCCCTTCTCCCACTCCAGGTCCGCCGGGGCCACCTCGAGCATGGCCGCGGCCACCACCCGGGCCTTGTCCCGGACCCGGCGGGCGGCCACCGCGGCGGCGGCCCCGGACACCGGGGTGGACCGGGACCCGTAGGTGCCCAGCCCGAACGGGGTCTGGTCGGTGTCACCGTGCACGACCTCGACCCGGTCGGCCGGGATGCCCAGTTCCTCGGACACGATCTGGGCGAACGTGGTCTCGTGGCCCTGGCCCTGGGTCTGCACCGCGATCCGCAGTACCGCGGTGCCGTCCGGGTGCACCCGCAGGTCCACGCCGTCGGCCATGCCCAGGCCGAGGATGTCCATGTGCTTGCGCGGGCCGGCCCCGACCGCCTCGGTGAAGAAGCTGA
This sequence comes from Streptosporangiaceae bacterium, assembly GCA_036495425.1. Taxonomy (GTDB): domain Bacteria; phylum Actinomycetota; class Actinomycetes; order Streptosporangiales; family Streptosporangiaceae; genus Bog-532. The sequence continues at coordinate 4,746 of DASXMW010000320.1, read as the reverse complement.
GCCCGATGCCCATCAGCTCGCCCCGCTCCCGGCGTTCGGCCTGCTCCTTGCGCAGGTCGTCGTAGCCGGCCTTGTCCAGGGCCAGCTGCAGCGTGGTCCGGTAGTCGCCGGAGTCGTAGACCCAGCCGGTGGCGCAGGTGTAGGGGAACTGGTCCGGCCGCAGCAGGTTCTTCATCCGCAGCTCGGCCGGGTCCAGGTCCAGCTCGAAGGCCAGCATGTCGACCATCCGCTCGACCAGGTACACGGCCTCGGTGATGCGGAACGAGCAGGAGTAGGCCACCCCGCCCGGCGCCTTGTTGGTGTACACCCCGGTGACCTGGCAGTGCGCGGCCTGCAGGTCGTAGGAGCCGGTGAACACGCCGAAGAAGCCGGCCGGGTACTTGCTGGGCTGGGCGGCACCATTGAACGCCCCGTGGTCGGCCAGCACCCCGGCCCGGACGGCCAGAATCCGGCCCTCCCGGGTGGCGGCGATCTCGCCGTGCATGTGGTAGTCGCGGGCGAACGAGGTGCTCATCAGGTTCTCGGAGCGGTCCTCGATCCACTTGACCGGGCGGCCGGTGTCCATCGAGCCCACGATCGCGCACAGGTAGCCGGGGTAGAGCGGGACCTTGTTGCCGAAGCCGCCGCCGATGTCGGGCGAGATGACCCGGATCTTGTGTTCCGGCACCCCGGACACCATCGCGTACAGCAGCCGGTGCGGGTGCGGCGCCTGGCTGGTCGACCAGACGGTCAGCTTGCCGGAGATCGTGTCGAAGTCGGCCACGGCCCCGCAGGTCTCCAGCGGGGCCGGGTGCACCCGCGGGTACAGCAGGTCCTCGGCGATGGTCACCTCGGCCCGGGCGAAGATCTCGTCGGTGCGGCGGGCGTCCCCGGTCTCCCAGTCGAAGATGTGGTTGCTGGTCCCCAGGTCGTCCCGGACCACGGCGGTGCCCGGGTCCAGCGCCTGGCGGGCGTCCATCACCGCGGGCAGCGGCTCGTACTCGACGTCGATCAGCTCCAGCGCGTCCCGGGCCGCGTACCGGTCGTCGGCCACCACGAACGCGACCTCCTGGCCTTGGAACCGCACCTTGTCCGTGGCCAGCACGGCCTGGGTGTCCCCGGACAGGGTGGGCATCCAGGCCAGGTTGCGGGCGGCCAGCGTCTCCCCGGTCAGGACCGCGCGCACCCGCGGGTGCGCCTGCGCCGCGGATACGTCGACCGACCTGATCCGGGCGTGCGCGTAGGGACTGCGCAGCACCGCGCCGTGCAGCATGCCCCGCAGATGGATGTCGTCGATGAAGCTGCCCTTGCCCCGGATGAAGCGGGCGTCCTCCTTGCGCCGCATCGGCCCGTAGCCGATGGGAGCGTCCGGTTCGGTGCTGGTCATGGGCTCGCCTCCCCGGCCGGGACGCCCCGCGGGTGCTCGGCGGCCCAGCGGACGGACCGGACGATGTTCTCGTAGCCGGTGCAGCGGCAGATCTGACCGGAGATGGCCTCACGGATCTCGGCCTCGGAGGGGTCCGGGGAGCGGTCCAGCAGCCAGCGCGCGGTCATCATCATGCCCGGCGTGCAGAACCCGCACTGGAGCCCGTGGCAGGCGATGAAGCCCTGCTGCACCGGGTCCAGCTGGCCCTGGCTCTCCAGGTCCTCCACCGTGCGCACCTCGTGGCCGCTGGCCATGGCGGCCAGGGCCGTGCAGGACTTCAGCGGCGTGCCGTCCAGCCACAGCACGCAGGCCCCGCAGTTGGACGTGTCGCAGCCCCAGTGACTGCCGGTCAGCTCCAGCTCGTCCCGGATGAAGTGGATGAGCAGCAGGCGGGGCTCGACGTCCCGGGTGTACTCGGTCCCGTTGACCGTGATCGTGATCTCCACGTCAGGCCCCCACGTTCCGGGCGGTGGCCCGGGCCGCGGCCCGGCGCAGGGCCCGGGTGGTCAGCTCGCCGGTCAGGTGCCGCTTGTAGTCGACCGGCCCGCGCTGGTCGGCGGCGGGCTGGCAGTGCCCGGCCGCGATCCGGCCCGCCTCGGCGAACGCCGCCTCGCCGGCCGGGCGCCCGCGCAGGAAGTCTTCGGCCTCGAGGGAGACGAAGTGCTCGGCCCCGACCGCGGCCAGGCCGATGCCCGCCTCGGCCACGGTGCCGTCGGCGCCGAGGGTGAGGGCGACGCCGGCCGCGGCCACCGACCAGTCCCCCACCCGCCGGGCCACCTTCTCGTAGGCGCTGCCGCGGCGGGCACCCTTGGTGCCCTTGGTGCCCTTGGTGCCCTCGGGCCCGGTCGCGATGCGCAGTTCGGTCAGCAGCTCGCCCGGGGCGACCACGGTCTCGTACGGGCCCAGGTGGAACTCCCGGACCGGGACCAGCCGGGGGCCGTCCGGGCCCTGGATCACCGCGGTGGCGCGGAGCGCACCGAACGCCGCCGACAGGTCCTCGGACGGGTCGGCCTGGCACAGCGAGCCGCCGATCGTGCCCCAGTTGCGCACGATCGGGTCGGCGATGACCAGCTCGGCGTCGTGCAGGATCGGGAAATGCCGTCCGGCCGGGGCCGAAGCCAGCAGCTGGGCGTGCCGGACCAGCGCGCCGATCCGCAGTTCGCCGTCCTGGACGGTGATCCGGGACAGCCTGCTGATGCCGTTGATGTCGACCAGCGTCTCCGGCTGGGCCAGGCGCAGCTTCATCATCGGGATCAGGCTGTGCCCGCCGGCCAGTACCCGGGACTCCGGCCCGAACCGGGCCAGCAGTTCCAGGGCGTGCTCCACGCTCTTCGCCCTCTCGTACTCGACGTGCGACGGAACCTGCATTGACCCTCCTGTGTCCCAGCCCGGGCAAGAGCAGGATAAGCAATGACTTAAGACGCCTGGCCTTTCCGGCCCCGCTGGCACATCATCGGGAGGTGACGCTCACACAGCTCAGCGCGTTCGTGATGGTGGCCCGCCTGGGGTCGGTCAAGGACGCGGCCAAGATGCTGAACGTGAGCGAGCCCGCCGTGTCCCAGGCCCTGACCGCGCTGCGCCAGCACCTGGGCGACCAGCTGATCACCCGCAACGGCGCCACCATGCAGCTGACCACCGCGGGCACCAAGCTGCTGCCGGTGGCCTCGCAGATGGTGGCGCTGGGCGCCGAGGCCCAGGCCGCGGTGCGGGCCGGCCAGGGCCTGCCCGAGCAGTTGCGGCTGGTCACCACCAGCCCGATCGCCGAGTTCGTGGCGGGCTCGCTGACCGAGGCGTTCTCCCGCCGGTTCGCCCAGCCGGTCGAGGCCTCGGCCGGGGTGGCCGCCGAGGACGAGATGGCGGTGCTGGTGGTCAACCGGCTGGCCGACATGGCCGTCGGCCCGCTGCTGACCGAGAAGGAGCTGGTCTGCGAGCCGGTGTTCCGCTACCACATGGTGGCCGTGACCGCCCCGGACGGTGTGCTCAAGGGCGGCCCGGCCAGCTGGCCCTGGCTGGTCGACCCGTCCGGCATCGACCCCAGCAGCGACGTGAGCCGGATGCTGGCCAAGCTGGGCGTGCCCGAGGACCGGATCCGGGTCTTCCCCAACGCCACCGCGGCCTGGGCCGCCGCGGCCAGCGGGGCCGGGGTGGCTCCGGGCGTCGCGCACCTGCTGGCCTCTCAGGTCCGCCGGGGCGAGTTGCGGGTGGTCGAGACCCCGGCCACGCCCATGGAAGCCACCTGGTACGTGACCACGCTGCGCCGGGAGCGCCGGCCCGCCATCGTCAGCTCGATGCGGCACTTCCTGGGCACCCCGGAGGCCATGAAGCTGATGCGGTCGCCGGGCAGCGGCGTCCCGCCGTCGCGGTTCCGGCCGCCGGTCTACGTCACCATCTGGAGTTAGCGGCCTGGCTACCGGCCGCCGATGTCCTCGCTCCAGACGGCGGGGTAGCGGAGCTGGAACTCGCGCATCGCGGCCTTGCACCGCTCGTCGTCCAGCAGCACGACCTCGACGCCCCGGCCGGTCAGGAAGCCCAGGTCGCCGGGGAACGTGTCGGCCTCCCCCACCACCACCCGGGGGATCCGGAAGTTCAGGATCGCGCCGCTGCACATCTCGCACGGCGACAGCGTGGTGTACATGGTGGTCCCCGCGTAGTCCGGCCGCCGCCCGGCGGCCCGCAGAGCGGAGATCTCGCCGTGCGCCACCGGGTCGCCCTGCTGGACCCGCTCGTTGTGCCCGGCCCCGAGCACCTCGCCGCCCGCGGCCAGCACCGCGCCGACCGGGACCCCGCCCTGCTCCAGGCTGGCCCGGGCCTGGCCCAGGGCCAGGTCCATCATCTCCGCATCCACCTGCATGGCCGCCCACGCTACTCGGGTCCGGCCTGGGCCCTCGGTCCCGGGCGGCCAGGTCTGGAGGGTATGTTCGGCCCGTGGATATCGCAGCCCTGCTGCTCTGGTTGGTCACCGCGGGCGCCGGCCTGTATCTGCTGGCGGCTGGCCGCCCGGCCGGCCAGGTCGTCGAAGCTCCGGAACCGGCCACCGTGCCCCCGTCGCGTCCGGTCCAGGCCGGCCTCCCGCAGGCCACCGTCGACGCGCTGGCCGCCGGGGCCACGGTGCCGCCGATCACGCACACCCGGGTCAGCCCGCCGCCCGGCCAACACCCGCTGCTGGAGTTCATGCACCCGGCGCTGGGCATCATCGGCCTGGGTTGCTGGATCGCCTACGTGGTGACCCAGTTCCACGCGTTCGCCTGGATCGCGTTCGGCGTGCTGCTGGCCACCATCGCCGCCGGGCTCACCTGGTACACGATCAACACCCGGCTGGCCGCGGCCCGGGCCGCCCGCTC
>DASXMW010000319.1:0-10801 GCA_036495425.1 Streptosporangiaceae bacterium | reverse complement strand
CCACCGGCCGCGAGACTTCCTTCAACGCTCCGACCTGCCCCACCGTTGACTCCTGGGGCAAGGTCTACGCGGCGCCCAGCCCGAGCAGCAGTCCGTCCGCGGCCACCGCCGGGGAACTGGTGATGAACATGGGCACGCCCGGGGCGGGCGCGGTGATCTCCTGCAGGACCCGCGCGCCGTCCAGGGTGCTCACGGTGCCGAGCAGCTGGCCTTCGGCCACCGTGTCGCCGACCCCGACGGCCGGCTCCCAGAAGCCCTCGTCCGCGCAGCGCAGCCACAGGAAGCGGCGCAGGTGGACCGGGCCCGGCCCGGCCGCCGGCGGCGCGCCGGCCATGCCCAGTGAGGCCAGCACCTGGTTGAGCCCGCGGACGTGCCGGGCCACCGCGGCCGGCTCGACCAGGCCGCACTGGCCGGCCTCGGCGATGATGGCCGGGATGCCCAGGCCGGCCGCTGCCGCGCTGGTGGTGCCGCCTACGGCCCGGTCGGGACCGGGCTCCTGGCGGATCACGTAGCCCAGGCCGTAGGCGGTGGCCAGGTCGCGGGCCCGGGACTCGGCGGGCCCGGCGTCGTAGAGCGCGAACGGCTCCAGCGCCTCCACCATGTCCCCGGCGTGCACGTCGATCACGGCGTCGGCCCCGGTGATCAGCTCGCGGAACACCGCGTCGGCCAGGCGCTCGCTGAACGTGCCCCGCGGGTCGCCGGGGAAGCAGCGGTTGAGGTTCTTGCCGTCATCCGGGGTCACGAACGGGGTGCGGGACCGGAACGAGGTCAGGTTGAGCACCGGCACCGCGGTCACGGTGCCGCGCAGCCCGTCCCGGGCCGCCAGCTCCCGGGTCCACCGCCGGACCGCGGCCATCGGCGCGTACTCGCAGCCGTGCACGCCCGCCAGCACGGTCAGCCGCGGCCCGTCCGGGTCGCCGGTCAGTTCGATCACTGGCGTGCCGGTGCCGGCCAGATCGAGCGTGCGGTACTTCACCGTGGTCGCCATCGCTGGGTGCTCCCTCTTCAGTGGTCGGGCGGTCGGCGGGCAGGTCGGTGGGCAGCGGGTCAGTCAGGCCGTGAGCACGCGTTCGGCCGCGGCGGCCACCCGCAGCAGGGCCCGGTCCCCGCCCCGGCGGCCGGCCAGCTGCAGGCCGGCGGGCAGGCCCGGGGTGGGCACCGGCAGCGAGATCGCCGGGTGGCCGGTCAGGTTGTACGGGCCGGTGAAGCGGCCTTCGCCGTGGTCGCTGCCGGTCCCGAACGGCGGGTCCTGCTCCGGGGCCGGGTAGCCGACGGTGGGGCCGGCCAGCGCGACCACCCCGGCCAGGCTGGTGTCGATGGCGGCGGTCAGCTCGGCCGCCTGGGCCCGGGCCGCCTGGTACTGCTGATCGCTCACTGTCGCGCCCAGCTCCAGCAGCGCCCGGGTGCCCGCGGCGTAGCGGCTCTGGTCCCGGCCGCGGTGGACCCCGGCCGCCTCCCGGGCCACGATCGTGGTCAGCGTGTCCTCCCACCACGGCAGCCGGTCCAGCCAGGGCGCGGTCAGCTCCCGGATCTCCCAGCCGCTGGCGGCCAGCCGGTCCAGCGCGGCCCGGATCGCGGCCCGTACCTCGCTGGTCACCGAGCCGTCGGCCAGCTGCTGGGGGAGCATGGCCAGCACCGGGCCGGACTCCGGCGCCTGTTCCGCGCCCGCGCCCGGCCTGGTGCCCCCCATCACGTCGAACATCGCCTCCGCCCCGCCCACGTCAGCGGTGAGCGTGCCCGCGTGATCGCAGCTGGGCGCGAGCGGGAACACCCCGTCCACCGGGACGGCCCCGTACGACGGCTTGAACCCCACCACCCCGCAGTAGGCGGCCGGGATCCGGATCGAGCCGCCGGTGTCGGTGCCGACGGCCAGGTCGCACACTCCCGCCGCCACCAGGGCCGCGGACCCGCCGGAGGAACCGCCCGAGGTGCGGGACCGGTCGCGCGGGTTGCGGGTGTCCCCGATGTCCGGGTGGGCGAACCCGGCCGCGTACTCCAGGCACTGGCTGGCCGCCAGCACCTCGCCGCCGGCGGCCCGGATCCGGCCGGTCAGGGTCGCGTCGCGGCGGGCCGGGGCCGGATCGCTGGCCGGGCTGCCGCAGCGGGTGGGCAGGCCCGCCACCGCGATGATGTCCTTGATCGCCACCGCCCGCCCGGCCAGCGCCCGCCCGGCCAGCGGCGTCTCAGCCCCGGGACTGGGCGGATCGGCGACCGGGGCCGCCGCGGCCACCGCGTTGAGCGGCCGCCCGAGCCGCTCCAGCCGCTCGTAGGCGGCCATCAGTTCCAGGCTGGCGTCCCCGGCCGCCCGCGGCCCGCGGGCGATCCCGTCCATCACTTCAGCCAGCCGCGCCACCAACGGCCCATCCTGCCCCTTCAGTCCCTTCAGCCCCTTCAGTCCCTTCAGTGCGCCGGCCAGCCAGACGCTCTCACCGCCCTCACCCGCCCCGTATGCATCAGGGGGCACTACGGCCGCGAGCTGGGGCGACAGCGCGTCCAGCAGCGGGCGCCACCGGGCCTCGGCACCGACCTCGGCCGCCGGCCGCCCGGCCACCACCGCCAGCGCCATCCCGGCCACTCGGTTGCCGTGACTCATCAGCACCTCGCGCCCCTCACGTACCAGCCGAAATCCAGGGAGGACTCGGCGGGAACGCTACAACACGTAACCGCCGGAACGGAACGGTCAAATCTGGATCGATTGGTTACACGTTTGTAAAAGTCCCGTTCCAGAAAAATTAGGCCCTTTACAACCTGCCGTCGAGGCCCCATCGTCTAGGACAAAGGTTTGTCTTCGGCTCAGATCCATGCTCGTGCAAACAAACGGCGGTTGCTGGCTCTCCGGGGCCCGATACCACTACCCCGTCCTGCGCGCTGGTGCGCCCATTACCCCCCGTGACCGATAACGGTCCTCCCCGGACACCTGAGGGAGCTTTCGTGACTTTCCGATCCACTGCCGTGCGCATCCTGGTGGCGGCCAGCGCAATCGCGGTTCTGGCCGCCTGCGGCTCGTCAGGCTCGTCCTCCTCATCGGGGAGCTCGGGCGGCAAACCCGTCAGCGGCGGCAACCTGGTCATCGCCCGGACCGCCGATTCCCAGTCGATGAACAACACCACGGTGTTCGACAACGAATCGATCTGGGTCTTCGAGCAGATCTTCCAGACGCTGTACACGGTCACGCCCAACGGCAAGGGCGTCACGCCCCAGCTGGCCACCTCGTACAAGGTCTCGGCCGACAAGAAGACCTACACCTTCACCCTGCGCAAGGGCGTCAAATTCTCCACCGGCAAGGCTATGACCTCGGCCGACGTCAAGTTCTCGATCGACAAGGCCCGGGCCGCCAGCCAGGGCTGGGGCTACATCGACACCGCCATCAAGTCGGTCTCGGCGCCGTCGCCGGGCACCGTGGTGATCAGCCTCAAGTACCCGTGGGCGCCGCTGCTGGCCGACCTGTCGCTGTTCTCCAACGGCGTGGTCCCGGCCAACTACGGCGGCGAGACCGAGTCGCAGTTCTACACCCACCCCGTCGGCACCGGGCCGTTCAAGTGGTCCTACTGGCACAAGGGCTCGGCCCTCAAGCTGGTCAAGAACAGCCGCTACTGGGAGCCCGGCAAGCCGTACCTGAACAGCGTGACCTGGACCGACACGCCCAGCGACAACACCCGTGAGCTCCAGCTCAAGGGCGGCCAGGCCCAGATCGACGAGTTCCCGGCCTGGTCCACGGTGGCCGCGCTGAAGAGTACCCAGAACGTGGCCATGCACCTGTTCCCGTCGACCCGGACCGACTACCTCGACATCAACCAGAAGGTCAAGCCGCTCCAGGACGTGCACGTGCGGCGGGCCATCTCGTTCGCGATCAACCGGCAGGCCCTGGTCAAGGCGGTCCTGTTCGGCAACGGCAAGCCGGCCAACTCGCTGTTCCCGCCCCAGGTGCCCTACTACCAGGCGTCCACCCGGGGCCTGCAGTACAACCTGAGCCAGGCCAAGGCCGAGATGGCCAAGTCCAGCGTGCCCAGCGGCTTCTCGACCACGATCCTGGTCGACTCCGGCAACTCCGACCAGGTGACGATCGCGACGATCCTGCAGTCCGAGCTGAAGCCGCTCGGCATCAAGCTGAAGATCCAGCAGCTCGACCCGAACACGGTCAACACCAACCAGCAGAGCCTGAAGTACGACCTGACCCTGACCTACTGGACGATGGACATCCCCGACCCGGACGAGCTGGCCACCTTCGGCCTCGACCCGCAGGCCGGTTCCAAGTCGTTCTTCACCGCCTACAACAACCCGACCGTGGTCAAGGACGTGCACTCGGCCGAGCAGACCCTGTCCACCTCGGCCCGGCAGTCGCTGTACAACACGGTCCAGTCCGACTCGGCCGCCGACGCCTTCATGGGCTTCCTCTACTACTCGCCCTACGCCTACGCCACCACCACCGGCGTGCACGGCTTCGCCGTCACCCCGCTCGGCAACTACCACCTCGAGAACGTCTGGCTGAGCAAGTAGGCAGCGGAAAGGCAGCCGCTCATGGGGCGGATGGCGTTCGTCGGCCGGAGGTTGCTGCAGCTCGTACCGGTGGCCTTCGGCGTGACGTTCATCGTGTTCTTCATGGTCCACCTGATCCCGGGCAACCCAGCCCTGAGCATCCTGGGGATCCACGCGACGCCCAAGGCGATCGCCATCCTGCACCAGGAGTGGGGGCTCAACCGCCCGCTGTGGGATCAGTACTTGCTGTTCCTGGACCGGCTTCTCCACGGCAACCTGGGCCAGAGCCTGTACTACGGGCAGTCCACCACCAGCCTGGTGCTCAGCCACCTGCCGCCCACGCTGTGGCTGATCGTCTACTCGGCCGTGCTCACGGTCATCTTCGGCGTCCCGCTGGCGATGATCGCGGCCAGCCGCCAGGACGGGCTGCGGGACCACGTGGTCCGGGCCGTGCCCCTGGTCGGCCTGGGCATGCCGTCCTTCTGGCTGGCCTTCCTGCTCATCCTGCTGCTCGGGATCGACCTGCACGCCTTCCCGGTCAGCGGGTACGGCAGCGGGTTCTTCGGCCACCTGCGGTCGATGTTCCTGCCCAGCCTGACCGCGGCCCTGGCCCTGTCGCCGGTGGTCATCCGCAGCCTGCGGGCCAGCATGCTCACCGTGCTGGGGGCCGACTACATCACCACCGCCCGATCGAAGGGGGTACCGGGTACCCGGCTGTTCTTCCGGCACGTGCTGCGCAACGCGGTGATCCCGGCGGTCACCGTGCTCGGCATCAACATCGGCTTCCTGATCGGCAACACCGTGATCATCGAGAACGTGTTCGCCATCCCCGGCCTCGGCCAGCTGATGATCAATTCGATCTTCCAGCGCGACTTCCCGGTCGTGCAGGGCGTGACCCTGGTGTTCGCGGTCCTGGTCGTCCTGATCAACCTGCTGGCCGACATGGCCTACGCGGCCCTCGACCCGAGAGTGCGGTTCGACTGATGAGCACTGTCTCCCTCCCGGCCGGGACCGAACCGGTTCCGGGCACCCCGGCCGGGCCGTCGGCCGCCCAGCGCCGCGTGGGCCGGCGCTGGTACCGGCAGCCCGCGCTGATGGCCGGGATCATCATCATCGCGGTGATCGTCATCGCGGCCCTGGCCGCGCCCCTGCTCACCCCCTACAACCCCACCACCCAGAACCTGACCGCGTCCCTGCTCGGGCCGAGCGCCCACCACCTACTCGGCACCGACCAGCTGGGCCGGGACACGTTCACCCGGCTGCTGTACGGGCTGCGCGTCGACCTGCGCATCGCGTTCATCGCGGTGCTGCTCCCGTTCGTGCTGGGCGTGATCCTGGGCAGCCTGGCCGGGTACTTCGGCGGCTGGGCCGACGTGGTGGTGATGCGGCTGGTCGACATCGTGGTCGCGTTCCCGTTCTACGTCCTGGTCATCGCGCTGGTGTTCGTGCTCGGGCCGGGGGAGCGGAGCATCTACATCGCGATCAGCGCGGTCGGCTGGGTCTCCTACGCCCGGATCGTCCGCGGCGAGATCCTGGTCGCCAAACGCCAGGAATACGTGCTGGCCGCCCAGTCCGGGGGCCTGTCCAGCCTGCGGATCATGGGCAAGCACCTGCTGCCCAACGTCATCAGCCAGGCCTTCATCTACGGGATGTCCGACATCGTGCAGGACATCCTGGCCATCGTCACGCTCGGGTACTTCGGCCTGGGGGTGCCGCCGCCCACCGCCGACCTGGGATCGATGATCAACGACGGCCAGAACTTCCTGTCCACCCACTGGCAGCTGACCACGATCCCCGGCCTGGTGGTGGTGCTGGTCGGGCTGGGCCTGTCCCTGATCGGCGACGGGCTGGCCGACATCCTCCGCCCGGGGCAGTCATGAGCGAGCCGGAGCTGAACCCGAACGTGCTTGAGGTCGAGGACCTCCGGGTGCGGATCGCCAGCCAGCGCGGGGTGGTCCGGGCCGTGGACGGGGTCTCGTTCGAGGTGCCCCGGGGCGAGGCCCTCGGCTTGGTCGGCGAGTCCGGGTCCGGTAAGAGCATGACCCTGAAGGCCGTGCTCGGTGTGCTGCCGGCCGAGGCCCAAGTGGCCTCCGGCCAGGTCCGGCTGGACGGCACCGACCTGCTCACCCTGAACCAGGCCACCTTGAACCGGGTCCGCGGCCCCAAGATCTCCATGATCTTCCAGGAGCCGATGAGCGCGCTGAACCCGGTCATGCGGGTCGGCCAGCAGATCTCCGAGGGGCCCCGGATCCACCTGGGCTACGGCCGGGCCAAGGCCGAGGAGCGGGCGCTCGACCTGATGCGCCGGGTCGGCATCCCCGACCCCGCGCGGCGCTACCGGGCCTACCCGCACGAGTTCTCCGGCGGCATGCGGCAGCGGGTGATGATCGCCATCGCGCTGTCCTGCGAGCCCGAGATCATCATGTGCGACGAGCCGACCACCGCGCTCGACGTGACCATCCAGGACCAGATCCTGCGCCTGCTGGTCCAGCTGTGCCGGGAGTCCGGGGTGAGCCTGGTCTTCGTCACCCACGACCTGCCGGTGGTGGCCCAGGTCTGCCAGCAGGTGGCGGTGATGTACGGCGGCCAGATCGTGGAGCGGGGCGACGTCCGCGACGTCCTGCTCGACCCCCGGCACCCGTACACGCTGGGCCTGGTCCGGTCCGCCCCCGACGTCGAGTACGTGCAGGACTCGCTGCGGCCCATCCCCGGGGCGCCGCCCAGCCTGATCAACCCGCCGGACGGGTGCCGGTTCCATCCCCGGTGCGACTTCGCCGAGGACGACTGCCGGACCGGCACGGTGCCGCTGCGGCTGCTGGAGGGCGACCGGGCCACCCGCTGCCTGCACTACGAGCGCTGCCAGGAAGCCCTGGCCGCCGATCGGGCCGCCCGGTGAGCGCGGTCAGCCCGGACAGCGGCCCCCCGACCCCGGAGGACCCCGTGACCCCGGAGAACGCCACCGCCTCCGGCCGCACCGTGCCGCCGGAGGCGCTGCTGACCGCTAGCGACCTGGCCGTCCACTTCCCGGTCTTCTCCAAGCTGATGGCCCGGCTGCACCACACCGAACGGATGCTGCGCGCGGTGGACGGGGTCGACTTCGAGGTCCGGCGCGGCGAGGCGCTGGCCCTGGTCGGGGAGTCCGGATCGGGCAAGTCCACCCTGGCCCTGGCCCTGGCCGGGCTGCAGCCGGCCGATCGCGGCCAGATCCAGCTCGAAGGTCGCGTGCTGCCGTCCCACCGGTCGCGGGACGACCGGCGCCGCATCCAGATGGTGTTCCAGGACCCGTACTCCTCCCTCAACCCCCGGCTGACCGTGGGCAGCATGCTCGGCGAGTTGCTGCGGGTGCACCACGTGGTGCCCCGGGACGAGGTGCGTTCGTTCAGCGCGGAGCTGATCCGGCTGGTCGGCCTGGACGAGGGCGCGCTCGGCGCCTACCCGCGACAGTTCTCCGGCGGTCAGCGGCAGCGGGTGGCGATCGCCCGCGCCCTGGCCCTGCGGCCGGAGATCCTGGTCGCCGACGAGCCGGTGTCGGCCCTGGACGTCAGCGTCCAGGCCACCATCCTCAACCTGCTCCGCGACCTGCGCCGCGAGCTGGGCCTGACCCTGCTGCTGATCTCGCACAACCTGGCCGTGGTCCGGCACCTGTGCGACCGGGTGGCCGTGATGTACCTGGGCCGCATCGTCGAGGTCGCCCCGGCCGCCCAGCTGTTCCGGGACCCGCGCCATCCGTACACCCGGGGCCTGCTGGCCGCGATCCCGAGGCTGACCGACGACCCGGCCGGGGAGGCCGGGCCGCCCGCGCTGATCGGTGACCCGCCCAGCCCGCTGGCCATACCGGCCGGCTGCCGGTTCCGGACCCGCTGCCCGATGGCCCAGCCGCGCTGCGAGCGGGAGGACCCGGCGCTGGTCAGCGGGCCGGGCGACACGAGCCACCTGGCCGCCTGCCACTACGCTTTCACCCCAGTACCCGCCGTCGCGTCCACCCCAACGGTCCCGGAGCAAGCATGAAGGTTTTCCTGTCCAGCGACATGGAGGGCACGGCCGGGGTCGTGGACTGGGCCCAGTGCGTCGGCGACGGCCCGGAGGCGGTCGCGGGCCGGCGCCTGCTGCTGGCCGAGGTCAACGCGGCCATCGAAGGCGCCCTGGCCGGGGGCGCCACCGAGATCGTGGTCAACGACTCGCATTCGACCATGCGCAACCTGCCGCCCGGCGAACTGGCCGGGCAGGCGTCCTACATCTCGGGCAGCCACAAGCCGCTGTACATGATGCAGGGGCTGGACGGCAGCTTCGACGCGGTGCTGTTCGTGTCCTACCACGGCTCGATCGGGGCTCCGGCCGGCCTGTCCCATACCTACAACCCGCGCGCCGTGACCGAAGCCCGCCTGGACGGGGTGGTGACCGGTGAGGCCGGCATCAACGCGCTGGTGGCCGCCCACTACGGCGTGCCGGTGGTGCTAGTCACCGGGGACCGGGTCGCCTGTGAGGAGACCGCCGCCCTCATCCCCGGCGTGCACTCGGCCGTGGTCAAGGAGCCGGTCAGCCGGGTGGCCGCGCACAGCCTGCACCCGGCCCAGGCCTGCGCGCTGATCCGGGACACCGCCGAGCAGGCGCTGGCCGCCGCGCCGGGCGCGTCACCGCCCCCGCTGGGCGAAGCCGTGCTCGAGGTGGACGTGCGCACCACCGACATCGCCGAGGCGGCCAGCTGGGCCCGCGGCGTCGAGCGCACCGGGCCCCGGCAGCTGCGCTTCCGCGGCGACGACCCGCTGGCCACCTTCCGTTCGTTCTGCGCCTCGATCCTGCTCACCCGCACCGTCGCCGAGATCGTGTGACCGAGCTGCCGCCCGTCCCGGCTCCGCGCAAGGCCGGGCGCCGCACCGCCCGGCTGGTGGACATCGCCGAGGCGGTCGGCGTGCACACCTCGACCGTGTCCCGGGTCCTCAACGGCGACCCGGCCCAGTCGGTGCGGCCGGAGATCTACGACAAGATCTGGCGCACCGCCCGGCAGCAGGGCTACCGGCCCAACGCGCTGGCCCGGGCGCTCAAGCGGCGGCACACCGGCGCGCTGGCCTTCGTCATCCCGCTGCTGCGCAACCCGATCTGGGTCCGGCTCCAGCGCGGGGCCCTGCAGCGGGCCAGCGAGCGCGGCTACGCGGTCATGATCATGGAAGACGAGATGGACCAGGCCCAGCCGCCGTCCACCTACCGCTACCTGGTCGACGAGAGCCGCGCCGACGGCCTGCTGGTGGCCACCTCGCTGCGGATCCCGGCGCACGCCGAAGGCAGCACCGCCGGGCTGCTGGCCGTGCCGCACGTGTACGTGAACCGGCGTGGCCCCGTGCGCGGCAACGACGTGGTGATGGACGAGCCGGCCGCGGTGCGCCTGTTCCTGGACCACGTGGCCGCCCTGGGCCACCGCCGGATCGCGCTCATCGACGGCCCGGTCGAGGTGGACACCGTGCACCGGCGGGCCCTGGCCGCCCGGCGGGCCTGCGCCGCCCGGGGCCTGCAACTGACCGTGCTGCACGCCGACGTCACCGAGGAAGGTGGCTGGGAGGCCATCCAGCGGCTGCTGCGCCGCGGCGCCGCAACCGGCCGGGCCCTGCCCACGGCCTGCGCGGTCGGCAGCCTGAACCAGATGTTCGGCGTGATGGCCGCGCTGCGTGGCGCCGGCCTGGCCGTGCCGGAGTCCATGTCCCTGGTCAGCCTGGACGAAGACGAGTGCCTGGCCTTCCTCGACGTCCCGGTGACCAGCGTGGCCATGCCCCTGGCCGAGCTGGGCAGCGCCGCCGTCGACGCCCTGATCGCCCGCATCGACGCCCAGGACACGGCCGACGTGATGATCTGCGAGCCCATGAACCTGATCCACCGGGACTCGGTGGCCCGGCCCCCCGGGAGCTGACCGATGCGCATCCGCCCCGCCGTCCCGGCTGACTTCCCGGTCCTCCAGGACATCGAGCGCTCGGCCGGCCAGGCCTTCCACGCCATCGGCATGCCCGAGATCGCCGACGACGCCCCGTTCACCGTGGCCGAGCTGACTCGCTACCAGCAAGCCGGTCTGGCCTGGGTCACCGCTGACCCCGAGGACCGGCCGGTCGCCTACCTCGTCGCCGATCCGGTGGACGGCAACCTCCACATCGAGCAGGTCTCCGTCCACGCCTCCTGGGCCCACCACGGCCTGGGCCGGGCCCTCATCGAGCACGCCGCGTCCGTGGCGGTCGCGGCCGGCCAGCCCGCCCTGACCCTGACCACCTTCACCGAAGTCCCCTGGAACGCCCCCTACTACGAGCGCCTGGGCTTCCGCCGCCTGCCCGACTCCGAGGTGACC
>DASXMW010000318.1:0-3235 GCA_036495425.1 Streptosporangiaceae bacterium | reverse complement strand
GGGCGGATCTTGCTGAGGCCCTGGATGCTGGTCAGCATCTGGTGGATGACGTTCAGCTCGTCGGTGGTCGCCGCGTCGGTGGTGGCCGCGCCGGTCATCTTGGACTGGAACGAGGGGAAGGCCTGGGTGGTGGCGTTCTGCGCCGCGGCCAGCTGGGCCTTGTTGGCGGCGGTCGGCGCGGCCAGGTACACCATGGACGCCTTGCGCTCGTTCTGGATGTTGATGTCGAACTGCGCGGCCGGAACCGAGGTGGCGTTGATGAGGTTCGGGGCCCGGTCCAGGTTGATGGCGTCCCCGACCGTGGTGTACAGCACGAAGCCGTACAGGCCGATCACCGTCAGCAGTGGGACGGCAACGAGAAGGTAGAGGGGACGGCGGATGGACGGTCCACGCCGTCGATCAGCGCCCTGACCGTTGGTATTAGGCATCCTTACCCTTGACGAGAGACGTGCGAGCCTGGCCTCCGGGGCCGCCAGCAGGGGCAGGACCGCGGTTCCAGGGGGCCTGGTTAAGGTATCGAAATGGGGCGTTACCCGTACACAAATTCGTCAACAAATACGTTATAGGGAGCAAAAAGAACTAACGGTATCGGGTTGGCTCGGTGCAGTAGTCACCGGCCCCCGCAATGCCCGGCAGCCCCTTCGGCATAAGCCGGGCACACCGGTGGCGGCGCGCGAGTTGCCGTGCCAGTTGTCGGGCCCAGCGCCTACGCTGGTCTGGTGACCGCAACGGCTGCTGAATCTCTCCTGGACGGGCTGAATCCGCAACAGCGCGCGGCCGTGATCCACACCGGCGGCCCGCTGCTGATCGTGGCCGGGGCCGGCTCGGGCAAGACCCGGGTGCTGACCCACCGGATCGCCTACCTGCTGGCCGAGCGGGACGTGCTGCCGAGCGAGATCCTGGCCATCACCTTCACCAACAAGGCGGCCGGGGAAATGGCGTCCCGGGTGGCCCAGCTGGTCGGCCAGCGGGCCCGGGCCATGTGGGTGATGACCTTCCACTCCGCCTGCGTGCGGATTCTGCGCCGGGAGGCCAAGCGGCTCGGCTACCCGTCCTCGTTCTCCATCTACGACCAGGCCGACTCCCAGCGGCTGATGGCCCTGGTCTGCCGGGAGCTGGAGCTGGACGCGCGGCAGTTCCCGCCCAAGGCCCTGCACACCCAGGTGTCCAACCTGAAGAACGAGCTGGTCGACTACGAGACGTTCAGGTCCCGGGCCCAGACCGCCCGCGAGAAGGGGCTGGCCGAGGCGTACGAGGAGTACCAGCGGCGGCTGACCGCGGCCGGGGCGATGGACTTCGACGACCTGATCATGAACACGGTGGTCCTGTTCCAGCTGTTCCCCGAGGTGGCGGCCGAGTACCGGCGCCGGTTCCGGCAGGTGATGGTGGACGAGTACCAGGACACCAACCACGCCCAGTACGTGCTGGTCCGCGAGCTGGTCGGCGCGCACGCCGAGGACAAGTCCGAGCTGTGTGTGGTCGGTGACGCCGACCAGTCGATCTACGCCTTCCGCGGCGCCACCATCCGCAACATCGTCGAGTTCGAGCAGGACTTCCCGGACGCAAGGGTCATTGTGCTGGAGCAGAACTACCGCTCCACCCAGAACATCCTGTCCGCGGCCAACGCGGTGGTGTCCCGCAACGCCAGCCGCAAGCCCAAGAACCTGTGGTCCGCCCAGGGCACGGGCCCGCTGATCACCGGGTACGTGGCCGACAGCGAGCACGACGAGGCCGCATTCGTGGCCGAGGAGGTGGACCGCCTCACCGACGCGGGCGAGGCCACTCCCGGCGACGTGGCCGTCTTCTACCGGACCAACGCCCAGTCCCGGGTGTTCGAGGAAGTGTTCATCCGGGTCGGCCTGCCCTACAAGGTGATCGGCGGCGTGCGGTTCTACGAGCGCCGGGAGATCCGTGACCTGCTGGCCTACCTGCGGCTGATCGCCAACCGGGACGACGAGGTCTCGCTGCGCCGCATCCTCAACGTGCCCAAGCGCGGCATCGGCGACCGGGCCGAGGACTACGTGGCCGCCCATGCGGCCCGCAAGCGGGATACCTTCGCCGCCGCGCTGCGGCAGCCGGACGAGGTACCCGGGCTGGCGGGCCGGTCGGCCCAGGCCATCAGCCGGTTCAACGCCCTCATCGAGGGGCTGCGCGAGCTGGCCGCGGACGCGCCGGTGGCCGAGGTGGCCGAGGCCGTGCTGGACCGCAGCGGCTACCAGGCCGCGCTGGAGGAGTCCAAGGACCTGCAGGACGACAGCCGGGTCGAGAACCTGGCCGAGCTGATCTCGGTGGCCCGCGAATTCGACGGCCAGCACCCGGACGGGACTCTGGCCGACTTCCTGGAGCAGGTGTCGCTGGTCGCCGACGCCGACCAGATCCCGGACGGCGAGCAGCGCGGCGGCATGGTCACGCTGATGACCCTGCACACGGCCAAGGGCCTGGAGTTCCCGGTGGTGTTCCTCACCGGCATGGAGGAGGACGTCTTCCCCCACCAGCGCTCGGCCACCGACGAGAAGGAACTCGAGGAGGAGCGGCGGCTGGCCTACGTGGGGATCACCCGGGCCATGCGGCGGCTGTACCTGACCCGGGCCATCGCCCGGATGTGGTGGGGCAAGCCGTCGTTCCACCGCCAGTCCCGGTTCCTGGGCGAGATCCCCGAGCCGCTGCTGGAGTGGCGGCGCGACGAGCGCACGGCGACCCCGCCCGCCATGGAGCGGGCCGCCCAGCGGCCCGGGGTGGCCTCGCCGGGCAACCGGAACGTGCCCGCGCTGTCCCCCGGGGACATGGTCACGCACGACAAGTTCGGGCTGGGCACGGTGGTGTCGGTGGACGGCGTGGGCGACCGCGCCGAGGCCAAGATCGATTTCGGCTCCGAGTACGGGGTAAAGCACCTGGTGCTGAGGTACGCCCCGATCGAGAAGCTCTAACCGCCGCGGCAGCGGCTAAAGCCAACGCTGGGAGGCTGGATGGGCAGCATCCGGGTCGTGATCGCCAAGCCTGGCCTGGACGGTCACGACCGCGGGGCCAAGGTGGTGGCCCGGGCGCTGCGCGACGCGGGGGTCGAGGTCATCTACACCGGCCTGCACCAGACCCCGGAGCAGATCGTGGCCACCGCCATCCAGGAGGACGCCGACGCCATCGGCCTGTCCGTCCTGTCCGGCGCGCACATGACCCTGTTCACCCGGGTGCTGGACCTGCTCCGGGAGCAGGACGCGGCCGACATCACCGTGTTCGG
>DASXMW010000317.1:0-24010 GCA_036495425.1 Streptosporangiaceae bacterium | reverse complement strand
TCAGGGTGTTCCCGTCATACAGGCGCGCATTGAACGTTGGCATCGGGATCCGCCCGCGTCGCAGCAGGACCCGCAGATCGCCCTCGGGCACGGACCGGATTCCGTCCCGGGCCTCCGCTAATGCGGCCCGCAGCAATGCCGACCCCTGCGCTGGTCCCTCCGCCAACTCCGTGGCCAGCAGCTGGATCGAGCACCGCTGCTGCTGGATCGCCTGGGCCACCAGCGCCCGGACATCGCGGGCCAGCGTCAGGCTGCGGGCCGCATCCGCCACCGCCCGCGCGGCCAGAACTACCGGACCTCCCCGGGCGATGGGCACTTCGCTCCGGTCCTGGCCGGTGCAATGTTCCCATCGCCCCGGTTGGCGACCCGCTGGGCGCCGTCAGCGGGGAAGGTCGCGGGTGAAGTAGAGGGCCATCTCGCCCGGCAGCAGCTGCGGGTCGTCCGGCCGGTACCGGGTCTCGTCCAGCCCGCACAGCCGGAAGCCCATCGCGAGGTAGAACTGCACGGCCGGGTAGTTCACGTTCTGGGTCTCCAGCCACAGGCAGCGGGCGGACGGCTGGTGCCGGGCCTGCTCGGCCAGCGCGTCGATCAGGCGGCGGCCGATGCCCTGGCCGCGGCAGGGCCGGGACACGAAGATGTTGTCGACCCGGGCCCGGCCGTTCCAGGGGTCCGGCCGCAGCTCGCCGTAGCCGACGATCGCGTCGTCCCGGCAGGCCACGAACAGCCCTTCGGACAGGGTCAGGGCCGGGCGCAGGTCAGCCTTTTCGACCGGCAGCTCGAACCGCTCTTCCTCCAGCCAGAACGCCATCCGGGTGTGGCGGACCCGGTAGATGCGATCGGTGGAGTAGGAGACGTCGACCGCGTCGATCCCGGCGAGATCGGTCTGTGCCTCCGCTGGTCTCACCACGATCGGTCCAGCCGCCACAGTCAAAGGTTGCCATGTCCGGCCCGGCATTTCGGGCATTCGCGCGAGCTGCCGGGAAAGTCCGCGGCCCTGATCGCCGAGCGGGCCACGGGGCTCACCGCAGGGCCCGGGCCGGCAGCACGGCGTGCACCCCCCACACGTCGTTGGCGACCTGGGTGATCCGCAGGTCGAGGGTGGGCCCGGCCAGGGCCAGCGCGTCGGTCCGGCCCAGCCCGTACAGGGCCTGCATCCAGCTCAGCATGGTGTCCAGCGCGTCGCCCATGGCCTGGTTGAGGTCCTCGCTGAACCCGAACGTGATCCGGCCCGCCGGGGTCTCGGCGTGGATGCCGGGCACCGGCGGGTCCGGCTCCAGGTCCACCACCACCTCGGTCGTCATCGCGCACTCGATGGCGGTGCCGCTGACCTCGCCGTCGCCCTGGGCGGCGTGCCCGTCGCCCAGGCACAGCCGCGCGCCCGGGACCGTCACCGGCAGGTACAAGGTGGACCCGGCCACCAGGTCGCGGCAGTCGATGTTGCCGCCGCCCAGGGCCCGGGGCGGCCGGGTCGGGTGCTCACCGGGCTCGGCGGGCGGCATCCCGACCACGCCCAGGAACGGCGCGATCGGCACGGTGTGGCCGCGGTCGCTGAAGGCCTGGCCGCCGTCGTCGTCGATCTCCCACAGCAGCCAGGACGGCGCGCCGGAGATCCCCAGGCGGCGGGTGAGCCGGGTCTCCCGGCCCCCGGCCACGGTCCAGCCCCAGTCGGCCGGTCGCAGCGAGGTGAACCGCACCGACAGCACGTCACCCGGCCGCGCCCCGGTGACCGCGATCGGCCCGGTCAGGCAGTGGCCGCGGTCGGCGCTGAGCATGCGGGGCCGGTTGTCGCCCGGGTATCGCTGCCGGGTCAGGTAGCCGGAGGCGTCGAGCGACCCGGCCACCACCGTGTCGCCGGGGTCGATGGTCAGCACCGGGGGTTTGCCCGGGTCGAACACATCGGTCACCGTGCCCGGGGTCGGCAGCAGGCTGTGCCGCCTCACGCCGCGCTCACCGCCTCGACCGGATGGCCGTCCTCCAGGTAGAGCACGCCGGTGGCCCGGCCAGTGGCCCGGACCGTGGCCCGGACCCGGCGGCGGACCGGCTTGGACAGCAGCGGCAGCGCCTCGGGCAGCGGCAGCAGCCGGCTCTCGGCGATCTCCTCTTCCTGCAGGACCAGGGCGCCCAGGTCGGTGTCGCTCACGGTCCCGCAGTCGAACAGGAACCTCATCCCGCCCGGCCGCTCCGGCTTGCCGGGCCGCCCCGGCCGGTCCGGCCGCGCCTGACGCGGCCGCCGGAAGTCCACGCAGGCCAGCCGGGCCTGATCCACCCGCAGGCCGGTCTCCTCACGGACCTCCCGCTGGCAGGCCTCCCACGGGGTCTCGCCGTCGGCCTCCATGATCCCGCCCGGGATCGTCCAGCCCTGCTTGTAGGTCGGCTTGAGGATCAGCAGCCGCCGGTGCCGGCCGTAGATCAGGGCCCCGGACGAGGCCGGGATGGCGGGCAGCGGGGCTTGTTCCGGGTCCGGGGCGGGCCGGGCTTCGGCTGGGTCTTCGCTCACGTCGGGCCACGTTACCGGCCGGCCTGCCGGGTGGCCGGCGGTGCGGTCCGGCCGGGTTTGCTGGTAGAAGGGTATGTCCCGAGAAAGTAACGGCCGTCCGGCTGTGTACCGGCGGTACCGGCCGTACCACTACCGTGGATGGCAGCGTGGGGGCGCCTATCGGCGCCCAGCATGACCGGCAGGTGGAAAAGGAGAACGGTGGGCCTGCTCAGAGCGTCGGTGTCCGCCCCTGAAGTAGCCGGGGCGACGTACACCGTGGTGGTGCTGGCCGGCGAGGTCGACGCGACGAACAGCGACGAGCTCTACGGTGTGCTCGAGTCGGTGATTGCCCAGCAGCCACGGCTGCTGATCGTGGACATGTCCGAGCTGAGCTTCATGGATTCCACCGGGCTGCGGATGCTGCTCCGGTCCACCCGGGCCCTGGACCAGCAGGGCGGTGTGCTGGCCCTGGCCGCGCCGCAGGTGGCGGTGGCCCGGGTGCTGCAGCTGACCCGGGCCGACCAGCTGATCCCGGTCTACGACAGCGTCGCCGACGCCATCGCCGACGGCTGACCGCCCTCAGGCCCCGGTCAGGCCTCCGGTCAGGGCTTGGTGACGCGGCCGAGCACGTGCCGCAGGGCGGGCTCGAGCCGGGTGTAGCGGAACGGGTGGCCCGCGCTGAGCAGCGCGTCGGGCCGGACACGCTGGCTGGCCTCGGCCAGTTCCCGGGCGCCTTCCTCGCCGAACACCAGCCGGGGGCCGAACCCGGGCACCGGGATGAGGGTCGGCCGGCGCAGCACCCGGCCCAGGACCTTGGTGAAGTCGGCGTTGCGCACCGGGTCCGGCGCGACCGCGTTGACCGGCCCGGACAGGGCCGGGTCGACCAGCCCGCGCAGGTAGGCGTCGGTCAGGTCGTCGATGCCGATCCACGACATCCACTGCCGCCCGTCGCCGAGCTTGCCGCCCAGACCCGCCTCGAACAGCGGGAACAGCGCCCGCAGGGTGCCGCCCTTGGGGCTCAGCACGAGCCCGGTGCGCATCAGGACCGTCCGCAGCCCCGCGTCGGCCGCGGGCTGGGTGGCGGCCTCCCAGTCGGCGACCACGCCGGCCAGGAAGTCCGAGCCGGGCGTGCTGACCTCGGTCAGCACCTCGTCGCCCCGGCCGGCCCCGTAGTAGCCGATGGCCGAGGCGCTGACAAAGACCTTGAGCCCGCCGGCCCCGTCGCCGTTCCTGGCGGCGCCGGCGGCCAGCTCGGCCAGGGCCCGGGTCGGCCCGATCCGGCTGTCGCGGACCTCGCGCTTGTGGGCCGCGGTGAACCGGCCCGCGATGCCGGCCCCGGCCAGGTGGACCAGGGCGTCCACCCCGTCCAGCAGGCCGGGGGCGGGTTGGGCCGGGTTCCACTGGCGTTCGTTCTCGCCGGACGCCGGGTGGCGGACCAGCCTGATCACCCGGTGCCCGCCCGTGGTCAGCAGGGCGGTCAGCGCGGTGCCGATCAGCCCGCTGGACCCGGTGACCGCCACCGTGAGCGGCTCGGGCCGCTTGGCCCGGGCCCACTGCTGGGCCTTCAGGTCGGCGGCCAGCTGGCGGTGCCGGTAAGCGAATATCTGCCGCAGCGCCGCCTCCGGCACCGTGGTCTGCAGGTCGTCCTCGACCCGGGTCGCCCCGTCCCCGGCCTCGTGGAAGCCGTGCACGTGCCGCCAGGTCAGCACCCGGGAGAGCGCGGCCGAGGTCAGGCCGCCGGAGACCAGCTGGTCGACGAACTGACGGGGCGGGTCGTACCCGTCCGGCTGGTGCTCGGCCACCCAGCGCACCCGGCCCGGCAGCAGCAGCACGGCCCGGCCGTCCCGCAGCGAGGTCGCCTCCTGCCCGACCCGCACCGGCTGCCAGGGCGGCGACAGGCGGGTCAGCGCCCCGGGCCGGGTGTGCCAGGCGAAGACCTCGTCGATCGGCGCGCTCACGACGCTGGAATAGCTGATGCTCATCGGCTGCCGGTTCTCCCGCCCCATCGGTGGTGGTGCCGCGTGCTGTCACTTGGTTCTTCCGCCGGGAGTCACTGCCCGGATGCGGCCGCCCTATGTGCCAGCCGCCCCGGCGACTTCCCGATGGCGCGCCGGTTGCGCGCGGGAACGGGTATGCCCCACCGTAGGAGGGGCGGGTCAGCTGAGCTCGGGCAGGGTCCTCGCGTACTCGGCGAACACGTCCAGCGAGGCCGGGTTGGCCATGGCGTTGCGGTTGGCGGCCCGGGCCGGGTCGGCGCCGGCCAGGATGCGGCGCACCGGGACCTCCATCTTCTTGCCGGTCAGCGTGACCGGGATGGCCGGGACCTCGATGATCGCGTCCGGCACGTGCCGCGGGGTGTACTCGGTGCGCAGCCGCTGCCGGATCGCGGCCCGCAGCCGGTCGTCCAGCACCTGGCCCGGGGCCAGCGTGACGAACAGCGGCATGAACAACCCGCCGCCGGGCCGGTCCAGGTTGACCACCAGCCCGTCGGTCACCTCGGGCACCGAGGCCAGCGCGGCGTAGATCTCGGCGGTGCCGATCCGCACCCCGTCCCGGTTCAGGGTGGCGTCCGAGCGGCCGAGCACGAAGCAGCCGCCGCGCGCGTTGACCCGGAAGAAGTCGCCCTGCCGCCAGCGGCCCGGGAACTCGGTGAAGTAGGCCTCGCGGTAGCGGCGGCCGTCCTCGTCGCCCCACAACCGGACCGGCATCGACGGCATCGGCTCGGTCACCACCAGCTCGCCGACCTCGTCAACCACCGGCTGGCCGCTCGTGTTGAAGGCGTAGGCGGCCACGCCCAGGTGCCGGGCCTGGATCTCGCCCGCGTACACCGGCAGCGTGGGCGTGCCGCCGACCAGCCCGCAGCAGGTGTCGGTGCCGCCGCTGCCGGTGGCCAGCCACAGGTCGCGCTTGACGTTGCGGTAGAACCAGGCGCTGCACTCGGCCGACACCGGCGACCCGGCCAGCATTACCGCCTGCAGGCGGTCCAGGCCGAACCGGCGGCCGGGCACGACCCCGGCCCGGGTCAGCGCGTCCACGTAAGCCGGGGAGGCGCCGAAGAACGTCACCCCGGCCTGGTCGGCCAGCCGCCACAGCACGTCCGGTCCCGGCCAGGCCGGGTTCCCGTCGTACAGCACCGGCTGGACCCCGAGCAGCAGCGAGCTGACCAGGAAGTTCCACATCATCCAGCCGGTCGTGGTGTAGAAGAGCATCCGGTCGCCCGGGCTCAGGTTCATATGGAAGGTCTGCAATTTGAGTTGCTCGATCAGGATGCCGCCCTGGCTGTGGGTGATGGCTTTCGGCAGGCCGGTGGTGCCGGACGAGAACAGGATCCAGAGCGGATGGCCGAACGGCACCTGCTCGAACCGGAACCCGTCCGCCGCCGGGGCCGGGGTGGCCATGACCTCCTCCCAGCTGGTGGCGCCGGCCGCCGGTGGCCGCGGCTGGTCCGGGTGGAGCCGGGGCAGATGGATGACGTGCCGCAGGCTGGGCAGGCCGGCCGCGATCTGCCCGGCCTCCTCGCTCCGGTCGTAGGCCCGGCCGCCGTAGTGGTAGCCGTCGGTGCAGATCAGCACCACGGGGCTGAGCTGCCGGAACCGCTCCAGCACCCCGCGCCAGCCGAAGTCCGGTGAGCAGCTGGTCCAGATCGCCCCGATGCTGGCCACCGCGAGCATCGCGACGACCGTGGGCGGGATGTTGGGCAGGTAACTGGCCACCCGGTCACCGGGCCGCACCCCCTGGGCGCGCAGGTGAGTGGCCAGGATCCGGACCTGGGCGGCCAGGTCATCCCAGGACAGGGCCTGGAGGGGGACGGTCTCCCCGGCGAACAGCAAGGCGTCGCGGCCGGGGCGGGCCCGGCCGAGGATGTGCTCGGCGTAGTTCAGGCGGGCGCCCGGGAACCAGTCGGCGCCGGGCATGGTGCGGCGGCCCAGAACCGCGGTGGGCGCGGTGGAGGCCTGGATGCCGCAGTAGTCCCACACCGCGCCCCAGAATCCGTCCAGGTCGGTGACCGACCACCGCCAGAGCGCGTCGTAGCTGCCGAACTCCTGCTGCCGCTGGCTGGCCAGCCAGCTGGTGAACCGGGTGATGTTGGCCCGGTCCCGCTGTTCCGGGCTGGGCGTCCACAGCAGGTCGCCTTGTTGCACAGGGCCGACAGTCGCACAGCGGTGCCGGGGGGACAAGGTCGGTGGCGTAGGTTCGGGGCGTGGCTCTCGATCTTGACGCGCTGACCGCGATCGACGTTCACGTGCACGTGGAATCGGACGGTCACGGCCACACCAGCCTGGACGGCGAACTGCTGGCGGCCTCGGCCGCCTACTTCCACAGCGGGCAGGACCGCACCCCCACCGTGGAACACCTGGCCGGTTTCTACCGCGAACGCCAGATGGCCGCCGTGATCTTCACCGTCGACGCCACCACCGCCACCGGGCACCCCGCCCTGTCCAGCGAGGAGATCGCCGACAAGGCGGCCGAGTTCGCCGGCACGCTGATCCCGTTCGGGTCGGTCGACCCGCTGCAGCCGGAGGAGGCCGTGCGCCGGGCCCGCCGCCTGGTCGACGGCCACGGCGCCAAGGGCTTCAAGTTCCACCCCAGCCTGCAGGGCTTCGCCCCCAACGACCCCGGCCTGTACCCGCTGTACGCGGCGATCGAGGAGATGAGGGTCCCGGCCGTGTTCCACACCGGCCAGACCGGGATCGGGGCCGGGCTGCCCGGCGGCCGGGGGATCAAGCTCCGGCTGTCCGACCCCATGCTGATCGACGACGTGGCCGCTGACTTCCCGGGCCTGACCGTGATCCTGGCCCACCCGTCCGTGCCCTGGCAGGACTCGGCCATCTCGATGGCCACCCACAAGGCCAACGTCTACATCGACCTGTCCGGCTGGTCGCCCAGGTACTTCCCGCCCCAGCTGGTGCGGAACATGAACTCGCTGCTGCAGGACAAGGTGCTGTTCGGCACCGACTACCCGCTGCTGACCCCGGAACGCTGGCTGCGCGACTTCGACCAGCTGGAGCTGAAGCCCGGGATCCGGGCCAAGGTGCTCAAGGCCAACGCGGCCCGCATGCTCGGCCTGGTCTGATAACAGCAAGAAGCGTGGACGCGCCCCTCCGGGCGGGCAAACCCCCGCGGGCGACCCCTGCCGGTCAGGCAGCCCTCTCCGGTCAGGGGCGGCGGACGGCGCGCAGCACCGCGTCGCGGACGGTCCCCGTCCCGCCGCCGGGCAGGGCCCCCTCGCGCTGGGGCTCGGCCGCTTCAATGTCCCAGGCGGCCGGGTCGAGCACGGCCGCCATCTCCGCGGCGGTGGCGAACATGCCCGGCGCGTTGGGCCGGCTGGCGGTCTCGATGTCGGCCGGGTGGTGGCTGACGATGAGCAGGGTGCCGCCGGGCCGGACCGCGGCCGCCAGCCGCCGGTGCAGGTCCTCCCGGGCGGTCCGCGGCAAGTGAATGAACTGGGCCGACACCAGGTCGAACGCCTCGCGCGGCGGCGCCCAGCCGAGCAGGTCGGCCTGCTGCCAGGTGATCCGGCCGGCGATGTCCGGGCCTGCCTGACCGGCGGCTACGGCCGCCCGGCGCAGCCCCACCGGCGAGATATCGGCCCCGGTCACCCGCCAGCCCCGCCGGGCCAGCCAGATTACGTCGCCGCCCTCGCCGCTGCCCACGTCCAGCGCCGTGCCCGGGGTCAGCGCGGACGCGTAGTGGACCAGCAGGGTGTTGGGGTTCCCGGACCACACCTGCTCGCCGCCGTACCGCTCGTCCCAGTACGCCCGCCGGTAGAACTGGGCTGGATCAACTTCCCCGCCGTGCCCGGGCTGGTGCCCGTGATGCTGCTGCCCGGAGTCGCTCATCACCCCACTGTGCCGGCCACGGCCCCGCCACGCGAATCCGGTTGCCGGTTCAGCAACGAACCCGTGCTGGTCAGCTGGCCAGGCGACGGGAGGCGTCCCAGGCGGCGGCCAGGCCGGCCGCGGCCGCGCGGAGGCGGTCCGGGGGCTGGGTGTAGGCGATGCGGACGTAGCCGTGGCTGAGGGCTGACGCGCTGAGCAGGCGGCCGGGCACCACGGCCACGCCGCGGCGCAGGGCGGCCTGGGCGAACGCGCCGCCGTCGGCGCCGTCGGGCAGCCTGGCCCACAGGGTCAGGCCGCCGGGCGGCGGTGTCCACTCCCAGTCCGGCAGCCGCGCGCGCAGGGCCTGGTCCAGCGCGTCCCGCTGCTCGCGGAGGCGGGCCCGCTGCCAGGCCACGATCCCGGCGTGCTGGCCGCCGACCAGGGCGGCCGAGATCGCCTGCTGGAACGGCGGGCTGCCCAGGTCGGCGGCGGCCTTGGCCGCGGCCAGGCGGCTGATCGCGCCCGCGCCGCCCCGGGCCCAGCCGGTGCGCAGGCCACCCCAGTAGGCCTTGGACAGCGAGCCGACCGTGACCACGTTGGGCAGGCCGGAGGTCAGGGCGGCCAGCGCGGGCGGCGGGCTGGCGCCCGCCGCGCTGTCCAGGCTGAGGTCGGCCAGGGTGAAGTCCTCGACGAACAGGGTGTCCGGGTGCGCGGCGGCCAGCCGGGCTACGCGCTGGCGATCGGCGGCGGGCATGACCCGGCCGGTCGGGTTGTGGTGGGTCAGGGTCAGGTAGACCAGGCCGGGCTGGTGGGTGGCGATGGCCTGGCCGAGCCGGCCGGGATCGGTGCCGCCGGTGGCGGGCACGCTCACGATCCGCGCCCCGGCCCGCTGCAGCGAGTCCAGCGGCCCGGGGAAGGTCGGGTCTTCCACCACCACGGCCTGGCCGGGCAGGACTTCGGCCCGGATGAGCAGGTCGAGCGCCTGCTGGGCGCCGGTGGTGACCACGATCTGCTCCGGGCCGGTGGCCAGCTGGTGGACCCGGGACAGGTAGCCGGCCAGTTCCGCCCGCAAGGCGGGCAGGCCGAGCGGCAGGTACCCGGACGAGCTGGTCAGCTCGGCCAGGCGGGCCGGCCCGATCAGGGCGGCCGGGTCGGCCAGCGCGGCCGCCACCGGTGGCGGGCAGGCCACCGCGGCCAGCGTGAGGTCGATCCGGACGTCGGCCGTCTCCAGCATCCCGGTGAAGAAGCCGTTGGCCCGGTGCGCCCCGGCCGGGGTGGTCCGGTGCGGCACGATCCGGGTGCCCGCCCCCTGCCGGCTCCGGGCCAGGCCCTCGTCGCGGAGCTGCTGGTAGGCGGCGGCCACGGTGTTGCGGCTGACCGACAGGGCGTCGGCCAGGTCGCGTTCGGGCGGCAGGCCCAGGCCGGGCGGGAGCTCGCCGGTGTCGGCCAGCCGGGAGATGCGCGCGGCCAGCAGCCGGTACAGCGGGCCCTCGGAAGCGGGCCAGTGGCCGAGCAGGTCGGCCAGGGCGGGGCCGTCGATGCGGGAAAGAGCCACGTTGGCCCGGATTGGCACTGTCATGATGGTGCCAATCTTGGCACGCTGAGGATCGTTGGCACCATCCCGGGGAGGTATCCGTGCTGATGATCCTGGTCCTCGTCGTGGCCGCCGCCGCCGCGCTGCTGGCGCTGCTGGCGGCCGGGCTGAAGGGCCTGCGCGACGGTGACCGGCCGCTCGACGTCACGGTCCGGGCCGCGCCGTCCCGGGCCGCCTGCACCGGGGCCGGGCACCCCGAGGGCGCGCCGCGGTCGGTGCTGGCCTGGGTGCACAACCCGGGCCCGGTCCCGGTCCTGGTCGGCCTGTCCGTGCGGCGCAGCCACCTGCCGGGCTGGCTGGTGCCCGGGCTGAACGCGCGGGTGCCGCTGCGCACCCGTCAGCCCCGGTTCGGCCCCGGGGCCCAGGACACGATGGGGGTCGTGGCCCCGGGGGAGAGCGAGGGCTGGCCGGTGGCGGCCCCGGCCACGGGCCGGCGGGGACGGCTGGTCGCGGTGATCGGGCAGGCGGGCGGCCGCCTGCGCGTGATCACGCTGGCGGTACCGCTCAGCCCGGCCGGTCCGGCCGCTAGTCAGCCAGCCGGAACGCCAGCTCGGTTTCCCACTTCGCCGGGTCGGGCTGCTCGGCCGGATTGACCGGGTAGATCTCCAGCCGGCAGCCCCACCGCTCGCCCTCCGGCGAGTCCTGCTTGTCCCAGGTCAGGCCCTGGGCCGCCGCCCAGTCGAGCAGGTCACGCACGGCCCCCACCAGCTGGTCGAACGGGCCGGAGTGGGTGGCGGTCACGTAACGGCCGCCGGGCAGTTCCCGGGCCTGCACCCGGCCCTCGGCCGGGACCGGGGCGGCCACCGGGACCCCGGCCTCGATCTGCAGCTCCCGCTCCATGTCGATGACGTTGTAGCGCAGGAACGGGGGCCCGGCCGGGGTGGTCCCGCGGGACGCCAGCCAGCCGATCAGCCCGGGGATCTCGTCGGCGGCCGAGGCGATCGTGGCCATGGTGACGGTGCGCGGGATCGACACGTACGGCTGCGGGGCCCGCTCGGCTACGACGGGTTCAGGAATATTCATGCCGTCCCGACGATCCGGGGACCCGGAAATCATCGGCGCCGGCCGTGGCGGGTCAGATGTCCCCGCGCACCATGGCGATCAGCCGGTCCAGCACCTTGCCGTCGCTGCTGCGCAGCCCGTCGTGCTCGTACTCGTTGGTCACCCACAGCCGCAGGCCATTGACGCCCACCGCCGTGTGCAGCGAGTCGTCGCGGTCGACGTACATGTCGTTGAAGTACACGGCCGCGGCGGCGGGCACGGTGTTGGCGGTCAGCCGGGCCGGGTCGTACAGCAGCGGCCAGTCGTCCCGCTCGGCCAGCAGGTCGGCGGCCTCCCGCAGCGGGCGCAGGACCGGGTCGTTCTCGACCATCCAGGGGTAGATCATCTCGCCGGTGAACGTGACCGGGTCATCGCCGTCGACGGCCACCGCCGGATCGAAGGCCGGGAACTCGGCCCGCACCCGCTGCGCCGACCACCCGGTCGCGGTGCCCTGGGCGTAGCAGGCCTCGTGCAGCACCGCGTACAGCGGGCTGCCCGCGTAGGACAGGTGGGGCTGGGCGCGGTAGAGGAACTCGTCGTTCAGCTCCCCGGCCGTGAAACAGTCCTCGAGCAGGTAGTGCAGTTCGTGGCTGCCGCTGCCGGTGCCCAGCATGTGGCCCAGGGCCTGGAAGTTCTCCACCGTCAGCAGCATGCCGGACGGCAGCCGCACCTCGTGGGTGGCCAGGTGGCGGGCGATCCGCCGGGCCGCCTCGACGTCGTCCGGATAGCGCTCGTAGTGCTCGGTGACCTTGGCCGCCACCCGCGGGTAGGCCACCCGGTAGACGTCGTCGGCGGTGACGTCGAGGCCGGGCAGGCCGCCGGTGATGAAGGCCTCCCGGATCCCCTCCGGGGCCAGGGACAGGTAGGTGACCGTGCAGAACCCGCCGAAGCTCTGCCCCAGCACGCTCCACGGTGCGCCGCCGGCCAGCTGGCGGCGGATGAGCTCGGCGTCGCGGACGATGTTGTCGGCCCGGAAGTGGGCCAGGTAGCCGGCCTGGGCCCGCGGGCCGTCCAGCCGGGCCAGCGACAGCCGGTCGGCCGGGGTGGACCGGCCGGTGCCGCGCTGGTCGAGCAGGAGGACACGGTAGTCCTGCAGGGCCCGGTCCAGCCAGGCGTCCCGCCCCACCGGCCGCGGCGAGCGCATGCCCGGGCCGCCCTGCAGATACAGCAGCCAGGGCCGGTCGCCCGGGTTCCCGGCCTGGCCGGCCGCGACGACCTCGCGGGCGAAGACCTCGATCTGCTCGCCGTCGGGCCGGCCGTAGTCGAGCGGGAGGCGGAAGGTGTGGTCGGTGAGCACGGTGCCGGGGTGGCGGAAGCTGGTCACGTTCCGACCGTATCGGTTACCGTCACGACCATGAGCAGGGTGCACGACGTGGGCGGGCAGACCGGGTTCGGCCCGGTCGATCCCGGCGATCCGGCCGAGCCCGCCCAGTTCAGCGCGGACTGGGAGGCGCGGGTGTTCGCGCTGCAGCGGATACTGCTGCGGCGCGGGCTGTTCACCGGCGACGAGATGCGGGACGCGATCGAGTCCATCCCGCCCGGGCGCTACCTGGCCGCGCCGTACTTCGGGCGCTGGCTGGAGGCCCTGGAGGTCCTGCTGGAACGGAAGGGCGTGCGATGAGGTTCCCGCCCGGCAGCCGGGTCCGGGCCCGCACCGCCGACCCGGACCATCACACCCGGCTGCCCCGCTACCTGCACGGGCAGGTCGGTGAGGTGGTGGCGGTGGCCCCGGCCGCCCCGCTGCCCGACGACGTGGCCCGCGGCCGGGCCGAGCCGCGGGTCGAGCCCGTGTACGCGGTCCGCTTCCACGGGTCCGGCCTGTGGGGGACCGGGACGCACACGGTGGTGGCGGACCTGTGGGAGTGCTATCTGGAGGAGAGCCCGTGAGCGGCGACCACGACCACGCCCCCGGCCAGCCGCATGAGGACCTGCCGGTGGCGGCCCGGGTCCGCCGGCTGGAGGAACGGGTGATCGCGGCCGGGCTGGCCAGCGACGAGGAGATCGACGAGCTGCTGGCCCGGTTCTACGCCGACGCCTCCCCGGTCAACGGGGCCCGCCTGGTCGCCCGGGCCTGGACCGACGCGGGCTTCCGCGACCGGCTGCTGGCCGACGGCTCGGCGGCCGCCGCCGAGGCCGGCTACGGGCCCCAGACCAGCGACTACCAGCTGCGGGTGGTGGCCAACGGCGTGGGGCGGCACAACATGATCGTCTGCACGCTGTGCTCGTGCTACCCGCTGTCGCTGCTGGGCCCGTCGCCGAGCTGGTACAAGAGCCTGGCTTACCGGTCCCGGGCCGTCCGCGAGCCCCGGGTGGTGCTGGCCGAGTTCGGCCTGCACCTGCCGGATTCCACCGCTATCGAGGTCTGGGACTCCACCGCCGAGGTCCGCTACCTGGTCCTTCCCGTACGCCCCGCGGGCACCGACGGCCTGACCAGCGACGACCTCGCCGCCCTGGTCACCCGCAACGGCCTCATCGGCACCGCCCCCGTCTGATAACAGCAAGAAGCGGGGGGCGGTGATGCCGGGAGCCTCGACGGCTGATAACAGCAAGAAGCAAGGTCGCCCGGGGGACCCGGGGGTTAACCCCCGGTCAAAGGCGGGGGTCAGCCATGTTCTGCCGGAGGCCGCCTGTTTCTAGCGTGATGAAGCGAAACAAGGCATCACCGCGCTGAATACGGGAGGACGAACATGATCGAGGTCCGAGGCCTCACCAAACGATACGGGCCGACGGTGGCCGTGGACGGGCTGACGTTCGAGGTCAAGCCGGGCACGGTGACCGGGTTCCTGGGGCCCAACGGGTCCGGCAAGTCGACCACCATGCGGATGATCATCGGCCTGGACCGGCCGGATGAGGGCCAGGCCTGGATCGGCGGCCGCGGCTACCACGAGCTGGGCTGGCCGCTGCGCCGGGTCGGCACGCTGCTGGAGGCCCGGTCGTTCCACCCGGGCCGCCCGGGCCGGGCCCACCTGGCCGCGCTGGCCGCGAGCAACCGGCTGCCCGCCCGCCGGGTCGACGAAGTGCTCGACATCGTCGGGCTGGCTGAGGCCGCGGGCCGCCGGGCCGGGAAGTACTCCCTCGGCATGGCCCAGCGCCTCGGCATCGCCACCGCGCTGCTGGGCGACCCCGAGGTGCTGATCCTGGACGAGCCGGTGAACGGCCTGGACCCGGAGGGCATCCGCTGGCTGCGCTCGCTGCTGCGGTCGCTGGCCGCCGATGGCCGCACGGTGCTGATTTCCAGCCACCTGATCAGCGAGGTGGCGCTGACCGCCAGCGACCTGATCGTGATCGGCCAGGGCCGGCTGCTGGCTCAGACCACGGTGGCCGAGCTGTCGTCCCGGTCGACCTCGCTGGAAGAGGCGTTCCTGGATCTGACCGCCGGGGCCACCGACTACGAGAGCAACGGCCACCACTACCTGGGGAGCGCGTCATGACCGCCACCACGGCTGTACCCGAGACCCGCACCCGTGACCTTCGAGATCATTATGGGTTTTCTGATCTGACCCGGATGGAATGGATCAAGCTGCGGACCCTGCGCTCGACGGGCTGGGGCTTCGGCATCCTGGCCGTGAGCATGGTCGGCTTCGCGGTCCTGGTCAACAGCTTGCTGTCGGCCCACTGGGGCCACATGTCCGCCGCCGACCGGGCCACCTTCGACCCGACCAACCAGGGCTTCACCGGCCTGATCATCGGCCAGCTGGTCATGGCCGTGCTGGGCGTGCTCACGATCACCAGCGAGTTCTCCTCGGGCCTGGTCCGGGCCACGTTCGCGGCCGCCCCGCGGCGCCCGCTGGTGCTGGCGGCCAAGGTCGCGGTGTTCGGCGGGGCCGCCCTGCTGGCCGGGGAGGTGCTGGCGTTCATCACCTTCTTCGCGGGCGAGCTCGTGCTGGGTCACGGTGTCCCGCACGTCACCCTGGCCACGCCGGGGGTGGCGCGGGCGGTGCTGATGGCGGGCGGCTACGTGGCGCTGACCGGGCTGTTCGGACTGGGCCTGGGCGCGATCATCCGGCGCACCGCGGGCGGGATCGCGGCCGCGGCCGGGCTGATCTTCGTCATTCCGTTCCTGACCCTGCCGCTGCCAGAGTCGGTGCGGGACGGCGTCGCGAAGTTCCTGCCCGAGCAGATCGCGGCCAGCTCGATCACCGCGGTCAAGCCGGAAGCTCACACGCTGTCCCCGGGGCTGGGCTTCGCCCTGCTCTGCCTGTACGCGGTGGTCCTGCTCGGCGCGGGCGCGTACGTGCTCGCCAAACGAGATGTTTGACCCCGACAATGGGCTCGTGAGTGAGCTGTTCCGGGGGAACGTGGCCCCGGCCCGTGGCCTTATCGCCCGGGCCGGGCCGTCCGCGCTGGCCCGGGTCCTGCTGCGGGCGCCGCTCACGGCCCGGGCCCGGCGCGAGGCCCTGTACTGCCTGATCTCGGTCGCGCTGGGGCTGGCCGGCTTCCTGGTCATCATCTTCCTGCTGCCGACGGGGTTGCTGGTCTCCTGCTCGGTGCTGGGCACGGTGATCGGGCTGATGCTGCTGGTGCTGAACCTGCGGCTGGCCCGGCGCCTGGCCGGATGGAACCGCCGCCTGGCCGGCCGGTTCCTGAACGCGCAGGTCACGCCGCCCGCCCCGTTTCGCCGCCCGTCCGGCAGCATCATCTTGCGGCTGGACGCGCGGCTGCGGGACGCGACCGGCTGGCGGGCCACCGGCTACCTGCTGCTCAAGCTGCCCGTGATCACCTTGCAGTACTTCGCGCTCGGGTTCTGGGTCTGCGGCGTGATCGACCTGGGCTACCCGGTCTGGTGGCCGCTGTTCCGCAACCACGCGGCCGGGACCACGCTGCGGCCGCTGCCCGCGGCCACCCCCCCGCCGTTCGACGCCACCATCCAGGCCGGCACCTGGGCCGGCACGGTGTGGATCACCGTGTTCGGGGTGGCTCTGCTGCTGGCCGCGCCCTGGCTGACCCGGGGCGCGGTGTCGGTGGACCGGTGGCTGATCCGGTCCCTGCTCGGTCCGGGTTCGCTGACCCAGCGGGTCCGGGACCTGGAACTGGCCCGGTCGGCCGCGGTCGACGACTCGGTGGCGCTGCTCCGCCAGGTCGAACGGGACCTGCACGACGGCGCCCAGGTCCGGCTGGCCGCCATGGCCATGAACCTGGGCATGGCCAAGGAGAAGCTGGGCCGCGAGGGTGAACCGGCTGACCTGGACCGGATCCGCGAACTGGTTGACGCCGCCCACCTGGGCGCCAAGGAAGCCCTGGTCGAGCTGCGCGAACTGGTCCGCGGCATCCACCCGCCAGTGCTGGACACCGGCCTGGGTGAGGCCCTGGCCACGCTGGCCGCGGGCAGCGCGATTCCGGTCACGATCACCGCCGACGTGCCACCCGAGCCGCCGGGACGGCCGTCGCCGGCCATCGAGACCATCGCCTACTTCTGCGCGGCCGAACTGCTGACCAACGCGATCAAGCACAGCCGGGCCAACAAAATCGAGATCACCGCGGACATCGCGCCGTCGGACCGGGGCCGGGTGCTGCGGATGCGGGTCAGCGACGACGGGATCGGCGGCGCCGAACTCGGGGCGGGCAGCGGCCTGGCCGGACTGCAGCGCCGGGTCGGCACGGTGGACGGCCAGCTGCAGGTGGACAGCCCGCCCGGCGGCCCGACCGAGGTCACCGTCGAGCTGCCGATGACCGCGTAGCGGCCGTGAACGCGCAAAGATGGGGCCCATGATGCGTGTCGTGATCGCCGAGGACGCGGTGGTGCTGCGGGAGGGCCTGACCCGGCTGATCGAGGACCACGGGCACGAGGTGTGCGCGGCCGTCGCCGACGGGGACGCGCTGCTGGCCGCAGTGGCCAAGCACCAGCCGGACGTGGCCGTGGTCGACATCCGGATGCCGCCCACCCACACCGACGAGGGCCTGCGCGCCGCCCTCCAGCTGCGGCAGGAGCACCGGGACACCGGGGTGCTGATGTTCTCCCAGTACATCGAGACCCGGTACGCCGCCCGGCTGCTGGCCGGCAACGCGGCCGGGGTCGGGTACCTGCTCAAGGACCGGGTGGCCGACGTGGCCGACTTCGTGGACGCGCTGGAGCGGGTGGCCGAGGGCGGCACCGCGCTCGACCCCGAGGTGGTCAGCCAGCTGTTCCGGGCCAGCCGCCGCACCGAGGGCCTGAACACGCTGACCCGCCGGGAACGGGAGGTGCTGACCCTGATGGCCGAAGGCCGGTCCAACGCCGGCATCAGCGCCGCCCTGTTCATCTCGGGCGGGGCGGTGGAGAAGCACGTGGCCAGCATCTTCGGCAAGCTGGGGCTGCCGCCGTCGGAGGGCGACAACCGGCGGGTGCTGGCCGTGCTGCGCTACCTGGGCGCCATCGCCGAGTAGAGCCGGGCGGTGGCCAGCCGGTCGCCGCCGTCCATCAGCCAGGCCAGCAGCTCGCGCTGGTCACCGGAGGTCAGCAGCTGCGGGTGGCAGCCGGGCAGCATGGGCCGGTGGTACTCCAGTTCGGCGCGCGCGGGCCGCCAGTCCTGGGCGGCCAGCACGTCCTCCACCGCGACCCAGGCGATGGCGTTGTTGACGTGCCCGGCGGGGTCGAAGTCGGCCGCCCGCAGCGGCCACGGGCGGCCGGCCAGGTCGGGCCCGGGCCTGGGCAGGGTCAGCCGAGCCGACACCGTCCGGCCCTGGGTGGCCTCCCCGTAGTGGCGGAAGAACTCGTCCCCGAGCGGCACCGGGCCGCCGCTGGCCAGGTCCACCGCGGCCCAGACGGCCACCGACTGCAGCAGCGGGCCGTCCGGGCCGGCCACGGTGGTGGTGCGCTGGGCCCAGCGCGGGCCGGTGGCCGAGCAGAACGTGCGCAGGGTGAGGCGGGCGCCGAAGCAGGGGAAGCCGTGCACGGTCACCGCGATCCGGCGCAGCAGCCACCCGTACGGGGCCTGCCAGCCGGTCTCGGCCACGTCGTCCTCGGCCACGTCCTGCAGGGCCCGGGCCAGGGCGTCGAACCGGTACCGGCCGCCCGGGGTGACATCGGTGCTGCGGACGGCGCGGGTGCCCTCGAACACCCGCCCGCCCGCCGGCTCGGGGCTGAACGGCAGCTGGGAGGCGGTCACGGCATCGGGCACGTTCCTATTTTCCCGACGGCTGGTGAGCGGCCGTTCCCGGCCCCGCCCTGGGCGGCTGATAGCGTTTGAATTCCCGGGGGTAGGAACTATGTCGTGATCTCTGTCGTGCTGGCGTTGCTGACGGCGGCCAGCAACGCTACCGCGTCGGTGCTGCAGCGCCGGGCCGCGTCGCAGACCAAGGCGACCAGGCAGCTGGGCGGATTCTCGCTGATCCGCGACCTGGCCCGGCGGCGGGTGTGGCTGGCCGGTATCGCCATGGTCGTGGTGGCCTCGCT
Source organism: Streptosporangiaceae bacterium (assembly GCA_036495425.1). GTDB lineage: Bacteria > Actinomycetota > Actinomycetes > Streptosporangiales > Streptosporangiaceae > Bog-532. The sequence goes on along the minus strand of DASXMW010000317.1, from coordinate 5,708 downwards.
GCTGCAGGCCGGGGCGCTGGCCACCGGCCCGATCGCGCTGGTCCAGCCGATCTTCATCGTGGAACTGCCGCTCGCCCTGCTGCTGTCGAGCTGGGTCTGGCACCGCCGGCTGGCCCGGCGGACCTGGGGCGCGGTGGCGCTGGTCACGGTCAGCCTGGGCACCGGCCTGGCCGCGGCCCAGCCGAGTGGCGGCGGGAGCCGGGCCTCGACCGGGATCTGGGTGCTGACGCTGATCGCCACCGTCGGGTTCGTGGGGCTGCTGATCGCGGCCGGCATACGGTTCAGCGGCGAGCCGCGGGCCGCGCTGCTCGGCCTGGCCGCCGCCTGCGGCTACGCACTGACCGCGGCGCTGCTGAAGGAGGCGGTGGCCGCGCTCGACCAGGGCGTGGTCGCCTTCTTCGAGACCTGGCAGCTGTACGGGGTGGCCATCGCCGGGGTCGGCTCGCTGCTGCTGCTGCAGAACGCTCTGCAGGCCGGCACGCTGGCCGCGTCCCAGCCCGCCCTGACCGTCGGCGACGCGCTGCTCAGCACGGTCTACGGCGTCATGCTCTTCCACGAGACCCTGCGGCTGGGCTGGTGGCTGATCCCGGAGATCGTCTGTCTGGGGCTGATCGTGGTCGGCTACATCGAGATCGCCAAGTCGCCCGTGGCCATGGCCCACGACGAGTCCGAGGGTGCTGGCCCCCTGGGCCAGACCGCGGCTGGTGCTGCCCGCTGACCTCTCCCGGCCGGCCGGGACCGCCGGTGACACGAGATCAGGCATGCACATATCTTGCCGTGTGTGGCGACTCGTGATCTTGCCGTGCCGGAAACCCTGCCCACCGTTATCGGGGTCCACGGCGCCCGGCACAACAACCTGCGCGACGTGGACGTCGACGTGCCGCTGTGGCGCACGGTGGCGGTGGTCGGCGTGTCCGGCTCCGGCAAGACCTCGCTGGCCATCGGCACCCTGTACGCCGAGGGCATGCACCGGTTCCTGGAGGGGCTCAGCACCTACAGCCGGCGGCGGCTGACCCAGGCCCAGCGCCCGGACGTGGACCGGATCGACCACCTGCCGCCCGCGCTGGCCCTGCGGCAGCGGCCGCCGGTCCCGGGGCCGCGCAGCACCGTGGGCACCATGTCCGAGGTGCTCAACGTGCTGCGGCTGATGATGTCGCGGCTGGGCTCGCACCTGTGCCCGAACGGCCACCGGGTCGAGCCGTCGGTCGAGACCCAGCGCATGGTCATCACCTGCCCGGTCGACGGCGTGAAGTTCGACGCGCCCAGCGCCGAGTCGTTCGCGTTCAACTCCTACGGCGCCTGCCCGGCCTGCCACGGGCTCGGCGTCCGGTCCGAAGTGAACGAGGCCGCGCTGGTGCCCGACCCCGACCTGAGCATCTCCGGCGGCGCGGTGCTGCCCTGGAACGCGGGTGCCCGGCGGCTCTACCAGTACGCGGCCCGGGAACTGGGTGTCCGGCTCGACGTGCCCTGGAAGGACCTGACCGACTCCGAACGGGACATCGTGCTGCACGGCGAGCCGGTGCAGCGCCGGGTGCGGTTCCGGTCCGGCGGCCGCAACCGGGTCGTCGAGCTCAACGTCACCTACGAGAACGCGATCGCCACCGCCGAGCGGAACCTGGACAGCGACAGCCAGCAGGCCCGCCGCCAGGTGGACCGGTACTTCGACACCCGGACCTGCTCGGTCTGCCACGGCACCCGGCTGCGCCCGGAGGCCCTGACCTCCCGGCTGGGCGGGAAGAATATCGCCGAGATCAGCGCGCTCCGCCTGGACGAGCTGCGGGACTTCGCGGCCGGCCTGCCGCCGCGGCTGCCCGCCGAGCTCAAGCGCCTGACCAGCGGACTGCTCAACGAGCTGAACGGCGCGCTGACCCCGCTGCTGGACGTGGGCCTGGGCTACCTGACCCTGGACCGGTCCGGGGCGTCGCTGTCGACCGGGGAGCGGCAGCGGATCGAGCTGACCTCGACCGTGCGGTCCAGTACCACCGGCATGCTGTACGTGCTGGACGAGCCGTCGGTGGGCCTGCACCCCAGCAACGTGCAGGGACTGCGCCGGTCCATCAGCGCGCTGGCCGCCAACGGGAACTCGGTGATCGTGGTCGAGCACGAGGGAGAGATCATCCGCACCGCCGACTGGGTGATCGAGCTCGGGCCCAAGGCCGGGGCCCAGGGCGGCCAGATCGTGGCCCAGGGGAGCCCGGCCGACATCGAGGCCGACCCGCACTCGATCATCGGCCCCTACCTGGCCGGCACCGCCGCGGTCCACCGCGACCGCCGCACCAGCCCGGACGGCCCGCCAGCGGAGATCGCCGTCGAGGTCAGCGACCTGTACAACCTGCACGACGTGTCGGCCGCGTTCCCGGTCAACCGGCTGACCGCGCTGGCCGGGCCGTCCGGGGCGGGCAAGACCGCGCTGGTGCTGGACAGCCTGATCCCGGCCGCCCAGGCCCAGCTGGCCGGGAAGAAACCGCCCGCCCACGTCCGCCGCCTGGACCTGGCCGGCCTGCGCCAGGTCGTCCAGATCGACGCCTCGCCCATCGGCCAGAACGCCCGCTCCACCCCGGCCACCTACTCGGGGGCGTTCGACGCCATCCGGCGGCTGTTCGCCGGCACCCCCTATGCCCGGCGGCGGCGCTGGAAACCGGGCCATTTCTCGTTCAATACCAAGGAAGGCCAGTGCCCGACCTGCCGCGGCCTCGGCGGCATCGACCTCGACGTGCAGTACCTGCCCGACATCACGGTGGAGTGCCCGACCTGCCACGGGGCCCGGTTCAACGACGCCACCCTGGCCGTCAAGGTCGACGGCCTGACCATCGCCGGCGTGCTCGGCCTGACCGTGCACGAGGCCCTGGAACGGTTCGCGGACCAGCGCCCGGTGGCGGCCGCGCTGCGCCCGGTGGACGAGGTCGGCCTCGGCTACCTGCGCCTGGGCGAGCCCACCCCGTCCCTGTCCGGCGGCGAGTCCCAGCGGCTGCGCATCGCCTCCCGGCTGCGGTCCAGCCAGCTCGGCGCCCTGTACGTGTTCGACGAGCCGTCCACCGGCCTGCACCCGCTCGACGTGGCCACCCTGGTCGGGGTGTTCGACCGGCTGCTGGACGCCGGCGCCACCATCATAGTCATCGACCACGACCTGGACCTGATCGGCGCGGCCGACCTGCTCATCGACATGGGTCCCGGCGGCGGCCCGGACGGCGGCCACCTCGTGGCCGCGGGCCCGCCCGAGCAGGTGGCCCGCGACCCGGCCAGCGTCACCGGCCCCTGGCTGGCCGAGCACCTGGGGCTTACCAGGGGCGCCAGGGGGTAAGCACGGCAGACAGGGGGCGACAAAGGGAGCACAGTGGGCGAGCCGGCCATTGCCGTGCACGGGCTGCGCAAACGCTTCGGGGACAAGGAAGCGGTGGCCGGGATCGACCTGGCCGCCGCGGCCGGGTCGTTCGCCGGGCTGGTCGGCCCCAACGGCGCGGGCAAGACCACCTCGCTGTCGATGATGACCGGCCTGCTCCGGCCGGACGGCGGTCAGGTCCTGATCAAGGGCCGGGACGTGTGGCGCGACCCGCCCGCGGCCAAGGCCATCATCGGCGTCGTCCCGGCCGAGGCCCGCCTGTTCGACCGGCTCAGCGGGGCCGAGCTGCTGGAGTACTCAGGGCGGCTGCGCGGCATGCCCGCCGCCGAGGCCCGGGACCGGGCCCGCCAGCTGCTCGAGGTGCTGGACCTGGCCGGGGACGCGCAGACCCTGGTCGCCGACTACTCCACCGGCATGCGCAAGAAGGTCACCTTGGGCACGGCGCTGATCCACAACCCGTCCGTGCTGTTCCTGGACGAGCCGTTCGAGGGCGTGGACCCGGTCTCGGCCGACGTGATCCGGCGGCTGCTGACCCGCTACGCCGCCTCCGGCTCCACCGTGCTGTTCTCCAGCCACGTCATGGAGCTGGTCGAGCAGGTCTGCGACCACGTCTCGATCATCGCCCAGGGCCACATCGTGGCCTCCGGCACCACGGACGAGGTCCGTGGCGGCAAGTCCCTGCAGCAGGCCTTCATCGACCTGGTCGGCCCGCGCGCGGGGGACGAGGAAGGCCTGCCGTGGCTCGGCTCCTCGTCCAGCTGAAGCTGCGCCTGCTCGGCAACGCGCTGCGCGGGTCGACCCGGGCCCGGGTGTCGTTCATCGCCAGCACGATCGTGGCTTTCCTGTTCGCCCTGAGCGCGTTCACCGGGCTGGCCGCGCTGCGCGGTCACGTCGCCGCGGTCGACCTGGTCACGGTGACGTTCACCGTGTTCGCGTTCGGCTGGCTGATCCTGCCCCTGCTGGCCTTCGGGCTGGACAGCACCCTGGACCCGGCCACCCTGGCCCTGTACCCGCTGCGGACCCGGGCCCTGGCCACCGGCCTGCTGGCCGCCTCGGCCACCGGGGCCTGGCCCGCCGCCAACGTGCTCGGCCTGCTCGGGGTGACCGTGGGCCTGGCCCGCGGCCCGGCCGGGGTGATCGTGGCCGTGCTGGCCGTGCTGCTGCAGGTGCTGTTCTGCATCACGCTGGCCCGGTGCGTGACCACCGGCCTGGCCGGGCTGCTGCGCAGCCGCCGCGGCAAGGACCTGGCCGTGCTGCTGATCATCCCGATCTTCGCCCTGTACGAGGCGTTCGTGCAGCTGGTGCCCAGGCTGACCGCGGAAGGGAAGCTGACCCTGGCCAGCTTCGGCGGGGTCGACGCCTGGATGCGGTGGATCCCGCCCGGCCTGGCCGCGCACGCCATACAGGACGCCTCCGACGGCCGCCTGGGGCTGGCCGTGCTCCGGCTGGCCGTGCTGGCCGCGGTGATCGTGGCCCTGGGCTGGGGCTGGATCCGGCTGCTGAACCGGGCCCTGGTCACGGTGGACACCTCCACCCAGTCGTCGGCCGTGCGCGAGGCCGCGCTGCCGTTCGCCCGCTACGGCCTGCTCGGCGCGGTCACCGCCCGGGCCTGGCTGTACCAGCGCCGCGACCCCGGCACCCTGGTCTACTGGGCCATCACCGCCGTGGTCATGGTGGCCTCGTCGATCAGCACGATCCTGACCCCGGCCTACCTGGGCGGCCTGCTCGGCAGCGCCGGCCTGGGCGCGGCCATGATGGGGATCTTCCACGCCAACGCGATCGGCATGACCGGCCCGGGCTTCGGCACCGAGATGCAGGCCCTGGACGGCCGCCGCCCGTTGCGGGCCTGGTTCTCCGGCCAGAACATCGCCGTGGCCATGGTCGCGGTCCCGTTGCTGGCGGTGGTGTCGTTCGGCCTGGCCGCGGTGGCCCGCCATCCGCTGGACGGGTTCCTCGGCCTGGCCGTGGACCTGGCCGGTATCGGCGCGGGCCTGGCCCTGGGTGACGTGTTCACCGTGACCTGGCCGTACCCGATGGTCAAGAAGCCGGGCAACCCGACCCGCGGCGCCGCCGACGGCTACCTGGGCTCGGCCTTCGCCGGCATGATCGGCACCCTCGTCGGCGTGGCGGTGGCGGTGGCCCCGGTGATCCTGGCCGCCGTGTTCACCGGCTCGGTCCCGGCCGGGGTGCGGATGCCCGTCCTGGTGGTGGCGGCCGGGGGGTACGGCTTCGTTCTGGCCCGGACCGGGGCTGCGATCGCTGCCCGGCGGGCCGAGCCCAAGCTGCCCGAGCTGTACCAGGTCGCGGTGCGCAGCCAGCTCTGACCGCCTGCGCGGGCCGATCCCTTTCTGATAACAGCAAGAAGCGG
>DASXMW010000316.1:0-5984 GCA_036495425.1 Streptosporangiaceae bacterium | reverse complement strand
CCGAGCCGGGTCCGCAGGGCTCCCGGCAGGTGCTGGGTCGTCACCAGCCACAGCGGGCGCAGCAGCAGCACCACGCCGACGGTCACCGCCACCGCCACCGCCACCGTCGAAGCCGGGTAGGCGCGCAGCCCCCGCACCACGGGCCCGATCTGCTGGCCGATGAGCAGGAACACGAACCCTTCCAGCAGGAAGTCGGCCAGCCGCCACACCGCGCTGACCTGCAGCCGGCTGGCTCCCGAGGTGTAGCGGGGGGTGTCGTGGCCGACCATCAGGCCGGCCACCGCCACGGCCAGCACCCCGGACACGTGGGCCTCCTCGCCGAGCAGGTAGGCCGCGAACGGGGTGACCAGTGAGACGCAGTTGACCAGCACCGGGTCGTTCAGCAGCGAGCGGACCAGCCGGACCGCGACCCCGACGATGATGCCGGCCACCAGGCCGCCCGCGGCGGCCAGCACGAACCGCACCACCGCGTCGCCCAGGGAGAACCCGCCGCTGGTGGCCGCGGTCACGGCCACGGTCAGCGTGGTCAGCGCGGTGGCGTCGTTGAGCAGCCCCTCGCCCTCGATGATGGTGATCAGCCGGGCGGGCAGGCCGACCCGGCCGCCCACGGCCAGCGCCGCCACCGGGTCGGTGGGGGCGACCGCCGCCCCCAGCGCGATCCCCGCCGCCAGCCCCGCTCTCGGCACGAACAGGTCCAGGCCCACCCCGACCAGCAGCGCGGTGGCCAGCACCAGCCCGATGGACAGGCTGATCACCACGCGCAGGTTCTTGCGGATGCCCAGCAGCGAGGCGTTCAGCGCCGCGCTGTAGATCAGCGGCGGGATGACCAGGGTGAGGATGACGTGCGGGTCAAGGGTCAGGTTCGGTCCCGGCAGCAGCGCGTAGACCAGCCCGGCCGCGGTCAGCAGCGCGGCCGCGGGCAGCCGGGTCCGGTTGGCCAGCAGCTGCAGCACGCAGATGACCGCGACCGCGGCCAGTCCCAGCCCGAGCAGCTCCAGCATGGACCCTTGTTACCACGAGGGGCGCCGGTTACCTTCTAAGCCATTTCCCATATCGAAGGCTGGTTGACTGGCTTACTACTTCGGTGCGTAGCCCACGGCGTCGTGCATCCGGGACCGCCGGGTACCCGACGCGGGCCGGGCCGGCTCGCGCGGCTCGGCGTGGTCCTCGGGGTTCCAGGTGGCGCCGGTCACGATTTCTTCGGCCATCCCGTACAGCAGCGGCAGCGCCCCGGCCACCACGCCGCCGGTCTGGTTGATGTGCTCCACGCTGGGCTTGATCAGCTCGGCGTGGCCCACGATCGACCGGACGATCCCGGCGCACTCTTCCAGGTTGGTGGCGATCCGGTTCAGCAGCGAGCCGACCCAGAACAGGTACCCGGCCAGCCCGGCGATCAGCACCACGATCTCCAGCACGGTCAGCACGACCAGCGTGGTCATGACCTCACCTTCCCCAGCACCCGGCCCAGGAACAGGTGGTGCTGCAGACCCTCGGCCAGCACCGCCTCGACCCCGCCCGCCACCACCGGCAGCAGCGAGGTGGCCTCGGTGTTCGCGTCCGCGGTGGTCAGCGTCTCCCGGATCCCGGCCACCCGCCGGTCGATGATCTTGACCAGGTAGATCAGCGTGCTGAGCAGGGCCACCACGGCCAGGATCACGACCAGGCCGACGATGAGCCCGATGGTCCAGGCGGTGTGCTGTCCCGAGGACAGGGCGAGCTCAGGCAAGGCCGCCGTGTGCGGTTCCATGTCAGCCTCCTAGCCGCTCGCGGCCGCGCTTGAGCCCGGCGATGATGTGCGTGGCGTGCTCGATCGTGGTGTTCAGCCCGGTCAGCGGCGCGGTGTTGCGGGCCGCCGCGGCCAGTTGGTCGTCGATCAGCGGGGCCGCCTTCCCGATCGACCGGGCCAGCAGCAGGATCGGCACCACCAGGGCCACCACGACCAGCACGATCGCGATGCCGATCCCGTAGCCGATCCACCATCCGGTGTAGCTCATGCTGTGTCTCCCGCTCGTCCGTGTCTCATGTCAGACCGTGTCGCAGAAGTCGCGGACGGGCTTGAGGCTCGCGTTGACCGAAGCCACCACGGCCGGGACCCCGCTGGTCTGCTCGGCCACCACGGTCACCCCGCCCAGGACCTGCCCGAGCGTGGCCCGGGTGGCCCGCAGGTGGAAGATGACCCGCAGCAGGCCCACGGCGGTGATCCCGACGATCAGCGCGGCCACGATGATGGTGAACCAGGCCACAGCCGGCATTGTGTGCTCCTTTCTAGCCGAGAAGCTTGCTGACGGGGCCGGCGTAGCGCACCGCGCCCGCCGCCACCGCCTTGATGGTGGTGTCGGTCGTGCCCAGTGCCTCGGGGACGCCGTCCAGCTCGCCGACCAGGGCCACCCCGCCGCTCAGGATCTCCTCGCTGGCGCCGCGGATCCGCTCCAGCGCGGCCAGCACCCGGTTGAGCAGCGCGATCACCACCGGCAGGACCACCACCAGCAGGACGATCGCGCCGATCCACCACAGGACCATGGCTGTCTCCTTCTCCTCGGGCTCCTCGGGCTCAGCTGGCGCTGGGGGACTCATACGGCAGGAAGAACCGCGCGTACACCCGGCGCAGCGCCATCAGGGCCGCCTGCAGGCCGATGGCCAGGCCGCTGGCCTGCCGGGCCGCGGGCTGGGCGCCGTCCAGCGACTCGCCCCGGTCCAGGCGGGCCATGCCGTCCTGCAGGTTGACCGCGAACTCGCGCATCAGCACCGTGGTGACGTCGGAGATCATGCCCCGGCCGTACTGGGCCGCCGCGCCCGAGATCTGCAGGTCCATGGCCACCCCGACCTTGGTCCCGGCCCGGGCCCGGGTCAGCGTGGCGGTGACGCCCATCGCGGCCTGGCCGCGGCCGCGCTCGTCGGCGCCGGCCGCGTTGACCACGATCCGCTTGCCGGCCTCGTCCCGTTCGACGATGTCGGCGGTGCCCGCGAACTTGAGCCGGACCGGGCCCATCCGGATGCCGACCAGGCCCCGGTAGTGGTCGTCACCGAGGTCGTCGGTCAGCTCGGTGCCGGGCAGGCAGGCGGCCACGTGCGGGATGTCGTCGAAGAACCGCCACACCTTCTCGATCGGCGCCGCGACCTCGAACTCGTTGCTGATCAGCATCGGCTCTCATCCTTCTCGAACGCATCCCGGCAGCCCGCGCAGCAGAAGTAGTGCGTCACGCCGTCCCGTTCCAGCGGGAGCGACCCGGGCCCGGCCGTCACCGTCATCCCGCACACCGGGTCCACGGCCTCCCCCATCACCGCAGACCCGCCAGCCCCGCCAGCCCCACTGGCCCCACTGGCCCCATCAGTCTTGCCAGCCCCGCGAACCCCGCCAGCCTCATAAACCCCAGCGGTCACACTGGCCTCAGCAGAGGCGAGCTGACCCGCGGCTTTCAGCTGCACCAGCTCGGCCAGGATGGCCACCGCGATCTCCCGGTGCGTGGTCCGGCCCAGGTCCAGCCCGGCCGGGCTGTGCACCCGGTCCAGCTCGGCCCGGGGCAGGCCCCGCTCGGCCAGGTAGCCCAGCACGGTCTGGCCCCGCCGGGCCGAGCCGACCAGCCCGACGTAGGCGGCCCGGGCCTCGATGGCGGCCGTGACGGCCTCCTCGTCGTGGTGCCCCTGGGTGGCCACGACCACGATCGACCGCGTGCTGGCCTGCCCGGCGGTGAAGTCCTCGCCCGCGATCACGTCGGCCCGCCAGCCCAGCGCCCGGGCCAGCTCGCCCAGGGTCTGGACCATGGGGGAGTGACCCACCACGACCAGGTGCGGGGCCGGCTGGACCGGCTCGATGTACACCTCCAGCGAGCCCTCGCTGGAGCAGGAGATCGGCACGAACAGCATGCCGTCCGGCAGGGCTGGTCCGAATTGGGACTCGCTGAACTGGTCCGCCGGGCCGAGCAGCAGCAGCCGGGGCACGCCCTCGGCGATGACCTCCCGGGCCTGCCGGATCACCACCGGCTCGGCGCAGGCCCCGCCGATCCAGCCGTGCAGCTCCCCGGACGCGGTGACGATGGCCCGGCAGCTCTCCTTGCCCGACGAGGGTCCCTGCCGCCAGACCACCGTGGCCAGCGCGAACGACTCGCCGCGCCGGGCCAGGTCGGCCCCGTGCTCCAGGAAGGCCCAGCCGTCCATGCCCATGGCTAGCCGTCCGCCCGGACCGGTGGGGCGCCGGACACATCGTGCCGCTGGGTGACGGCCTCCCAGACCCGGTCCGGCAGCAGCGGCATGTCGATGTTCCGCACCCCGGTGTCCTTGAGCGCATCCATGACCGCGTTGACGAACGCGGCCGGGCCGCCGACCGCGGCGCACTCGCCCACGCCCTTGGCCCCGATCGGGTGGTGGGGGCTCGGGGTCACCACCTCGCCGTGCAGCTCGAATCCGGGGGTTTCCCAGGCGGTCGGGATCAGGTAGTCCATGTAGTTCGAGCCGACGCAGTTGCCATCGGCGTCGTAGGTGATGAACTGCATGTTCGACATGGCGAAGGCTTCGGTCAGGCCGCCCATGATCTGGCCTTCGACGATCATGGGGTTGATCCGCACCCCGCAGTCGTCGACCGCGACCATGTTCAGCACGTCCCACACCCCGGTCTCCGGGTCGACCTCGACGGTCACGATGTAGCAGGCGAACGGCCAGGTCAGGTTGGGCGGGTCGTAGTAGGCGTTGTTCTCCAGGCCCGGCTCCATGCCGTCCGGCATGTTGCTGTAGGCGGCCATCGCGCACTCCTGGATGGTCACCCCGCGGTCGGGGGCGCTGCGCACGTAGAACCGGCCCAGCTCCCAGTCGATGTCCTCCTCGGACACCTCCAGCAGGTGCGCAGCCAGCTTGCGGGCCTTGGCCCGGACCTTGCGGCAGACCATGGCGATGGCCGCCCCGGCCACCGGCGTGCTCCGCGAGGCGTAGGTGCCCATCCCGAACGGGGCGGTGTCGGTGTCGCCCTCTTCCACGGTCACGTCGTCGGCCGGGATGCCCAGCTCGTGGGCGACGATCTGGCCCCAGGTCGTCTCGTGGCCCTGGCCCTGGCCGCGGGCCCCGGTGCGCAGCAGCGCCTTGCCGGTCATGTGCACCCGCAGCTCGGCCGAGTCGAACATCTTGATGCCGAGGATGTCGTACTCGCGGCTGTTGCCCGCGCCCAGCGGCTCGCTCATGGTCGAGATGCCGATGCCCAGCCGCCGCCCGCGCCTGGCGGCTTCTTCCTTCTGGCGGAGGAAGTCCTCGTACCCGACCGCCTTGAGCCCCAGCTCCAGGCAGGCCCCGTACTGGCCGGAGTCGAGCAGGAAGCCGAACGGGGTGCGGTGCGGGAACTGCTCGTCCCGGACCAGGTTGATGCGGCGGAACTCGGCCTGGTCCATGCCCAGGTCCTCGGCGGCCGCGTGCATCATCCGTTCCTGGAAGAACATGGCCTCGGTGACCCGGAACGAGCACCGGTAGGCCACCCCGCCCGGCGCCTTGTTGGTGTACATGCCCCGGGCGGCCAGGTGCGCGAACGGCACGTTGTAGCAGCCGAACGTGGAGTGGATCAGGCCGATCTTGAACTTGCTGGGCTGGGCGTCGGCGAAGAACGCGCCGTGGTCGGCCAGCGTCCGCATCCGCATCCCGAGGATTGTGCCGTCCCGGCGCAGGGCCAGCTCGCCGTCCAGGTACACGTCCCGGGCGAATCCGGTCGAGATCAGGTTGCCGGTCTTGTCCTCGATCCACTTCACCGGGCGTTCCAGCAGGATGGAAGCCAGGATCGAGCACACGTAGCCCGGGTACACCGGCACCTTGTTGCCGAACCCGCCGCCGATGTCCGGGGAGATGATCCGGATCATGTGCTCGGGCAGCTCGGCGATCAGCGCCACCGCGGCCCGGACGATGTGCGGGGCCTGGGTGGTCATGTACACGGTCAGCTTCTGGGTCGCCCGGTTGAAGTCCGCGATCGAGCCGCAGCACTCGATCGGGCTGGGGTGCGAGCGCGGGTAGTG
>DASXMW010000315.1:0-4651 GCA_036495425.1 Streptosporangiaceae bacterium | reverse complement strand
CGCTGCCAGCACCAGCGGCGGGAACGGCGCCGGTGACCCGAGGTGGTCCGCCGTGACCAGGGTGTGGAAGCCGTAGCGTTCCACCTGCCGGCAGTATCCGATGAACTCATCGCGCGACCTGAGAGCGCGAACGTTGCAGCTGAAACGGAAGTTACGCATGGCCCCAGCCTTCATTACGGACGGCTGTCCCGCCACGTGCTCTGCTGACGGCAGAGCGGCTCAGGCCGATTCGCGGAGCACCAAGGTCGGTTCGAAGGTCACTGATCTGGGTGCCAGCGCAGGATCTTCGATCCGGGCCAGCAGCAGCCGGCCCAGTTGTGCGGCCATCTCCTCGACCGGCTGGCGGACCGTGGTCAGCGGCGGGCGGCAGGCCACGGCGGCGCTGCTGTCGTCGAAACCGACCACCGCCACCTGCCCGGGGACCCGGCGGCCCTGCCCGGCTAGGACCAGCAGCGCCCCCTGGGCCATCAGGTCGCTGGCGGCGAAGACGCCGTCCAGCTCGGGCACCTCGGCCAGCAGGCGGGTCATGGCCTGCTGGCCGCCCGCCAGCGTGAAACCGCCCTCGGCGCTTGGCACCTGCGGCTGCCCGTGCCGGGCCATGGCGTCCCGGAACCCTGCCAGCCGGTCCTGGCCCGCGGGCAGGTGGCCGGGACCGGCCACGGTCACCACCCGCCGGCACCCGCGTGCCTGCAGCCGGCCGGCGGCCAGCCCGGCCCCGTGCCGGTGGTCGACGTCGACGTAGCTGACGGGCGCGGGCCGGTTAGCCCGGGTGAACAGCACGGCCGGGGCGCCCGAGGCGCCCAGTAGGTCGGGGAGCGGGTCGTCCGGCCAGACCGAGACCAGGGCCACGCCGTCGATGTCGCCCTGCCCCAGGCGGCCCAGCAGCTCGTCCCGGGCCGCCGCCGAGTCCACGTGGATCAGCATCGGATGCACCCGGCGCGGGCCCAGCTCGCCCAGGATCCCGGCCACGATCCGCCCGAAGAACGGGTCGGCGTACACGTGGCTGGCCAGCGGGCCGCCCTCGGGCTCCCGGCGCGGTTCCGAGACCACCAGGCCGACCGTGCCGGTCCGGCCGGTGACCAGGGTGCGGGCCGCCCGGTTGGGCACGTAGCCGGTCTCGGCGATGGCCTGCTCGACCGCCGCCCGGATGTCCGGGTCGACCGACTCGACCCGGTTGACCACCCGGGACACCGTGGCGCGTGACACCCCGGCCACCCGGGCCACCTGCTCCAGGGTCGGCCGCCGCCCGGCTCGGACCCCGCTGCCGCTCGGCTGGTGGCCCCGTGCGTCCTCCGCTGCCGCTTCCAAGAGAGCGCTCTCCCCTCACGCCGGACGGGTCCGCTGAGCCGAGGCCGATCCTAGCCGATGGGCGGACGGCGCCAGTGGCGGCGGCCCGTCTGGGCCGCCCGCTAGGCGTGGATTTGCCCGAAGGGAATGCACCTCAGTCGAACTTGTGTTCCCCTAGCACTTGGGTCCGACAATCCGATTGAGGTTTCATCGCACATGTGTTCTAATTACCTGCATGAGTGAGGTCATACGTGTGGCGAATCCAGTGCCGGAGCGCCCGCCGGTGACCACCCGCCCCGCCGAGCCGACGAGGAGGCCGCAATGAAGATGGTGCGCGAACTCGAGCGCAAGCTCGCCGCGGCCGCCCTGGCTCGCGATCCGGAGCTGAGCCGGCTCTACGACACCCATCAGCTGACCCTGGACGACCTGAACCAGCTGGGCGACCCGGGCCCGACCACGGCGTTCCAGCCCGGCCCCGGACCCGGTGCGGCTACCCGCGCCGCCACCGGCTCGGGGGGCGGCGGACGGGTCGGCCGCGGGACCCGGACCCTGCCGGGCGGCGACGCGCCGGCCACCCCCGACCGGACCGAGATGCTGCTCAACCAGGGCCGCGGCAGCACGTACCACCCCAGCCGGTGGCGGCAGCGCAGGTACCTGTTCGGCGGCGGCGCCCTGCTGCTGGTGCTGGTCATCGTCGTGGTGACGATCGTGGTCAGCGGCGGCGCCTCCTGGCCGTCCAGCGTGAACACGGTCAAGGCGCAGATCAGCACGGCCTGCGAGAACCCCGACGTGATGTCGGAGCCGGGCCAGGTCAACTTCGCCTGCGGCAAGGACAGCCAGCAGGTTCTCTGGGTGTTCTCCCTGCTCTCGAGCGAGAACGACCCCAATTTCCACGACAGCAAGACCGGCCGGGAGGGTCTCGAGCCGATCTCGCCCACGCAAGGCGCCGAGGTGGCCTGGTCGCTGAACCTGCACCACCCCTACGACCAGATGAACCCGATCGACAGCCTCCAGGTGGCCGCCCGGGCCGTCAACAACATCGTCGGCGGCGCCTCGGCCATCGGGTCCAGCGGCAGCCCGTCGGTCCAGCCCGGGCTGGAGAGCTACCCGGCCAACTGCCTGCGCTACACCGGCTCAGCCCAGCTGCGGTCGCGCCCGGGGTTCCCCAGCGTATGTGCCAATCCGATCAGCACCAGCCAGCAGCGGGCTGCCCTGGTCGGCGACATCTGGAAGAAGTGGGCCGTCGGCGCCTCGGCCGGGCAGGCCCAGGCCGCGCAGGTCCTGTTCGGGAACGCCGGCAACCCGGGCGATCCGCAGGTGCAGGCGATCCTCAAGAACCTCTCGGCGACCAGGCTCTGAACCACCGTCAGCTCGGCTGACCGGCCGCCGCAGCTGCGGCGGCCGGACCCTCACCGCACCAGAAAGAAGGTGAAACTGTGCCGTCCCCTCGTAAGCCCTGGTGGCAGCAGGCGACCGCCCTGGTCAGCCTGGGCACCGGCGGGGCGATCACCGGCTTCGCCTTTACGCACGGCACCGCCGACCACCTGGCCTCGCCGGCCAGCGTGCCGGTGACCCTGACCGCGCTGGACCAGGCGGCCCAGCCGTCCACGACCCAGGCCGCATCCGAAGACTCCGTGGCGCGGGCGGCGATCGTCAAGGTGGCCAGCTACTACGCCCGGCTGGCCCAGAACAAGACCCCGGCCGAGATGGAAGCCCTGATCTGGCAGCAGGACAGCACCGACGGCGTCGACCACGGCCAGTCCTGCGCCGCCTTCGCCAGCATGACCCTGCACCTGGGGGCCCAGCTGGCGGGCAAGCAGAGCTGGGTGACCGGGGGTTCGACCTACCCGTGGCCCCTGCACGACTGGGTGGACGCCCGGGTCGGCCCCAACTCGAACTCGCTGAACATCACGTCGGTGCTGCAGGACGCCGAAGCCCACGACCGCTGGCATGCCCTGGGTGACGGCTACCAGCCGCTGCCGGGCGACTGGGTGGTGTTCGACAACCATGTGGAGGTCGTGACCGGCTACTCGGGCGGCCTGCTGGCCACCGTCGGGGGCGACTCGCTGCCCAACTTCTCGGTCAACAGCCATGAGTACTCCGGGTCGCTCGGCTCGCATGGCGTTCAGGGCTTCGTCAGCAACGGCGACCTGCCCGCCTCGGCCGCGGACGTCACCAAGAGCACCGGGTCCGGGTCGGCCACCGGCACGGGCGACGCCCCCAAGCAGCAGACGCCCACCGTAAGCAGCCAGCACCGGGCGGCCAAGGCCGCCGAGGCCAGCCAGCAGGCCGACCGGCAGTCCGAGGACGCGCTGGCCGCGATCCCCGGCACCTCGGCTCGGACGGCCTCGGCCCAGGCCACCTCCGGCGACCCGGCCGCGTCCTCATCGGGGTCCGCGTCCATCCCGGGCATGCCTGCCAGCACGGCCAAGCCGGCCCGGGCGGCCGCGTCAGGCTCAGGAGCGACACCGCAGGCCAAGGCGGCACAAAGGCCCGAGGCCCAGCGCTCCGCCTCCATTCCGGGCGTGCCGGCGGCGACGCCGTCCACCGGGCCGGCCAAGCCGGCCGCCAAGGCGTCCAGCCCGGCCACGGCCCCGGCCGCCAGTCCCAAGCCGGCCGCCAAGCCGTCGCCGTCCTACCAGCGGCACCAGTCGGGCGGGCCCGCCACCGCGGCCACGCCGGGCACGGCGGCGCAGCGGGCGTTCATCGCCGTCATCGCCCCGGGTGCGCTGGCCGCCCAGCGCACCTACGGCGTGCCCGCCGCCGTCACCATCGCCCAGGCCATTGACGAGTCCAACTGGGGCCAGAGCTCGCTGGCCAGCGACGACCACAATCTGTTCGGCATCAAGGGCACCGGCCCCGCGGGCACCGTCGCGTTGCCCACCCACGAGGTGTACAACGGCCAGACGGTCAGCATCACGGCTCAGTTCCGGGTCTACGAGGACGTGGCCCAGAGCATCGAGGACCACGGCAAGCTGCTGGCCGACAGCGGCGCCTACACCACCGCCATGGCCAGCCGCAACAGCCCGAACTCCTTCGCCAACGCGCTGACCGGCGTGTACGCGACCGACCCGGGCTACGGCACCAGCCTGATCAGCCTGATGCGCCAGTACAACCTGTACCGCTACGACGCCGCAGCCGCCGCAGCCGGTGCCCCGGCCGCCGCAGCCAGCCCCAAGTCCCAGCCGCACGGGGCCACCCAGTCCCACCCGGCCAGCCAGCAGCGGGCCGCCGCGCAGCCGCGGGCCAGCGCGTCGCCGCGCCAGGCCAGCCCCAGGCCGGCCGCCAAGGCCACCTCCCCCTCGCTTTCCACCCCCACGGCGGCGCCATCGCCGCGGGCCAGTGCTTCGGCCCCGGCCGGCAC
>DASXMW010000314.1:0-13065 GCA_036495425.1 Streptosporangiaceae bacterium | reverse complement strand
GGTGCTCAAATCCGTTTTCAGGCAATACTGAACTCAACGACTGGCGCATCATGGGCTCTTTCCGGGTGCTGGTGCGGTCGGTCACCGCCCGCTCGTGAGCTGGACCCTCACAAGCGGGCTTCCTTTCGTGCCGGGCGTGATTCGGGCCCGGTGGTCCGGGCGTGGGTCGCCCGGGTGCTAGCCCGGTTCGGTCAGGCTGGCGCGAGTGGCTCTGGAGGTTCGGTGGCTCCGGTGGCTGTTTCCCCGGCGTGCGGGACGGCACCGGGAAAACCATTCGTCGTTACCGTAAAAGGCGGCCACTTTTCTATCGAGGGGGTTTTCCCCCGATAACGACGGCCAATATTCCGGGGGTTTCCCCCCGGGAAGGGGCCTGACCTGGGCAAAGCTCGCGGCGGGTGAATCGGCCGGGTGCGGCGCCCGGGCCGCGGCGGGGCTGCCCGGCGCGGGCGGGGACCCGCGCGGACGCGGTGTCACGGCCAGGTCATGACATTAGTCAATTGCCGGCGGTCAGCTCACGACATAACGTGCAGTTATCCGGTCCAACTGGTCCGGGACACGGGAGGCAGATCATGGCTACGGGACCGAACATCCGGGTCGGGGACGCAGAGCGCGAGTCCGTCGCCGCGCAGCTGCGGGAGCACTACGGCGACGGCAGGCTGACCCTCGACGAGCTGAACGAGCGGCTGGACCGCACCTTCGCGGCCCGGACGTACGGCGAGCTGAACACGGTGACCACCGATCTCCCGCGCAACGGCGACATGTGGACCCCCAGCACCGGGTCCGGGGCGGTCGGGACCAGCCCGTCGCGGCTCACGGTTGGGCCGCAGGGCACGGGCTCGGGCGCCCACGACGACGGCTGGAACGGCGCGCCCGGGCGGGCCGCGGCCATGGCGGCACCGCTGATCGCGATCATGACGATCGCCGGGCTGTGGGTGCTGCTGATGTTCGGGGGCATCTTCGGCGGCGGGGGCCGGCCGTTCGGGTTCGTCCTGCTGTTCGCCATCTTCGCGCTGATTCGCAGGGTGCTCGGCGGCGGCCGGGGCGGCCGCGGCGGTCGCTGCGGGCGGCGCTGGTAAGCCTTCCGGCCCCGCCAATGCGGGCTGGCCACTGAGCCTTCCGGTCCCGTGACCAAGGGCAGCCCGCCCGGCCGGTTCGGCCGGCCGCCGGGACGCTCTGAGTGATCTCTGATCAAAGTTCGGCCCACCGGGTGTTACAGACACCCGGTGGGCCGACTTATCGTGGAGGGGAGAACAACCGGTCCTGGCGAGCAGGAGAGCCCGTGGCGATTCGAAAAGACGTCCGCGCCTCCGACGCGGAACGCGACTCGGCAGCGGCTGCGCTGCAGGAGTACTTCGTTCAAGGTCGACTGACCCTGGACGAGTTGCAGGAACGCCTGCAGCTGGTGCTGGCGGCGAGAACGCACGGCGAACTGGATGACCTGTTCGCCGACATGCCCGGGGCCGCGCCTCCGCCCGCCGTGCCCGACACCGCCGAGCCGATGGTCTTCCCGGCCCGGTACGCGGCCGTGGCGGTCATGATCATCGTGATGGCGGTGTGGCTGGTACTGGCGGCCTGGTTCTCCCAGCGCGGCTACGGATACGGGTACGGCTACCCCGGCCACTGAGCACTCGCGGCCGCGCTGAGGGCGCGGACCTCAATGCTCGCGGCGGGCACCAGAGCCCGCCCACTGCCCTGCAGGTGCGTGAGCGCCCTGAGGGCTCCCGGCACAGCTGGGGGCCACGGCCGAACCTGGGCCCGTGACTGTACCGAGCCTCGCGGACGCCCCGAGCGCCCCGCGGGCGGCGGCTGGGCAGCGGAACTGGTTACTGGCGGCCGGTGGTGCGCAGAGGTACCACCAGGTAGCGGAAGTCGGATGAGGATGGGCCGACCGCGCCGGGGCTGGCTGGGGCGGGCACGGGGTCGCCGTCGGTGGCGGCGGGCACCTGGTAGCCGGTGATGACGGCGGGCTTGGTCGAGCTGTTGAACTCCAGGCGGATGAGGCTCTCGGCCGGGACGGGAGGACCGGACTTGGTCCGCGACGAGGTGGAGGGGCCGGACTCGGCGGCCGGGCCGACGGTGGGTTCGGGCTCGGTGGCGGGCCGGGTGGTGGCGGTGACGCCGGCCGCGGCGATGCCGTCCAGCAGGAAGTGCGGGCTGAACGCGATGGCGGGCTCGGCGCCGTGGAAGTCAGCCCGGACGATCTCCCGGGCGCGGGCCCGGCCCTGGGTCTCGGCTTCGATGGTGATCTCGCCCCCGCCGAAGCTCAGCCGCACCGCGCTGCCGCGCTCAGCGACCAGGGACACCCGGCGGACCGCCTCGATGAACGGGGCCGCGGGCATGTCGGCCTGGCAGGCGAACTCGCTCGGGAAGCGGGAGCGGTATTTGATGTACTCCCCCGCGATCAGCCGGGTGGTGAGCCGCCGCCCCCCGGACTCGAAGCCGATCATCGCGTCCGCGGTCCGGGACGACGGTTGCTTCAGTTCGGGATTCTCGGCGGCGTCCGGGCCGTACTCGCTGGCCAGTTCGGCGTCGCGGTCCCGGTCGGAGCGCAGCCGGATCGTCACCGGCTCGCCCGGGGCCATGGTCCGGGCCGCGTCGATCAGCGTCCGGGCCGGGACCAGGTAGGTGCCGCTGACGCCGGACCGGGTGGGCGACCAGGGTAGGTCGCGCATGGCCAGGCGGTAGCGGTCGGTGGCCGCCAGCGTCATGGTCTCGCCGTCGACCTCGAGGTTGACCCCGGTCAGCAGGGGCAGCGTGTCGTCCCGGCTGGCCGCGGGCGCGACCTGGCCGATCGCCGCGGCCAGGTCACCACCGTCCACGGTCCCGGCGGTCTGCGAGAGGGCGGGCAGGTCCGGATACTCCTCCACCGGCAGCGTGACCAGCGTGAAGGAGGCGCTGCCGCAGGTCAGGCTGACGCCCTCAGGGTCGTCGGCGAACTCGACCGGCAGGCTGGGCAGGCTGCGGGTGATCTCGGCCAGCAGGCGGCCCGGCACCAGCACGGTGCCCGGTTCGGCGACCTCCGCGTCCACCTCGACGCGCGCGGAGACCTCGTAGTCGAAGCAGGACAGCGTGAGACCATCCGCCGCCTCCAGCAGCAATCCGGACAGCACCGGGATCACCGGCCGGGACGGGAGAGCGCGGGACACCCAGCCGACCGCTTCGGCCAGAACGTCTCGCTCAACCTGGAACTTCATCGCTGGCCCCGGGCCACCTCGGCCGCGTGCCGCGCGATGCGGTGCCGTGGCCGGTCTTTCATCGATTGCATGAACGAAATGCTGTCATGCAGCACCGACAATCCGGCCGCCTGAGACCGGAAATACGCCTCAGAACCGGATAAAAGTTGTTCACTCACCGCGAAACCGGTGGTGATGGTGGGCTGCCTGTTGGTACGCGGGATCACGGCAGTGGCGGGTGATGAGGGCTGGATTCGTGAGGCGGGGCGGAACAGCCGGACGCTTGGCGCGGGCGGGCCCGGGTGGGCCCGGGTGGGCCAGCCGGGAGGCGGGACCGGCTGGGCCCGGGCACCAGGAGGGCCGCGGCTGACTGGGTGGCGTCGGTCAGGTGAGGAGTTCGGCCGGGACCGAAGAAAGGGCCGCCTCGATGGCCTGAGCCAGGGCGCGGGCCGACTCGGCGGTCAGTTCGACCGCGACGCGGGCGCCGGGGCCCTGGCCGGGGTTGAGGAAGTCGATGTTGAGGCTGTGCTCGGCCGGGGCGTGCACCGGGTGGTCGTAGTAGACGCTGGCGTCGGTGACGCCGAACCAACCCGAGGTGCCCTTGCCGCTGCCGGTGATCTTGATCTGCTCGGTCTGGTAAGTGCACATGGAAAGCCCTCCTCAGGCGCTCAGGTACTGGCCGTAGAAGTCCCAGATGCGCTGCCAGCCGTCGTTGGCCGCCTCGACCCGGTAGGACGGCCGGTTGACCGCGAAGAACGCATGGCCGGCGCCCTCGTAGGAGTGGAACTCGTAGGTCTTGCCCGCGGCCTTGAGGGCCTGCTCCAGCTCACCGACCTGCTCGGGCGACGGGTGCGAGTCCTCGGCGCCGAACAGCCCCAGCAGGGGGCAGGACAGGTTCGGGGTCTTGTCCACGATCGGGCCGACCTTGAGCGGCATGCCCTCGGGCGGGTTGCCGACCACGAACGCCCCGTAGCAGTCCACGGCGGCGTCGAGGGGGAGGCTGACCGCGGCCAGGAACGACTGGCGGCCGCCGGAACAGTAGCCGATCGTACCCACCTTGCCGTTGGAGTTCTCCAGCGCGCGCAGGAACGTGGCCGCGCCGCCGACGTCGCCGACCAGACGCTCGTCGGGAACGCCGCCCTGGGCCCGGGCGGTGGCCGCGGCATCGTCCGGGCTGGCCCCGGGCGCCTCGCGGTGGTAGAGGTTCGGGCAGATGGCGTTGTAACCGTTGACCGCGAAGGTGCGGGTGATCTCCTTGGTCTGCGGGTCGTAACCGGGCATGTGGTGGATGACCACGACGCTGCCGAACGGTCCCGGGGCCAGCGGCCTCGCGTAGTAGGCCTCGATCAGGTCCCCGTTGTGCCCGGGGATGTGGATGGTTTCGGCCATAATGGCGTCGTACATGCGCGGTCCTTTCGGGTCATGAGCCGGCTCATCGGTGCCGCCCGGTAGGTTACGCCGGGACGCCCCGGGGGGATTGGGCAGGGTCACGGGCCCGGTGGGAGACTGCGATCATGACCTACATCGCCGCCGAAGACAGGTACGAGAAGAAGATGCCCTACCGCCGCTGCGGTCGCAGCGGCATCGACCTGCCCGAGGTGTCGCTCGGCCTGTGGCAGAACTTCGGGGATGACCGGCCCCTGGAGGTCCAGCGGGCGATCCTGCGGCGGGCCTTCGACCTGGGCGTGACCCACTTCGACCTCGCCAACAACTACGGGCCGCCCTACGGCACGGCGGAGATCAACTTTGGCCGGCTGATGGCGGAGGACTTCCGGCCGTACCGGGACGAGCTGATCATCTCGACCAAGGCCGGGTACGACATGTGGCCCGGGCCCTACGGCGACCACGGGTCACGTAAGTACCTGCTGGCCAGTCTGGACCAGTCGCTGCGGCGGATGGGCCTGGAGTACGTGGACATCTTCTACAGCCACCGGGCCGACCCGGACACCCCGCTGGAAGAGACGATGGGCGCCCTGCACACCGCGGTCCACTCCGGCCGGGCCCTCTACGCCGGGATCTCCTCCTACTCGGCCGAGCGGACGGCCCAAGCCGCGGCGATCATGCGCGAGCTGGGCACGCCGCTGCTCATTCACCAGCCGTCCTACTCGATGCTCAACCGGTGGATCGAGCCGGACCTGCTGGCCACGCTGGAGCGCGAGGGCATGGGCTGCATAGCATTCTCGCCGCTGGCCCAGGGCCTGCTGACCGGCAAGTACCTGAACGGCATACCGGAGGGCTCGCGGGTCACCCAGAACGGGTCGCTGTCCCGGGACCAGCTCACCGAGCGGACCCTCGACCACATCCGGGCCCTGGCCGGGATGGCCGAGCGGCGCGGGCAGAGCCTGGCCCAGCTGGCCATCTCCTGGGTGCTGCGCGACCCGCGGGTCACGTCGGCGCTGATCGGGGCGAGCAGCGTGAAGCAGCTGGAGGAGAACCTGGCTGCCGCCCAGAACACCACGTTCAGCGACGAGGACCTGGCCGAGATCGACCGGAACGCGGTGGACAGCGGCATCAACATCTGGGCCTCGTCCAGCGACAGCTGAGGGGAGCGGCCACCGCCCGGCCGGCCGGGCCGTTTCCCTCAGCCGATGGCCTGCGGGAACCGGAACAGCCGGCCGGGATCGTACTTGGCTTTGACCTGAGCCAGCCGGGGGTAGTTGGCGCCGTAGTAGGCCTGCTTCCAGTTGGTCAGGCTGGGGTCAATGTAGTTCTGGTACGCCTGGCCGCTGGCGTACCGGTGGGCGGTGCCGTAGAACGACTGCAGCCAGGCGTGCTGGCGGCTGACCGCGGCCGCGGGCGCGCCGCTGGGCCAGTCGGTCGTGTACTGGGCCAGGAACAGGCCGTCCCGGTGCACGAACGCGGTGGAACCGGGGCTGACCCGGTTGACCGCGCCGCCGAGCGAGTCGAAGGCCACGCCGCCGGTACCGTTCGCGGCCGGGCCGGCGGCGAGCAGCTTCTCCACCCCGCTGAGCACGGTTCCGATCGCGGCGGAGCTCAACGGTTTGTCGAAAAAGTCCGACTTGGAGTACTGCGCCTGCCGGGACAGCTGGCCACCGGAGGTCTGGCCGGGCAGGTGGCAGGCGTCCACGCTGAGCGTGGTGCAGCCCGCCTCCACCAGCATGGCGTGCAGGTAGGAGGTGTCCTCCAGGAAGTGGCTGGACGGCTGGGCGCCGACCGCGCCGTAGAGCCTGTTCAGCTGGCCGGCGGCGTCGGTCACGCTGCCCAGGTAGGTGCCGCCGACCTGGACGGTGGGGGTGCTGGCCCCGGCCTCGGCGGCCAGGTGCAGGTTGGACCACAGCTGATCCGGGGCGTGCGGCGCCCAGGACTGCCAGGCCGCGATGACCTTGTCCGCCTGCGACCACAGCCAGGACAGGAAGAACAGCACGATGCCGGAGATGGGGTGGGTGGTGAAGGTGAACGAGGTGGCGACGCCGAAGTTGCCGCCGCCCCCGCCGCGGCAGGCCCAGAACAGGTCCGGGTCGCGCTTCGAGTCGCAGGTCCGGATCTGGCCGTCGGCGGTGACGATCTGGGCCTGCACCAGGTTGTCGCTGGTCAGCCCGTAGGCACGGGCAACCACGCCCACCCCGCCGCCCAGGGTCAGCCCGGAGATGCCGACTGTGGGGCACGAGCCGCCGGGAACGGCCCGGTTGTGGGCGGCCAGCCCGTTGTAGACGTCGATCAGCCGGGTGCCCGCGCCCACGGCGGCGGTTCCGGACCCGGAGTCCACCTGAACCGAGGACATCGAGGTCACGTCCACGACGAGGCCGGTGGTGGACGACCAGCCCGCGTAGCTGTGGCCGCCGCAGCGGGGGGCGACCGGCACGCCGTACCGGCGGGCGAAGGCCAGGCAGGTGGCGACGTCGTGCGGCGTGTGGCAGTACGCGATGCCGGCCGGCCGGATGCTGTCGAACCGCGGGTCGAACAGCCGCAGGGCGCCGGCGTAGCTGGACGCTCCCGGCCGGACCAGCGGCCCGGACAGGTCCTTGGCCAGCGCGGCCCAGTCGGCGGCCGAGGCTGACGCCGACCGGGCCCCCGCCGACGCCGTGGCGGCGGCGTTCCCGGGTCGGCTGGCCGTCCGCGAGCAGGCCGACAGCGTTACCGAAGACAGGGCGGCCAGCCCGGTCACGGCCCCGGCCGCCCGCAGGAACGGCCGGCGCCCGGATGCCGGGGGCATGCCGGGCCCAGGTTGGGCCGGGCTTGCTGCCGTACCGGTCATGCTGACTGCCCCCTGTCGGCCGGTCTCAGCGGTTAATGCCTTAGACAGCCCAGTGGCCGCTTTGGTTGTATTACCCGTGGAAGAGGCTCTTTCTCTTGGTCGCAGTGATACGGGGTGCGCTGCGGGGAAGAGCCGGAGACCCTGGTGACACCCTGCGGATCAGGAGGTGGGCGCGTGCCAGACCGGTCACGCGAGGACGGCTCGATGGCGAGCTCAACATCTGCGTGACGGATCTCGCGGGACTGCACAAGCTCGAGGGACCGATGACCATGAAGGAACTGGGACTGCGGATGCACTGCGGTCCCTCGTTCGTGACCATGATGGCCAACAGCCTCGAGAAGCGCGGGCTGGCGCGGCGGGAGACGTCCGAGCGGGACAAGCGCATCAAGGTGATGCGGCTGACCGACGAGGGCATCTCGATGCGAGATCGGCTGGAGAACGAATTCTCCCGTCCGGATGCCGTGGGCCACGGCCCTCAGCACCGGTGAACGGGAGTGCCTGTTCACGATCCTGGGCAAGATGGCCGCCGCCGCGAGCGACCCGGACGGCACGGGCTCAGACCGCGCGGGCGCAGAGGGGAACGGCCCGCACACCACCAGCCGAGACGGGGAAACCGCGAAGACAGGGGGCGATCCAGCCGCTAACTGAGGAGCGACGGAAATATCCGCCGGCCATGTTCGCCTGCCCCCGGGGAGCTAGCCCGGGTGAGCGAGCACCGTTGACCGAGCACCGTTGAGCGATAGCGGTGAGCAGGCACGACGGCGGTCCGCCTCCTACCGCGGTGGCCTCCGCGCGCTGCGGTGTCACATCTGACGAACGTACCGCGTCAAATAACGTACAGCTTCAGCAAATCGGGGATATCGCTTCGCATCCACCAGGGACCGGCGCCGGGCGCCGGGGCCTTAGTGCCGTGCGCCCTTGAGCGAGACACATGTCCTCAGCAAGGGAGAAGAACTTGTCCGCAACCTCTCGGGACGCCGCGGCGGCAGGCCCGCCGCCCGGTGGCTCCATAAGTCCGGCCGTTCAGAACGGCCACATCTCGATCCAGGACGCGGCCCGCGACGGGGCTCCGCAGCGGCCGAAGCGCCTGGGCCTGGCCCTGCTCGTGATCGCGACCGCCCAGCTCATGGTGGTGCTGGACTCGACCATCGTGAACGTGGCCCTGCCGCACATCCAGAGCGCGCTGCACTTCTCGGGCACCAATCTGGAATGGGTCATCAACGCCTACACGCTGGCCTTCGGCGGCCTGCTGCTGCTGGGCGGGCGGTCCGGTGACCTGCTCGGCCGGCGCCGGATCTTCATCTTCGGCGTCCTGCTGTTCGCGGGGGCCTCACTGGCGGGCGGGTTCGCCACCAGCCAGGAGTGGCTGATCACCGCGCGGGTGGTGCAGGGCATCGGCGGCGCGTTCGCAGCCCCGACGGCCCTGTCGCTGATCGCCGTGACCTTCCCGGAGGGCCGGGAACGCAACCGGGCCATGGGCGTGTACGCGGCCATGAGCGTGGCCGGCGGCGCGGTCGGCCTGATCGTCGGCGGCCTGCTCACCACCTACGCGTCCTGGCGCTGGGTGCTGTTCGTCAACGTGCCGATCGGTATCGCGGTCGCGCTCGCGGCGCCCCGGGTCCTGGGCGAGTCCCAGCGCCGGCGCGGCCGGTTCGACCTGCCCGGCGCGATCACCGGCACGCTGGGCCTGTCCGCACTGGTGTACGGCCTGTCCAACGCGGCCACCAGCCAGAACGGTCAGTCCCACTGGGGCGACAGCAAGGTCGTGGTCTCGCTGGTCGCGTCGGTGGTGCTGCTGGCCGCGTTCGTGTTCATCGAGAGCCGCAGCCCGCACGCGCTGCTGCCGTTCCGGGTGCTGCGCAACCGAAACCGGTCCGGGGCCTACATCATCATGCTGTGCGTGGGCACCGCGATGTTCGGCATGTTCTTCTTCCTGACCCTGTTCGTCCAGGAAGTGTGGGGCTACAGCGCGCTCCGCTCGGGCATCGCCTACCTGCCGTTCGTGGCCATGATCTTGGTCGCGACGGCGGCCGCCTCCCAGCTGGTGCCGCGGATCGGGGCCCGGCCGCTGCTGCTGGTGGGCTCGGTGTTCGGCGCGGGTGGCCTGTTCTGGCTGGCCCAGGTGAAGGAGGCCAGCTCGTACGCTGGCGGCCTGCTCGGCCCGATGATGGTCGCGGCGTTCGGATTCGGCCTGACGTTCGTGCCGCTGTCGCTGCTGGCGCTGAGCAAGGTGCGCGAGGAGGACACCGGGGTGGCGTCCAGCCTGCTCAACACCGGGCAGCAGGTCGGCGGGTCGATCGGCCTGGCCATCCTGGGCACGGTGGCGTGGAGCGCGTTCGCCAACAACATCGACTCCGCGGCGGCCAAGGCCAAGGCGGCGGCGGTGGCCGCGGCCAAGGCTGGCCACCCAATCAGCAAGGCCAAGGCCCAGGCGCAGCAGACGGACATCCTGCATCACGCCCTGGCCTACGGCTTCTCCCACGGGTACTACGTGTCGGCCGGGATCGCGGTGCTGGCGCTGATCGTCACCGTGGCCATGATCAACGTAAAGCGCGAGGATCTGGCCGGGATCAACCCGATGCAGGCGGCGTAACAGCCCCGGCGGGACGGGCGGCTGGGCGGGGCCGGGCCGGGCCGAGCGGCGTCCCTAGACTGGGGGTGTGGCATCGATCACCGACCCTGAGATCCACCGGTTCCTCACCCAGGGCACGCGGACGGGCAAGCTCGCCTACGCCAACTCGGCGGGGCGGGTGCTCGTCGTCCCGGTCTGGTTCATCGTGGAAGACGGCGACGTCATCTTCAACACCGCCGCCAGCACGGTCAAAGGGAAGTTCCTGGCCCGGGAGCACCAGGCCACGCTGTGCGTGGACCTGGAGGAGCCGCCGTACGCCTACGTCCAGGTCCAGGGCCACGCCGAGCTGTCCGACGACCCGTCCGAACTGCTGCGGACCGCGGCCGCGATCGCCGCCCGCTACATGGGGCCGGACCGGGCCGGCGAGTTTGGGCAGCGCAACGGGGTGCCGGGCGAACTGGTGGTCCGGCTGCGGCCGACCAAGGTGCTGGCCGTGCTCAACGTGGTCGCCTGACATGACCGAGCCGGCCGGGCCCGGAGGCGACCCGGGGCTCGTGGCGCCGGGCCAGGGTCACCTGCTGACCGCCCGGGCAGCGTGATGGCGTTCAAGGCGGTCGCGGCCCAGACCGGCGGGGACTTCTCGCTGATGGAACGGACCCTGCCGCCGGGTGGGCGGCGGCCGCCCGCGCACCGGCACGTCAACAGCTCGGAGGCGTTCTTCGTGCTCGACGGCGAGATCAGCTTTGTCCTCGACGGCCAGGACCTGACCGGGGGCCCGGGCGACTTCCTGCTCGTCCCGCGCGGGGCGGCGCACACGTTCGGCAACCAGAGCTCCGAGCGGGCCCGGCTGCTGGTGCTGCACGCGCCAGCCATGGACGCCTATTTCGAGGAACTGCACCAGCTCTGGGCGTCCGGCCGGCCGCCCGCCACCGAGCAGGAGCGGGCCCTGATGGCCCGGTTCGGCATGGAGCCCGCCTGACCGCTGAGCCGGTCGTCAGCGCCTGAGCCGGCACAAAACAAGGGCGCGGGCAGCGGCATGCTCATCCCTTACGGTCACGCTGAACTAACAGCAGGCCGAGTTCGCCGCCTCGGGTCACGGCGGCGGGGCGAGTGGTCACGTTGAGCTTCCGGTAGATCGCCCGGGTGTGGGTCTTGACCGTGTTGGAGGACAGCTCCAGTTGCGCTGCGATCTCAGGGATCGACATCGGCCCCCTGAGCATGCGGAGCACGGTCACCTCGCGGGCGGTCAGCCCGTGCGTCTCCCCCTCCCCAGCCGGCGCCGCGCCGATTCCGGAACCGAGCCGCCAACGGAGCAGTTCCAGCCGGGCTCGCTGCGTGTCCGCCCCATCTGGCAGCGCGGTGAGCACGTCGTCGATCTCGGTGACGAGCGTGGCCGCCCCGGCATCGTCACCCAGGTCATGCAGCACCGCCGCCAGCCTGAACATGACCTCGAGAGTGGGCCAGGGGCTCATCTGCAGCCAGAGCTGGCGTGTCTGCAGCGCACGCAACAGCTCGGTGCGGGCCTCTTCGAGCCGGCCCTCCTGCACCCGCCAGGCGCCGATCGCCATGTGGGCGAGACTGGTCTGCGGTGCATTCCTGACGCCGTTCTCATCGGCGATGCGCAGGGCCGTCTCCGCCAGCGATTTCGCCTGACCCACCCTGCCCTCGTCGGTGGCGATCAGCGCCGCGACCGACGTGGCGGTCAGCCGCACCATGGGATCGGTGACGCCGCTCAGCACCGCCCGCCTGAGTACCTCCGTCGGCCCCGGCCGGCCGGACAGGTACAGGCTGAAGCCGTAGACGGTCAGCGCGAGCGTGTGCCATGGGGATGCCGGGTCGTCTTCCAGTTCAACCGCGGTCGTCGCCGATTCCCGCATGACGCGGATGCCGTCGAATCCGAACGTGGCCCGGAGCAGCGCCGCCGAGGACCGCAGCGATCGGATGCCGTCGGGAAGCGGCCCGGCGCCATCTTCGGCCCCGATGACCGGGAGCAGTCGTCGGACCGTGCCGGGCTGGCCGGACAGCGCCGCGACCCAGGCAGCGGTGTGCGCGGCCAACGGGTTCCTGTGGACCGTGTCATCGCCCAGAGCGGTCAGCCAGCCGCGCACGGTCTCCATGCGGCCGGCGTTGACGTATGAGTACCAGTGCGTGGCCATCACCTCGGCGGCCGCGTCGGTGTCGCCGGCGGCGAGGGCGTGGCCGATGGCCTCCTCCGGCGACCCCTGGGTGCGGAACCAGTCGCTCGCGCGCCGGTGCAGGACCGGCACGAGCGCCGGCTCGCGCGACGTGAGCTGGCCGCGAAGCGCCTGCGCGAACAGGTGGTGGTAGCGGAACCATTGCCGGCTCTCGTCCAGCGCCACCAGGAACAGGTTCTCCCGTTCGATCACGTCAATGAGCTCGGAGGCGTCCGCCGTTCCCGTCACGGCGTCGCAGAGCGGCGCCGTGAACCGGTCCAGGATCGCCGTACGGGTGAGGAACCGCAGGATGTGCCCGGGCTGGCGCCTGATGACCTCTTCGAAGAGATAGTCGGCGACATACCGGTTGCCGCCAGTGAACTCCTGGACGAACGCGCCCGGGTCGGCCTGGCTGCGGAGCGACAGCGCCGCCAGGTACAGGGCAGCCGGCCATCCTTCGGTCCGGCCGACCAGGTCCGTCAGGTCACGCTGGCCGAGCGGGCTGGCGACGACGGCGCCGATCAGCCCGGCCGCCTCCTCTTGTGTGAAGCGAAGCTCGCTCATCACGATCTCCGTCATGTCTCCGGCGGCCCGCAGCCGGGCCAGCTGGAGCGGCGGGTCCGTCCGGCTGATGATGACGATCTTGGCCGGAGGCGGCAGGTTGGCCAGCAGCAGCTCGATCTGCTCGTGGCAGCGCCGCTCCCTGACGAGGTGGTAGTCGTCCAGGACGAGGACCACGCGCTCCAGCAGCCTGGCCAGTTCGTTGACGAGGCTGGGCACCAGCCGCCCGGCGATGTCCGGAGCCTGTACCCGCAGCAGCGCCAGCAGGTCCTCGCCGCCCAGGCTCGGGCAGGCCTGCTGGAGCGAGGAGACGATATGCCACCAGAGCCTTACCGGGTCATCGTCGCCGCGATCAAGGGAAACCCAGGC
>DASXMW010000313.1:0-4301 GCA_036495425.1 Streptosporangiaceae bacterium | reverse complement strand
CCCTCCGAAGAACCGGGCGGCCCTTCGCCCCGTGCTGCCCAGACGGACGAGCCCGCCTCACCGGATGACCCGGCCGGGACGGACGGTCCAGCCCCTCCGCCCGTTGATATGTCGAAGGTCGTTGACCCGGCGTCCCCGGATCGAGCCGAGCCGGCCGGTGAGCCCGGCTCCGCTTCCCCGGCCGGGGTGACTCCCACCCTCGCCGACATCCGCAACACCCGGCCCCCCCGCGACGAGCAGGGCGGCCCCGACGACGGCGAGCCGGGCCCGTTCGGTCCCCTGGACCGGCGCGTACCCGGGCAGACGCTGCGCGGCCACCAGCGACACCAGGAGCCGGCTCCCGCCCCGCCCGCGGCGCCGCCGACCGTGGCCCAGCCGATCGTCACCCCGGAGCAGGCCCGGGCCATGTACGAGGCCGAGACCGGCCAGCCCGGGGAGGCCCAGGCGGCGGAGGCCGAGACTCCCCCGCCCGCGGCGCCGCCCACGGTGGCCCAGCCGATCATCACGCCGGAGCAGGCCCGGGCCATGTACGAGGCCGCGCCGACCGCGGCCCAGCCGATCATCTCCCCCGGCACCGGGTCCGGTGACGACCAGGGCGAGGACGCGCGCGGCGACGGGGCCACCGAGGCCGGCCCGACTGAGGGCCCTGGTGTGACCGAGAGATCCGCCGGGGCGGACTGGGCTGACGAGGCCGACGAGGCCGCGGTGGCCGATGGGTCGATGAGCGACGTCTGGACCGATCCTTCCCGGCGGCCCAGCCCGCTGTCGGAGCCCGCCGCGACTCCCGGGCCGGAGGAACCCGGGCGCCAGACGCCCGCGGTTCCTCCCTCGCCGCCGACGGTGGCCCAGCCGATCGTGACCCCGGAGGACGCCCGGACGCTGGCCCCGGCCGCGCCCACGATGGCGCAGCCGATCGTCACGCCGGAAGACGCGGCCAGCATGGCGCCCGTGGCCCCGACCGTGGCCCAGCCGATCCTGACCCCCGCCGAGGCCACGGCCATGACGCCGGTGGACGTGACCGTGACCGACCTGCCGGTCGTGAACGCGCCGGTGACCTACTACGGGCCGGGGCGGCGGCCGCCGACCGAGGGACAGCCGGGGACGGCCCCCCAGGACGGCGCCGCGCACGCCGAAGCGGCCCAGGCGGCCCCGCCCCAGGGAAAGGCCCAGGCCAAGACCGATCGGCACGCCACCTACAAGCGGCCCGAGATGGTCTCCTCGGCCGAGACCGTGATGCTGCCCAAGGTGAAGCCGCCGCTCAAGCCGTCACCGAAGATCGCGCGGGCCAGCACGGTCGACACCGGCGCCCAGGCGGTCGTGGCCGCGGGCGCGGGCGCGTCCAGCGTCGAGGCGCCCAAGAAGATCGACCAGGAACAGACCACGGTCCTGGCCGTGCAGACGCCGCCGCAGCAGCAGAAGAAGAAGGTGGCGGGCGCGCCCCGGCCCGACCAGCCGTACACGGCCAGCCAGCGCCGGAAGTGGATCAGCCGGGGCGTCCTGCTGGCCATCCTGCTCATGCAGGCCGTGCTGTCGCTGCGGCTGCACAACACCGCGTTCGAGGACGAGGCGCAGTACCTGTACGCGGGCCAGCTGGAGATCCTGCACATCTTCCACCACCAGCCGCTGCCGCTGAACTTCGCGTCCTACTTCTCCGGCGCGCCGGTGCTGTACCCGGTGGCCGGGGCCTGGGCCGACAGCATCGGCGGGCTGGCCGCGGCCCGGGCCCTGAGCCTGCTGGAGATGCTGGCCACCACCGGGCTGCTGTACACGATCAGCCGGCGCCTGTTCAACGAGCGGGTGGCCATCTGCGCGGCGTTGCTGTTCTCGGTCACGATGTCGGTGACGTTCCTGGGGCACTTCGCCACCTACGACGCGACCTGCCTGTTCCTGCTGGCCGTGACGGCCTGGATCATGGTCCGCACGGCGCTGCTGCGCTGGCCGGTGTTCCTGCTGGCGGTGCCGGTGGCCGCGCTGGCGGTGGCGGTCAAGTACGCGGGCGCGCTGTTCGTGCCGACCATCGCGGTGCTGCCGGTGCTGACCGCCTGGCCCTATCGCCGCCGGCGGGTGTGGGCCTACCCGGTGGTGTTCGGCGTGGGCACCGCCGCCCTGCTGTACCTGGGACTGAAGTGGGGCGGCCACTCCTACTCCGAGGCCTTGTCCAGCACCACCACCTCCCGGGCCCAGGGCACCACCCCCGTCGGGCACCTCGGCTGGGAGAGCCTGAAGTGGGGCGGGGTGATCTTCTTCGCGGCCGTGCTGGGCACGGTGGCCTACGCCTGGCGGCCCCGGACCGACGCCGAAGAGGAGATCGCCCCGGCCGGCAGCCGGCTGCGCCGGATCCTGCTCGGCCTGGTGCTGACCGGAACGGCCGTGCTGGCCCCGGTGTACCAGGCGCACCTGCACACCGACGTCTCGTTCCTCAAGCACATCGGGTTCGGCCTGTTCTTCGCGGCCCCGATGGCGGGGGTCGGGCTGGCCCGGGTCATGGGCGACCACTTCCGGCGCCCGCAACTCGGGATCGCGGTCTGGGGGCTGGCCCTGCTGCTGGGCATGACCGAAGCCACGCACCTGTTCGGCGCCTGGGGAAACGAGACCTCCTTCGTCAAGGACTTCTCGAAGGAGCTCAAGCCGGGAGCCAAGTACCTGGTCGAGATCCCCGAGGTCCCGATCTACTACCTCGAGGGCAACAAGGAAGCGCAGGCGGCCCAGTTCTCGTCCACGTTCGTGCTGGTGTACCAGAACCCCAAGGGCGTGGTGCTGAGCGGCACCACCGCCTACGAGGCCGCGATCCAGAACAACTTCTTCCAGACCGTCGCCATCGAGGGCTTCACCACGCCGGCCACCGACAACGCGATCGAGTCCGAGCTGAAGAAGAACAAGAACTACACCAAGGTCACGGTGGTCTCGGACTCCACCAAGTACCACGACGGGACCTTCACGATCTGGGTCCGCAAGGCCGGGGTCAAGGGCCGGGGCAAGCTGATCGGCTGACCGGCCACCGCGGTCACCACTGCGGAGTCAAGGGGTTCGTAAGATCCCGGCCGGGCCGTGACCGTTGGCCCGGACCAGCGTCATCAGGCCTTCCAGATCCTCGCTGCAGGGGTCGCAGACGCGCAGGTGCGCGGCGACGCCCGGGAAACGGCCTTCCGCGGCCGGGCGGCCGGCCACGGCCAGCTCGGCGTAGACGTCCATGACCGCCATGGCGCCCCCGCAGCCGACGTCGGACGGGTCGGTCCGCAGGAAACTCTCAAAGGCTGACCAGCCGCTCATGGGCGCCTCACCGCTTCATCGTCCAGATACCCATTAGCTACCAGGCTGGCCCGGAGCTTACGCCGGGCATCGAACATTGTTTTGTAGATCGCGTTCCGGCTCGAGCCCAGCTTCTCGGCCAGCGCGTCCAGGGGCACGCCGTCCAGGACCAGGGTGACGAAGATCTGGCGCTGGTGCTCGGTCAGGTCCTCCTGCACGGCCCGGCGCACGGCCCGGACGAAATCGCGGCGTTCCGACTCACCGGCCGGGTCGAACCCGAACCGGTCCGGCAGCCGGTCCCAGTCCTCGGTGGTCAGCGCGACCGGTGGGCGGCGCCAGAAGTGCCGGCCGATCTTGGCCGACACCTCGAACATGACGAACTTGAAGGCCCAGGTGGTGAACTTGCTCTCACCACGGAACTGGCCCAGCTTGGCCATGATGGCCAGCATGGCGTCGGCCGCGGCCTGGTGGGCCAGGTCGTCCAGCTCGGGGCCGGACACGTTGAGCTGGCCGTGGCGCCGGGCCAGCTCGGACCGGGCCACCCGCAGCAGCACCTCGTGCAGCCGGGCCACCGCCTCGTCCCGCTCGGGTCCCGGGCGCTGCAGGGCGGCCACCCAGTCACCGGGCGGCTCCGCTGCTCCCATGATCAGCAGACTACCCGGCACGGGTGTGCGGACCGCGGGCAGCGGGCACGGTAGCGCCGTGGACGACGAGGTCGAAGTGGTGGCGTTCGACGTGTTCGGGACGCTGGTGGACTGGCACACCAGCATCGCGGCCGCGCTGGGCCGGGTGGGCGGCCGGGCCGGGATCGAAGCCGACTGGCCCACGGTGGCCAGCGCCTGGCGGGCCCGGTACCACCCGACGCTGCAGCGCGTCCTCGACGGCGAGCTGCCGTTCCAGCCGCTGGACACCCTGCACCGGATGATGCTGGACCAGGTGGCCGCCGAGCACGGGCTGGACGCGCTGACCGACGGCGACCGGGCCGAACTGGTCCGGGCCTGGCACCGGCTGGACCCCTGGCCGGACAGCGGGCCCGGCCTGGCCGCGCTGCG
>DASXMW010000312.1:0-10881 GCA_036495425.1 Streptosporangiaceae bacterium | reverse complement strand
GCCCTCACTCAGCAGACCCGCCAGCAGCACCCGCACCAGGTCCGGCTGATGGGCCCGATCGCGCCGGTCACCTTCACCGCCGTCGGCGTCACCTTCGTCGTCATCGTCCTGCTGGGCCGCTCGTACGGCTGGCCGGTCCGGCTGACCGGGGCGGCCATCGGCGCCCTGGCCGCCCCGATGGTCTTCGAGTTCCCGTTCGACTTCATCGTCATGACCAGAATCAGGCAGGCGTCGGCTGCGCAGCTGGTGGCGTTCTTCGTGCCCCTGTACCTCACCGAGATCGTCACGCTGGCGCTGCTGGCGGCGTCCCCGATGGTGCGGCTGCGACGGGTCACCTGCTTCGGCTTCGCGTCGATCCTGGTCGTGTTCGCGATCTGGGCCCTGTTCGGGTTCGGCTATCCCAGCTCCGAACCGGCCTACGCCCTGAACGTGGTGTCGAAGCTGCTGGCCTTCGCGACCACGCTCACCCTGTTCCTGCCCTTCCGGGACCCCTCAGCGCAGCCCGTGCCGCGCGGCGAAGGCGCTCAGCTCCTCCCGCTGCCCGGCCGGGTCGGCGCTGGTGGGGCTGACGATCAGGCGGGTGACGCCGGCGGCGGCCAGGGGCGCGACGTCGTCCGGGGTCATCGCGATGTTGCCCCAGCGGCTGTACTCCAGCGCGTCGCCGTCGCGCCCGGCCGCGCGGGCGGTCTCGCGCATCAGGGCGACCTGGGCCGCGCGCTGCTCGTCGTTGATGCCGCCGCCGGGGAAGTACCCGTCGCCGCGTAGGCCGGCCCGCCGGGCCGCGGCCGGGCTCGACCCGCCGACGTGGATGGGCAGCGTGCTGGCCTGGTATGGCTTGGGGAAGCTGCACAGGTCCTGGAACGAGTAGAACTCGCCGTCGTAGCTCACCCCGCCGGCGTCGCCGGCCCACAGCCGCCGCAGCACGTCGATGGCCTCGTCGGCCCGGCGCCCGCGGGTGTGGAAGTCGACCCCGGCCGCCTCGGCCTCCTTGGCCAGCGCGCCGACACCGATCCCGAACAGCCGCATCCGGCCCCGGGACAACTGGTCGATGGTGGCCAGCCGCTTGGCCAGCACCACCGGCTGGTGGAACGGCAGCAGCAGCACCGACGTGCCCAGCAGTAGCCGGTCGGTGACCGCGGCCACGAAGCTCAGCACCTCGAGCGGGTCGGCGATCGGCGTGTCCGGCGCGATCGGCGCCCGGCCCAGGGTCACGCCGGGGTACAGCGCGATGTGCTCGGTCGTGAAGAACGACTCGAACCCGCACTCCTCCGCGTGCCGCGCGACCGCCGTGACCTGTTCGGGCGCGATCCCGAAGAGGCCGGTGTGATAGACGACCCCGTACTTCAGCCCGGTCATGCCCGCACGCTAACAGCCGCACAAAAACACACGGTCACCGGGATTAAATCATCGCTTGGACGGGGCAAATAGAGCATGGTTGTTGGAAGCTGCTGATTTCTACGGGAGGGACCCATCATGCGCAGCCCGTTCACAAGACGCTTCGTCCCGTTGCTGGCCGCGGTGCCGCTGGCGTTCATACCCGCCGCGACCGCGGGCGCGTCCGGCACGGCCGCCGCCGGGAGCACCCCGGGCGGGACCCCGATGCACGCCAGGATCACCAACCACCAGATCCTGGGCACCACCAGTAGCCCCAGCGCCACCACCCCGGCCGCGCCGGGCAGCCCGAGCACCCTGCCCTCCAAGCAGGACCAGATCAAGGTGCTCACCGCGGCCCTGAACACCATGCAGGCCAACTACAGCAAGTTCGCTGACTTCAGCCCGGGCCCGCAGGACATCTTTGATTACGGCATCGGCAACCTGTGGAAGCAGGGGATCGACGGGGCCGGCACCACGATCGCGGTCGTCGAGGGCTGGGACCTGCCCGGCATCGCCCAGCAGGTGCACTCGTTCGACCAGAACTTCGGCCTGCCCGACCCGGACATCGACACCATCTACCCGACCGGGCCGCTGCCCGCCACCTGCCCGCCGGGCATGGTCAAGCTGGGCGGCTACGGGTCGTGCAGCGCCTGGGGCGGCGAACTGGCCCTGGACGTCATCACCGCCCACCTGATCGCGCCCTACGCCAAGATCATCATCTCGGCCACGCCCGCCGACACCGAGGAGACCGACGACGCGGTCAGCCAGGTCGCCATGCCCGAGCTGATGAAGGCGGTGGAGTACATCGCCCAGAACCACCTGGCCAACACCATCTCGATCAGCGACGGGTCCGGCGAGTCGACCTACAGCAGCAAGGAAGAGATCACCGCCCAGGACCCGGGTGAGCTGACCGCCGCCGCCGCGGGCATCCCGCTGCTGGTGGCCACCGGCGACTGCGGGGTGGTGCAGAACCTGACCAACGCCAGCGGCCAGTGCGGCAACGTGTCGCAGGGCCCGGACACCGCCGCCTGGGACGACTCCCCGTGGGTGACCGCGGTCGGCGGCAGCGTGCCCAACGTCAGCACCAGCACCGGCCAGAAGCTCGGCCCGGACCCGCTGTGGCACGAGGGCCCGTTCTCCGAGGGCGCCGGCTACTCCTCGGTCTACCCGCGGCCCAGCTACCAGGACGGCGTCGCGCACAGCACCCAGAGCCCGATGCGCTCGGTGCCGGACATCACCGCCGACGCCCAGGACGGCACCTCCGAGTCGGCGCCGCTGCTGAACGGCGTGCTGGCCCTGGCCACCCAGGTCAACCACGGTAAGAACGTCGGCCCGATCAACCCGCTGCTGTACGGCGTGCTCGGGCCGCGCGGGACCAGGGCCGGGATCGAGGACGTGATCTCCGGCAACAACTCGGCCACCAACTCCAGCGGCGCCGTGACCGTGCCCGGCTTCTCAGCGGCCAAGGGCTTCGACGTGGCCAGCGGCTGGGGCACGATCAACGCGGCCACCTTCGTGCCCAGCCTGGTCGCGGCCACCCAGGCCAGCGGTCAGGACGCCAGCCCCCGGCACCAGGCCGCCGCCGACCTGGCCCAGCTGACCGCGGGCATCCAGCTGTCCGCCACCGGCACCGGCGGCTCGGAGTACCTGCTGGCCGGCGGCTTCCTGCCCGGCCACCCGGTGCACCTGACCGTGGACGGCCAGGCCGTGGCCACCCTGACCGCCACCCCGCTGGGCACGGTCACCGACATGATCGACCCCGCCGCCCTGAACCTGCCCGCGGGCACCCATCGGGTCGAGCTCAGCAGCCTGCTGATAACTCAGACCGCCAACTTTCGAACCAGATAGATAACCCGAACATCCGCGGGGCCCGGTCCATCGGCCGGGCCCCGCGCACGTCATCGAACCAGACCGCAGCTCACCAGCGCCGGGTCAGGTCGAACGGCCGCAGGTAGGGCGGAACCTGGTAGCGGGTGAACTCCGGCGCGGTCGGCACCACCGTGCTGCCCGACGTGTAGATGTTGTAGGACGGGCCCAGGCTGGCCGCCTCGGCGTTCAGCTGGCCAGAGGTCAGTGCCCCGTAGTTCCAGTGCCCGGTGTTCAGCCGCTGGATCAGGGTTTGCACGGCGGTGATGGTCTCGGCCGGGGTGAACGCGCAGTGCCCGGCCCGGTGCACGTAGATCTGGGCCAGCTTGGCCCCGTTGCCCGCGCGGTCCACGACCTGGCGGTAAGCCTGCTCGTTCTCGGGCACGACCAGCCCGTCGCCGGTGGTGTGCATGGTCAGCACCGGGATGTGGATCTGGCCGTTGAAGCTGATGTTCTGGCTCAGGTACTGCACCGCCGACGGCTTGGCGCTGATCCGGCTGGTGTGGTTGAGCTTGTTCAGGTCGGCCGACAGGCTCAGCCCGGCCTGCTTGTACAGCGCCATCACCTCGCCGCGGTCGGCCGACTTGGCGAACTGGTCGAAGTAGTTGACCCCGGTGTTCCAGGACGGATTGCCGCCGGCCCGTGACTCCAGCTCGGCCCGGAAGGCGAACACGAACGGGAAGTCGATCTGGCTGTCCCACAGGTACTGGTTGGCCTCCTGGGTGGCGACGTCGCTGGCCGCGGGCTCGGGTGACAGCGGCGTGAACCAGCCGGGGGTGTCACCCAGGGCCGCGGCCAGGGCCAGCCGGGCCCGGCCCGGCACCGTCTGCTGGGCGGCGGCGGCCGCGGTCTCGGCCCCGGTCAGGTTGGCGGTGGGGTCGGAGATGTTGACCACCTGCACCGACGGGTCGACCAGCTGCTGGAACGCGAACGATGAGTCCAGCGCGGTGTTCCAGGTGCCCACCCCGCCGGCCAGCACGCCGCACATGGGCAGCGCGGCCGTGAACAGGTTCGGGTAACGCTGGATCAGCCCGGCGGTGATGATGCCGCCCAGCGAGTGCCCCCAGGCGACGGTCCGGGACGGCGTGCGGTAGGTCTTGCCGAACACCCCCAGCGTGCTCGCCTGGTCGGGCAGGGCCTGCTGGATGGCCCAGCCGGTGCTGGCGTAGGACGAGCCGGCCAGCGCGTACCCGTGGCTGAGCATCCAGCTCGCGGTCACCGGGTCACCCGCGTCGGCGGCCGGGTTGGCCGAACCCGGGGTCACGTAGCCGTGGCTGTAGAGGAAGAGCGTGCCGTTCCACTTCCCGGCCGGGCACTGGATCTCGTAGCTGGCCCCGTCGGCCAGCGTGCCGTTCACCGTGGTCACCGCCCCGGACGAGCCGCAGCCCGCCGAGTCCGCGGCTCCGGAACCGGTGGCCCCGGAGCCTGCCAGGGCGGGCGCCGCCGGGCTCAGTCCCAGGACCAGCGCGATTGCCGACAACACCAACAAAGCCCAACGGCTCCGCCTCATCACGACCACACTCCATCGTCAAGGACGCGAATTTCCGGCTACGCCAAGGACAATAACCCGATTGAAACGAATTGCCACGCCCTAGGTCAGACGATCAGGCGGTCGGGCCGGTCAGGCCTGCGAGCGGTCCAGGTCGATCAGGGCCGCCCCCAGCTCGGGGTGCCAGACCCGCCGCAGCTCGGCAGGCGTCTCGGTCACGACCACCTCCAGGGTCGGGAACACCCGCCCGTCGATGAGATGCCCGCCACGGGTCGTGCCGTCGGCCAGCCCCAGCACAACGTGCACGTTCAGGCTGGGCCGCCCGTCCTCGTCCTGGGCCACGTCGCCGATCATCGACAGCACCTCGGACTGCTCGCTGACCGCGATGTGCCGGTACTCCCTGGACGCCCGGTCGAACCACCCCAGGGTGGCGCTTTCGAAGCCGCCCACGGCGGTCAGATGCGAGGCTTCCAGGCGTTCGGCCCGGGCGAAATCTTCCATCGCGCTGACGGCCTCGTCGCCCGGGTCGCTGACGAGGATGTAGGTGACAACATCCGCGTCCTCAACGATCTTGGATTTCATTGTCCGCTCCTCCGTTCCGTGCCGCCGGGCCGCCGTCCGCCCCGGGCCTGCACGTTGCGCCTGCCCAATCAGGCCACAGAGACACCTGCCGGGATCGACATGACCGCACGGAAATTGAGATGTGCCGGTGACCTCGTTTAACGCACACTGTCCGAGTGAGCGACCTTGTGAATCTGGGCCCGGTGGCCCCTGGGGCCCTGGCCGGCATTCCCCGGCTTCGCTGGCCCACCGTCGAGGTGCGCGACTCCTACCTGGCCGGCGAGCGGGCCATGAGCCGGTCCGAGGGCCTACCGCTGGACCCGCTCGACCGGGCCGCCGAGGACTTCCCGGCCTGGGTCCGCGAGTGGCGCGGGGTGCACACCCGCTGGGGCGTGCCCTCCACGGTGTTCTGGTACATCGCCGGCCAGGAGTACCTGGGCACCCTGGTCATCCGGCACCGGCTCACTCCGGAACTGGCCGAGGTGGGCGGCCACGTCGGCTACCACATCGTGCCCGTGTGGCGCCGCCAGGGGCATGCGACCCGGATGCTGGCGGCCGGCCTGGCCGAAGGCCGGGCGCTGGGCCTGAACCGGGTGCTGCTCACCTGCGGCGTGGACAACGAGCCGTCCCGCCGGGTGATCCTGGCCAACGGCGGTGTCCCCGACGGCCAGTCCGGCCACGACGAGCGCTTCTGGATCGACCTCGGCCCCCGACCCTGGGAACAGGTCGGCAACGGCCCCGCCGCCTGACCAGCGCCGCCCAGCCAACGCCGCTTAGCTCACCCCGGCCAGGAACCGCCGGAGCGCCCGGTAGTACGGCCCGATCGTGCTGATCTCGGCGTACTCACCGGTGCCGTGCTGGCCCTGCCCGCCGACACCGAACGCCACCGCCGCGATGCCCAGGCCACCGTAGAAGCGCCCGTCGCCCGCGCCGTGCTTGCGCAGGAAATCGGGCTCGAACCCCTGGTCCCGGGCCGCCGCCCGCAGCCGGGCGATCTCGGGCCGGCCCGGGTCGGTGTGGTGCGGCGCGTCCAGGCCCTGCACCACCGCGGTGACCCCGGGCTCGCAGAACTCCTGCAGGTAGGCGGCCACCTCGTCGGCGCTCCGGCCGGCCAGGTTGGCGTCCTCGGGCGGGAACCGGATGTCCAGCCAGGCCTCGGCCTCGGCCGGGATCTGGTTCCGGGCCTGGTTCGGGGTGTGGACCCGGGCCAGGTTGACCGTGGTCCGCCACTCCTCGGCGGTGGCGATCGGGTAGCGGGCCAGCAGCCGCTCCACGCTGCGCATCAGGGCGACCAGGGCGTTGCGCCCGAGCCACTGGTACGCGCTGTGCGCGCCGTGGCCTTCGGCCCGCAGGGTGACCCCGAGCATGCCCTTGGACTCGGTGACGATGCGCAGCCCGCTGGTCTCCCCGATGATCACGAATCGGGCCCGCACGCCCTGGTCCAGCTGGTGGCGGGTGCCGTTGCGGCCGCCGAGCTCCTCGTCGGTGACCAGCTGCAGCGCCACCGGGCGCGGCAACGTGGCGGCCAGCTCGCGGAAGGCCAGCGCCTCGGCCAGCGCCGACACCTTCATGTCCTGCGCCCCGCGCGCGTAGAGCCGGTCCCCGTCGCGGCGGGGCTGGAAGCCGCCGGCCTCGGCCGGGACCACATCGAGATGAGCATTCAATATGACATCGAAGGTCTCATCACCCGGTTGCCGGGTCCGGCTCGCGTACACCAGTGCGCTGGGCTTCCCGCCGGACTCGAACCGGCGCACCTCGAACCCCGGGCCCACGAAGTCGAGCACGTACTCCAGGGCCCGGTGCAGCTCGCCGGGCCGGTCGGCGGTGGAAGGAATGGCCAGCAGCTCGCCGGCCACCCCCAGGAACCAGTCCAGATCGAGGGCATTCGGCCCCGCGACCTCACCCACCCCAGTAACCCATCCACCCCGGCCGCCTGATCAGGCACAGAGCCGGTCACGGCAGCATGGCTTCGACCAGATGCGGCCCGGGCTCGGCCAGCGCCGCCCGCAGCGCGGCCGCGAACTCGGCCGCGGTGCCGGCCCGCCGGGCGGGCACGCCCATCCCCGCCGCCAGCTGGGTGAAGTCCAGCGCCGGCCGCGACAGGTCGAGCAGATTCCGGGCCGCCTCGCCGGGTGCCCCCGTGGCCGCCCGGGCCAGCTCCAGGCCGAGGATGGCGTAGGCCCGGTTGCTGAACACGACCGTGGTCACGTTCAGGTTCTCCCGGGCGCAGGTCCACAGCCCGGAGATCGTGTACATCGCGCTGCCGTCGGACTCCAGGGCCAGGACCGGCCGGTCCGGGCAGGCCAGCGCGGCCCCGGCCGCCATCGGCAGCCCGTGTCCGATGGCCCCGCCGGTCACCGTCAGCCAGTCGTGCGGCGGGGCCCCGGCGGTGGCGCTGCCCAGCCCGAGCCCGGAGGTGTTGGACTCATCGCTGACGATCGCCCCCTCCGGCAGCAGGGCGCCGATCACGGTGGCGGCCGTGCCCGAGTCCAGCTCGCCGTCCGGCAGGCCGGGCCGCGCGGGCGGCTCGGCGGCGGGCTTGGTGTCCGCCGCGACCAGGTCGGCCAGCGCGGTCAGGGCGCCGGTCACGTCGTCGCCCGGCCCGGCCAGCAGGTGCACGTCGGCCCCGTCCGGCACCAGCGAGCTGGGCTGCCCCGGGTAGCCGAAGAACGACACCGGGGCCGGGGTCCCGGCCAGGATCAGGTGCCGGGTCCCGGCCAGCTGCCCGGCGGCCATCTCGGCCAGGTAGGCCAGCCGGCCGACCCGGGGCAGGCCGGCGCCGCGTTCCATCCGGGCCGGGAACGTCTCGGCCAGCAGCTTGGTCCCGGTGGCGGCCGCGATCCGGCTGGCCGCCTCCAGGCCCGCCCGGTGCAGCGCGTCCCCGCCCAGCAGGATCAGGGCCGGCTCGCCCCCGCCCAGCAGCGCGGCCACCTCGTCGATGACCTGCTCCGGGGCCCGTGACGGCGGCCGCCGCGGGAACGGCGGCGCGGGCTCGGCGCCGTCGGCCCAGGCCAGGTCGGCGGGCACGATCAGGGTCGCGATGGTGCCCCCCGCCGCCGTGGCCACCGCCTCGGCCGTGTCCCGGGCCAGGTCACCGGGGTGCAGCGTGCGCCGCACCCAGCCCGACACGGTGCCCGCCAGCGCGTCGATGTCGGACTCCAGCGGCGCGTCGAACCGCTTGTGGTAGGTGGCGTGGTCGCCGACCAGGCTGACCAGCGGTGTCCGGGCCCGCCGCGCGTTGTGCAGGCCGGCCAGGCCG
The DNA here is from genome assembly GCA_036495425.1 of Streptosporangiaceae bacterium. Classification (GTDB taxonomy): domain Bacteria; phylum Actinomycetota; class Actinomycetes; order Streptosporangiales; family Streptosporangiaceae; genus Bog-532. Next base: position 2,332 of record DASXMW010000312.1, on the reverse strand, counting down.
TTGCCCAGCCCCGGGCCGAGGTGCAGCAGGGTCGCGGCCGGGTGCCCGGTCATCCGCGCGAACCCGTCGGCGGCGCCGGTGGCCACCCCCTCGAACAGGCAGAGCACCCCGCGCAGCTCGGGCAGCTTGTCCATGGCCGCGACCAGGTGAATCTCGGACGTCCCCGGGTTCGCGAAGCAGACCCGGACCCCGGCCCCGGCCAGCGTCCGCCCCAGCGCCTCCGCCCCGTTCACGCCCCGCCCCCAGCCACTCCGATAACCTCAGGCGTCACTTCAGCCTCGTCACTCGCCAGGGTCACGTCCGCCTGCCTCCGGGTCAGCGTCCGCAGCACCACGGTCGTGGTCGCCGCGTACACCAGGTGCTGGAGCGCGCTGGTCACGATGACGTCGCTGCGCCAGCGCCAGGGCGGGGGAGTGCCGCCCAGGACCGGGAACATCGCGCAGGCCATCGCCATCATGCCGCCCCAGTAGATGGCGGTCGCCCCGACCGGGCCGAACCGCCGGTGGAGCGGCACCGCGCCCAGCCCGAACAGCGAACCGTAACCCCAGTGCACCGCCAGCCCCAGCCGGAACGATGCCTCCTCGCTCAGGTCCGACTGGCGCAAGATCTTCGCCGCGACCAGGGCCGGCACATTGCTGTCGTCGTAGTCCAGCGGTCCTTCCACGTTCCGGCGGATCCGCCGCTCGGCCCAGTAACCGAGGTTCATCGCCGTCGTGGCCGCCAGTCCCGCGACCAGCCCGTCGCGCAGCAACGTCCTGTTCCGCCATCCCATGCCGCCATTATGTCCAGGTCATCCCGCCCTACACCGCCACGCTGCCCGCGCCCGCCCAAAGGTCAGCGCACTTCCCCGCGCCCGCCCCCATCGTTAGACTGAATGTTCAGTCAAACCCTCAAGGAGCAGGCCGTGACGGTCAACCAGGGCACCGAAGCACCGGTAACACCAGACCAGGGCAAGAAGCTGGCCGACATCATCGCCGAGCAGGAGGCCATCTTCGTCCGGCGCCAGCCCGGCTCGGCCCGGCTGGCCCGCACCGCCCGGGGCGCGCTGGCCGGCGGGGTCACCTCCAGCTGGCAGATCACCGCTCCGCAGCCGGTGTGGCTGAGTCACGGCCAGGGCTCCAAGGTCTACGACGTCGACGGTCAGGCCTACGTCGACCTGCACGGCGGCTACGGCGCCTCGCTGGCCGGGCACGCCCACCCGGCCATCGTCCGGGCCGTGCAGGAGCAGGTCGCGCAGGGCACGCACTTCGCCCAGCCGACCGAGAACGCCATCGCCGTGGCCGAAGAACTCACCCGCCGCTTCGGCCTGCCGCAGTGGCGCTTCGGCAACTCGGGCACCGAGGCCACCATGGACGCCGTCCACCTGATGCGCTCGATCACCGGCCGGGATCTGATCATCAAGGTCGAGGGCGGCTACCACGGCCACCACGACTCGGTCCAGGTGTCGGTCATGCCCGAACCGGAGGACATGGGCCCGGCCCAGCGGCCCGCCTCGGCCGCGGCCAGCAGCGGCATCCCCGACGCCATCGTCCAGCTCACGCTGGTGACCCCGTTCAACGACCTGGCCGCCGTCGACCGCCTGCTGACCGAGCACCGGGGCCAGGTCGCGGGCATGATCGTCGAGCCCATCATGATGAACGCCGGCATCATCGAGCCCGTGCCCGGCTACCTGTCCGCGCTCAAGGACCTGCTGCACGCGCACGGCGCGCTGCTCACCTTCGACGAGGTGAAGACCGGGCTGACCAGCGGCCCGGCCGGCGTCACCGGCCGGTCCGGGGTGACGCCGGACATCATCTGCCTGGCCAAGGCCCTGGGCGGCGGCGTGGCCGTGGCCGCGGTCGGCGGCTCGGCCGAGGTCATGGCCCACGTGGCCAACGGCGGCTACGAGATCGTGGGCACGTTCAACGGCAACCCGCTGGCCATGGCGGCGGCCCGGGCCATGCTCAGCGAGGTGGCCACCCCGGCCGCCTACGATCACATCGACGCCCTGCGCGGCCAGGCCGTGACCGGCATCGAGGCCGCCATCCGCGAGCACGGCCTGGCCGCCCACGTGGTCGCGGTCGGGGCCAAGGGCTGCGTGGTGTTCAGCCCCGGCCCGGTCCGCGACTACCGCGGCTTCCTCGCCGCCGACGACCGCTACAGCCACGCCCACTGGCTCTACCAGCACAACGGCGGGGTGTTCCTGCCGCCGTGGGGCAAGATCGAGCAGTGGCTGATCTCGGTCCAGCACGACGAGGCCGACATCGACCTGCTGGTCGGCAACTTCCGCCGCTTCGCCGCCGCCGTCAGCGCCTGACCCCCTGCTCTGCGGGGGGAGCGGCTCAGGCGTTCA
>DASXMW010000311.1:0-2917 GCA_036495425.1 Streptosporangiaceae bacterium | reverse complement strand
CCAGGCGGTCGCCCCGGAGGCGATCGCCACCACCCTCGTCTACCTGGTCACCGCCGCCGAGCCCATCAGCGGCGCCGTCGTCCCCGCCTACGGCCCCTGACGGCCAGGCCACCGGATACCCGGCGGCGTCGCCACCGGCCCCGGCGTGGCCGGTCAGCGGACGGCGGGCGGCGACGTCCACCTGAAGGGTCCCGGCGTCGACCCGGGCCACCAGCTCCGCGAGCCGGGGGGCGTCGCCGTGCATGAACACCGCCACCGTCCGGACCCCGCGTTCGGAATATTCGAAGTCAAAGGTGGTCGTCCCCACGAAGACGCCGCCGTCGGCGACCAGGCCGGCCAGCCGCCCGGTCTCCTCCGGGTCGGCCCGGACCAGGTTCAGCACCACGTCGAACTGCTGTCCGGCCAGCGCCGGGGCGGCCGGGCTGGCGGTGTGGTCGATGATCTGGTCCGCGCCGTAGCCGCGCACGCGGCCGGTACTGCCCGGGCTGGCGGTCGCGGTGACGATCGCCCCGGCCTGCCCGGCCAGCTGGACCGCGTACCCGCCGACCGCGCCGCCCGCACCGTTGATCAGGAGGCGCTGCCCCCTGGTCAGGTTGGCCTGCTCGAACAGCGCCTGCGTGAAGGGGACATCAGCTGGGTGCAGTTCCAGCGGCCGCGCCCGCGACCACATGCGGGCCCAGCCGCCCCGCTCGGCCGCGCCCCGGGCTAGCTCGGCCGGCCGGGGCCGGGGCCGGGGACGGCGGACAGCTGGCTCATGAGCGCGCCGAATTCGTCGAACGACAGGCTCTGGGCGGCGTCGGAAAGCGCCTGGTCCGGGTCCGGGTGGACCTCGATGAGCAGGCCCTGGGCGCCGGCCGCGCGCGCGGCCCAGGCCATCGGGGCCACGTAGCGCCGTAGCCCGGTGCCGTGGCTGGGGTCGACGATGACCGGCAGGTGCGACCGTTCCCGGATCACGGCGATGGCCGACAGGTCGAGGGTGTTGCGGGTGGCCCGCTCGAACGTCCGGATGCCGCGTTCGCAGAGGATGACCTGCTGGTTCCCCTGGGCCACGATGTACTCGGCGGCGCCCAGCCATTCGTCGATCGTGCTGGACAGGCCGCGCTTGAGCAGCACCGGCCGGTCCAGCTTGCCCACCTCGCGCAGCAGGTCGAAGTTCTGCATGTTGCGCGCGCCGATCTGCAGGATGTCGGTGTCCTTGGCGATGCGCTGGGCCTGCTCCACCGCCATCACCTCGGTGATCACCGGCAGCCCGGTCTCCCGCCCGGCCGCGACCAGCAGGTCCAGGCCCTGCCAGCCCAGCCCCTGGAACGCGTAGGGCGAGGTCCGGGGCTTGAACACCCCACCCCGCAGGACGTGAGCGCCATGATCGCGGACGAACTTGGCGGTGGCCGCGATCTGCTCGGGGCTCTCCACCGAGCAGGGGCCGGCCATGACCGTGAAGCCGTCCCCGCCGACGAGCAGATCCCCGACCTGGACCACGGTGTCGGCGGCCCGGCTGGCCCGGTCGACCAGCAGGTGATTGCCGGAACGCTGAGCCGGGGGTGCCTGGCTGGCCACCACCGCCTCGAGCGTCTCGGCCGGCCCTTCCGCCTCGGCGGCGTCGGGCAGGCTGCCCGGGCGAGCCGCCGAACGCAGCGCCTTGGCCGGGTAGCTGCCCAGGACCTTGAGGTACTGCGCGGCCAGCCGCAGCTCGTCCAGGGCCGCGGCGGTCCGCGGCTCGGCCACGTTCCCCTCGAAGTCCAGGAAGAACAGATATTCCCAGGGCCGGCCGGGCCGGGGCCGTGACTCGAGCTTGGTCATGGAGTGGCTGCTGCCGGACAAGATCTCCAGGCAGCTCAGCAGGGCGCCTTCCTCGTGCCGGGTGCTCAGGATGACGCTGGTCTTGGCCGCGACCCGCGTGTCGACCGGAGCCGGGGCCGTGGCCAGCACCACGAAGCGCGTGTAGTTGTCCTCGGAGTCGGCGATGCCGTGCCGCAGCACCGCCAGGCCCTGTGCCTCGGCCGCCTCGGCCGACCCGATCGCGGCCACGCTCGGATCGGCGGCCGCGGTCACCGCCGCCATAGGCCCGGCGGTGTCGAAGTAGCTGGTCGGAGCCGCGGTCGGCAGCGACTGCAGGAACCGGGCGCACTGCTCCAGACCCTCGGGCGGGGACAGGATCCGGCTCAGCGAGCTGAGCGGGACATCGCGCACCGCGGCCAGGCAGTAGTCGACCTTCCAGGTCTCCTCGCCCACGATGAACAGCTCGTGCTCACGCAGCAGGCTGTAGACCTCGTTGATGCTGCCCGCGGTGGTGTTCTCGATGGGCAGGATGGCCAGCTCCACGTCGCCCGCCAGCAGCGCCGCGGCCACTTCGCGGAACGTGCCGTAGCCCACCGGGCCGCCCACCGCGCCCCGGGCGGCCAGGTGCTTGCGCGCGGCCGCGTCGCTGAACGAATGGGCCGAGCCCTGGAAGGCCACCCGCAGCTGGCCCTCGGCCGGGCCGTTGAGGCGGCTGGCCTGCTGCGCGACCGACTCGCTGATCAGCTCGCGGAAGATCCGCCGCACCAGGCTGGCCGAGACGCCCAGGTCGGCGGCCACGTCCTCGACCCCGGCCAGCACCTTCCGCTCCCGGTCGGCATCCTGGATCGCCGACGTGCCGTGCTGTTTCCGCTGGCCGATCTCGGTGATGAGCCGCATCCGCTGCGCGATGAGACCGACGATGCCGGTGTCGACCTCGTCCAGATTGCGCCGCAGATCACCGATGTCTGGCTGCTGATTGGTCACGTCCCCAACATAGTCAGCCGGCCACGTTCCAGGCGGCCAGGACGTTGGCCTCGGCGCTGGCGCCGGCCACGCCCAGGATGGGGTGCAGGTCCATGGCCGGGGCGTACTTGCTGGCCGGGACCTCCCGGCCGAGTGCCTCGGCCATGGCCCGGAC
>DASXMW010000310.1:0-2345 GCA_036495425.1 Streptosporangiaceae bacterium | reverse complement strand
GGGTCGGGGTGGTGGTGGTGGTGCTCTTGGTGAGGGCGGCGACTAGGCGGCGGGTGAGGGCAGTGATCCGGGGGGCGGGGCGGCTGCGGGCCGGGCGCGGCTGGCGCGGCTGGCGGTGGCGGGCGGCGGCGATCATCTCGTGGTGGTGGTCGCGGGCGAGTTGGCCGATGCGGTCCGGGCTGCTGTACATGATTCCCTCGTTTCCTGAGCTGCAATGTCCCACTGCCGCCAGCATGCCGGGTAGCGCCGCGAGGGTCAGTCACCCGGCGGACAGGACATCTGTCACCTTGCCGACAGTTTGGGCCGACACTTCTGGAGGTGGCTCGTAAGCTGGCGGGGTGCACCTCGGCCTCGTCGCCATCGTGGTCAGCGAGTACGACCCGGCCATCCGCTTCTTCGTCGACGTGCTGGGCTTCGAGCTGGCCGAGGATTCCCCGGCGCTGACCAACGACGGGCGGCCCAAGCGGTGGGTAGTGGTCCGGCCGCCGGGAGCGGCGACCGGCCTGCTGCTGGCACGAGCGGACGGAGACGATCAGGCCGCCGTCATCGGGAAACAGGCCGCCGACCGGGTGGGTTTCTTCCTGAACGTCGAGGACTTCGGCACCGCCTACGCGCGGATGCAAGCCGCGGGGGTGCGGTTCCTGGGCCCGCCGCGCTCCGAACCCTACGGCCAGGTCACCGTGTTCCTCGACCTCGCCGGCAACAAGTGGGACCTCATCGGCCCGTAGGGCGGGCCCGCTGGTAGTGGCGGCGGGCTTTCAGCCGGTTGCCGCAGACGGAGCCACGGATCGTTCGGACAAAATTGACGGTGGCCGGCCTGGCCGACGACCAGGTCTGTATCGCCGACCGGTACCGGATCGGCGAGGCCGAATTCGAGGCCACCTCGTATGCTGCGGTCAGCCCGGTACCGACATCGTCCTGGACATGTGAGGATTGACGTTGCCTCCTGAGCGCCGCTACCTGAACCTGAACGCGTACCTGCGCAACTCCGGATACCACGAGGCCGCCTGGCGGGTCTCGCCCGCCGACCCGGCCAGCGTGCTGGACCCGGCCTACTACATCGAGCTGGCGCGGACGGCCGAACGCGGCGTGCTCGACTCGATCTTCCTGCCTGACAGCCCCGGGGTGGCCGAGCTCCGCGCCGAGTACCTGCCCGACGCCGGGCTGGACCCGCTGCAGCTGCTCTCCTCGGTGGCCACCGCCACCGAGCAGGTCGGGCTGATCGCCACCGTGTCCACGACCTACAGCTACCCGTGGGACGTGGCCCGGCGCCTGGCCACGCTGGACTTCCTCAGTCACGGACGCGCCGGCTGGAACATCGTCACCACCGCGGAGCCCGCCGCCGCGGGCAACTTCGGCGACCAGCCGCACCCCCCGGCCACGGACCGGTACGAGCGGGCCGGCGAATACGTCGAGGTCGTGCTCGAGCTCTGGGACGCCTGGGAAGACGACGCCGCGGTCAGGTCCCGGCAGACCGGCCAGTGGGCCGACCCGGCCAGGCTGCACCCGCCCCGGCACCACGGCAAGTACTTCGACGTGGCCGGCTATCTGCCGTTCCCGCGCTCGCCGCAGGGCCACCCGTTCCTGACCCAGGCCGGCTCGTCGCCGCCGGGCGTGGCGCTGGCCGCCAGGTACGCCGACGCGGTCTTCGCGCCGGCCGGCGACGTCGCCGCCGGGGTCGCGTTCCGGCAGAACCTGCGGGCTCAGGCCGCCGGATACGGCCGTGACCCGGACCAGATCAGGACGCTGCCCGGCCTGTCGTTCCTCATCGCGGGCACCGAGGCCGAGGCCGCCGGCTTGAAGAGCAACCTCGAGGCGGCGGCGAGCGGGGAGTTCCGCTGGCGGAACGCGGCCCACCTGGCCGGGCTGGATTACACCACCATCGAGCCCGACGCGCCGTTCCCGCCGGAGCTGCTGGCCGGCGCGCCCAAGACCAGTTTCGGCGGCGCCATCTACAAGATGGCGGCCGAAGACCCGGGCGCCACGTTCCGGGCCGTGGCCCAGCGGCTGTCCGCGCTGCCCGGCGGACTCGATTTCACCGGCCCACCGGAGGGCCTGGCCCGGCTCATGACCGAGTGGTGGCAGGCCGGCGCCGCCGACGGGTTCACCATCATGCCCAACGTGCTGCCCGGGCAGCTGACCGCCTTCGTCGACCAGGTGGTCCCCCTCCTGCAACGGCACGGTGCCGCCCGCACCGAGTACGCCGGGACGACCCTGCGCGACCACGTCGGCCTGCCCCGGCCGGGCGCGTGGGCTCCTTGACCTGCTCGGCGCGCCGGGCCACCGGGGGACCAAATTCGTCGGCACTGGACCTAGGAGTCTGCCAGCCACGCCAGCCAGCGGCC
>DASXMW010000309.1:0-10142 GCA_036495425.1 Streptosporangiaceae bacterium | reverse complement strand
CACGCTGTACTACTCGCTGGAGTCGTGGAGCCTGGTCCGGCCCGGCTCCCAGCACTTCGTCGGGTTCGCCAACTACGCCCAGGTGTTCCAGGACAGCCAGTTCCGCACGACCGCGCTGAACACGGTGATCATGACGGTCGGCACCGTGCTCATCGCCATGGTCCTCGGCGTGCTGCTGGCGTTGCTGCTGGACCGCAAGTTCCTGGGCCGGGGCGTGGTCCGGACCCTGCTCATCACGCCGTTCCTGGTCATGCCGGTAGCGGCCGCGCTGCTGTGGAAGACCACGTTGCTCGACCCGACGTTCGGCATCGTCAACTTCATCTTGCGGCCGTTCGGGATCGGCAAGTTCGACTGGGTCAGCAGCTTCCCGCTGGGCTCGGTCATCATGGAGATGGTCTGGCAGTGGACGCCGTTCATGATGCTGCTGGTGCTGGCCGGCCTGCAGAGCCAGCCCAAGGACATCCTGGAGGCGGCCAGCTGCGACGGCGCGAAACCGTTCGCCATCTTCCGTGAGCTGACCCTGCCGCACCTGCGCCGGTACATCGAGCTGGGCGTGGTGCTGGGCGCGATCTACGTGGTCAACGACTTCGACGCGGTCTACATGATGACCCAGGGCGGGCCCGGCATCTCCAGCGCCAACCTGCCCTTCTACATCTACCAGCGGGCCTTCCTGGGCTTCCAGGTCGGCCAGGCCGCGGCCATGGGCGTGGTGGTCGTGGTGGCCACGATCATCGTCGCCACCTTCGCCCTGCGGCTGATCTTCACCTCCTTCTCCGGCACCGAACAGGCGGCATGATGGCCAGCACAGACGTCGGCGCAGTCCCCGCCACCCAGACCGTCGAGCCGGCCCCCTACACCGGGAAACGGGCCAAGCGCCGCAGCAACAGCCTCACCTGGGGCATCGTCGGCTGGGTGGTCGGGATCATCTTCTTCTTCCCGGTCCTGTGGATGGTGATCACCTCATTCAAGAGCGAGGCCGACGCCTACACCAACACGCCGCACATCATCTTCTCGCCCACGTTGTCCCAGTACAAAGCGGTGTTCAGCAGCGGGCTGTGGCCGTACGTGGCCAACTCGGCGTTCGCGACCATCGTGTCCACCATCCTGGTCCTGGTCCTGGCCACCCCGTGCGCGTTCGCGCTGTCGCTGCGCCCGGTCAAGAAGACCCGCGACGTGCTGTTCTTCTTCATCAGCACCAAGATGCTGCCGGTGGTGGCGGCGATCATCCCGATCTACATCGCCGCCCGCAACCTGCACATGCTGGACAACATCTTCACCCTGGTCATCCTCTACACGGCCATGAACCTGCCGATCGCGGTGTGGATGATGCGGTCGTTCTTCCTGGAGGTGCCGGGGGAGCTGCTGGAGGCGGCCGAGATGGACGGCGCGCCGCTGCGCCGCACGGTGGTCGAGGTGATCTTGCCCATCGTCGCCCCCGGGCTGGCCGCCACCGCGCTGATCTGCTCCATCTTCTCCTGGAACGAGTTCTTCTTCGCGGTCAACCTCACCGCCACCCAGGCCGCCACAGTCCCGGTGTTCCTGGTCGGCTTCATCTCCTCCGAGGGCCTGTTCTTCGCGCAGCTGGCCGCGGCCGCCACCGTGGCCACCCTGCCGGTGGTGCTGGCCGGCTGGATCGCCCAGCGTCAGCTCGTCCGCGGCCTTTCGTTCGGGGCCATCAAGTGAACGTGGATACAGGAGCACATCATGGCTGAGGTCACCTACGACAACGCGACCTGCATCTACCCGGGCGCGGAACGGCCCGCGGTGAACGAGCTCAACCTGCCCATCGAAGACGGCGAGTTCGTGGTCATGGTCGGCCCGTCCGGCTGCGGCAAGACCACCGCGCTGCGGATGCTGGCCGGGCTGGAGGAGATCGACGACGGCTCGATCCGCATCGACGGCAAGGACATGGTGGGCGTGCCCTCACGGGACCGGGACATCGCCATGGTGTTCCAGAACTACGCCCTCTACCCGAGCAAGACGGTCGGGGAGAACATGGGCTTCGCGCTCAAGATGCAGGGGGTGGACTCCGGCGAGCGGGCCCGCCGGGTCCGTGAGGCGGCCAAGCTGCTGGACCTCGAAGAGTTCCTGGACCGCAAGCCCCGCAACCTGTCCGGCGGTCAGCGGCAGCGGGTGGCCATGGGCCGGGCCATCGTCCGCGAGCCCAAGGTGTTCTGCATGGACGAGCCGCTGTCCAACCTGGACGCCCAGCTGCGGGTGTCGACCCGGACCCAGATCGCCGAGCTGCAGCGGCGGCTGGCCGTCACCACCGTGTACGTGACCCACGACCAGGTCGAAGCCATGACCATGGGCGACCGGGTCGCGGTCATGCGGCTGGGCCAGCTCCAGCAGTTCGCCTCGCCCACCGACCTGTACGACCGGCCCGCCAACGTGTTCGTGGCCTCGTTCATCGGATCGCCGGCCATGAACCGGTTCGACGGCACGCTGGAGAGCGACGGGGTGCGGCTCGGCCAGGCGCTGATCCGCCCGTCGAGCAAGCAGCTGCGGGAGGCCAGCGGCCACGAGAAGCTCGTGGTCGGCATCCGGCCCGAGCACCTGTCGGTGAGCGTCAGCGGGGACCTGACCGTGAAGGTCGCCCTGGTCGAGGACCTGGGCAGCGACTCGTTCATCTACGGCACCGTGGCCGACGAGCCGGACAGCAACATCATCGTCCGCAGCGGCCGCGACCACCCGCGCCCGGGCGAAGTCATCAAGGTGAGCCTGGACACCAGCCACCTGCACCTGTTCGACGCGGGCAGCGGCGAGCGGATCGGCGACTAGACCGGAGGGAGACATATGCGTGCCGTCGTCTGGGAGGAACCTGGCAAGCTCGCGGTGACCGAGGTCCCGGACCCCACCCCCGGCCACGGGGAGCTGATCGTCAAGGTCGGGGCCTGCGGCATCTGCGGGACCGACGTGCACATCGCCGACGGCGAGTTCCCGCCGACCCCATACCCGATCGTGCCCGGCCACGAGTTCGCGGGCCAGGTGGTGGCGCTGGGCGACGGGGTGCCGTCCGAGTGGCGGGGCGGGGAGCGGGTCGCGGTCGACCCGTCGCTGTTCTGCGGCCACTGCCCGGCCTGCCACGCGGGCCGGGGCAACCTGTGCGCCAACTGGAACGCCATCGGCGACACGGTGGACGGCGCGTTCGCCGAGTACGTCAAGGTCCCGGCGGCCAACGCCTACCAGATCCCCGACGCCGTCACCGACCAGCAAGGCGCGCTGATCGAGCCGCTGTCCTGCGCCGTGCACGGCATGCGCCGCCTGGGCTCGGTGGTCGGCGAGGACGTGCTGGTCATGGGGGCGGGCACCATGGGCCTGCTGCTCATGCAGCTGCTCAACCGGGCCGGGGCCCGGTCGGTGTCGGTCGTGGACCGCAAGGCGTCCCGGCTGGAGGCGGCCACCGCCACCGGCGCCACCGCCGTGGCCACCGATGCCGCCGACCTGGACACCTCGAAGTTCGGCGTCGCCGTCGACGCCACCGGCGCCCCGGCCGCCATCGAAGCCGCGTTTGCCCGCCTCGACCGCGGCGCCCGCCTCCTGATCTTCGGCGTCACCAGCGGCGACGCCGAAGTGTCGCTCTCGCCGTTCCGGATCTACAACGACGAGATCACCGTGCTGGGCTCGATGGCCGTGCTGAACAGCTTCGGCGCCGCCGCCGACCTCATGGCCGACGGCGCCGTCAAGACCGGGCCGCTGCTGGCCGAGCCGTACCCGCTGGACCGTTTCGGCGACGCCCTGGCCAGCGTCCGCGCCGGCGAGGGCATCAAGATCCAGGTCAACCCGGCCACCTGACCCGGCGGACCTGGTGGTCCGATCGCGCGTTATTGCGGGGTAAATGCGCATTCACCCCCAAACTTATGGGGGTGAATGCGCATTTACCCCGAATCGGCCGGGGTGTGCGTGTGACTGCGGTGACTGGTGGGCTTTGCTGATCATGAGCGGCCTGATTTCCCGTGACCGGCCAGCACCGGCCGTACTCCGGTTTCCCGCTCCGGTACCGGACCCGCTCATACCGCACCCCCATGACCGCTGCCCGGCCTCGGACGCCCTCGTGCTAAGCATGAGTGGTGACGATGCAGATGCAGCCCGATGATCCGGAGGCGGACTGGACCAGTCCGGGCGTCTTTGACGTGGGGGATGGGGTCTACCGGATCCCGCTGCCGCTGCCCCAGGACGGGCTGCGGGCGGTCAACGTGTACGCGGTCCGGGACTCCGGCGGGCTGACCCTGGTCGACTCGGGCTGGGCCATCACCGAGGCCCGGGACCTGCTCGAGCAGGCGGTCAAGCTGCTCGACTCCAGTCTGGCCGGGGTGAAGCGGTTCCTGGTCACCCACGTGCACCGCGATCACTACACGCTGGCGGTGACGCTGCGCCGGGAGTTCGGCATGCGGATCAGCCTCGGCCACGGGGAAGCCGGCACCCTGCGCATTATCCGGGACCCGGCCGTCCCGCCCTGGCAGTCGATGCTGACCCAGCTGCGCCTGGGCGGCGCCCTCGACCTGGCCCAGACGATCGGCCAGGCCCCGGGCGGCCTCGACCTGACCGAGTGGGAGGACCCGGACGACTGGATCGAGGCCCCGCAGGAGATCCCGTTCGACGAGGGGGCCTGGCAGGTGCACGCCACCCCCGGGCACACCCGCGGGCACGTGGTGTTCGTGGACGCGGCCCGCGACGTCATGTTCGCCGGTGACCATGTGCTGCCGCGGATCACGCCCTCGATCGGGTTCGAGCAGAACCACGCCGAATACCCGTTGCGCGACTACCTGGACTCGCTGAAGCTGGTCCGCAGTCTTCCGGACCGGCGGCTGCTGCTCGCGCACGGCCCGGTCGCGCCCAGCGTGCACCACCGGGTCGACGAGCTGATCGAGCACCACGACACCCGGCTGGCCCAGATCGACGAGACCGTCGACCGTGGCGCCAGCACCGCCGCGGAGTCGGCCCACCGCATGCTGTGGACCCGGCGCGGGCGCCAGTTCGGTGAGCTGGACCTGCTGTCGCAGTGCCTGGCCGTGACCGAGACCATGGCTCACCTCGACGTGCTGATGCTGGCCGGGCGGCTGCGCCGGTCCGAGGTGGACGGCGTGCGCCACTACCGCCGGGCCTGAGCCGTGACCGTGCCCACCCTGTCCCGGCAGCACGCGGCCGGCGCGCCCAGCGCCCGCGGGCTGCTGCTCACCCTGCTCGGCGAGTTCGTGCTGCCCGGTGACGCGGCCGGTGACGCGGCCGGGGACGGGACCGCGTGGACGTCGGCGGTGCTGGCCACCTTCGGGCGGCTGGGCATCGAGGAGAAGACCACCCGGCAGGCGCTGATGCGCACGGCCGCCGCGGGCTGGCTGGAGGCGGAGAAGCTGGGCCGCCGGACCCGGTGGCGGCTGACCGGGGCGGCCCGGCGGATGCTGACCGACGGGGCCCGCCGGATCTACTCGTTCACCGGCCCGGACCCGGACTGGGACGGGCGCTGGCTGCTGATCTCGGCCCGGATCCCGGAGAGCGACCGCCGGGCCCGGCACGTGGTGCGGACCCGGCTCAGCTGGGCCGGGTTCGGGTCGCTGGGGCCGGGGCTGTGGATCAGCCCGCATCCGGACCGGACCGGCGAGGCGGTCCGTGTGCTGCGCGAGGCCGGGATCGCCGACGACGCCCAGGTGTTCGTGGCCCGCCGGTCCGGGCTGGGCGACGAGCGGGTGATGGTCGCCACGGCCTGGGACCTGACCGCGATCGAAGAACAGTACGAGCAGTTCCTGGACGAGTTCCGCGACCCCGCCCGCAGCCATTCCCCCGATTGGCACCCGCTGACCCGGCAGATCGAGCTGGTGCACGCCTGGCGCCGGTTCCCGGCCGTCGACCCGGCCCTGCCCCGGGGGCTGCTGCCGTCCCGGTGGAGCGGGCTGGAGGCGGCCCGGCTGTTCGCCGACCGGCACCAGCAGTGGTCGGCCGAGGCCCGGCAGGAGTGGAAGCGCCTCAACGACGTCGCCTGAACCCTTGTGCCTTTAAGGCCCAAAGGGTTACAACTAGGTCTCAGTTGCCCAGTGGGGGACGGGACGATGGAGATCAATGACGGTGCCCCGGCGCCGCTCTTCACTCCGCCGCGCATCACCGTCACCGCCGCCGGGCCCGACGCCGACCACGGCAGCCTGCTGCTCCGGTCGGCCGAGCCCCTGGGCCGCTACCCCCGGACCGTGCTGGACAGCGCGCGGGCCTGGGCCCGGGCCGACCCGGGCCGGGTGCTGGTCGCCGAGCGCGCGAGCAGCGGGGAGTGGCGTATCCGCCGCTACGGCGGCGCGATGGCCGCGGCCGACAGCATCGGGCAGGCCCTGCTCGACCGGGGCCTGGGACCGGACCGGCCGCTGCTGATCCTGTCCGGCAACAGCGTCGACCACCTGCTGATGACGCTGGGCGCGATGAGCGCGGGCATCCCGGTGGCGCCGGTCAGCGCGGCCTACTCGCTGCAGAGCCACGATCACACCCGCGTCCGGCAGATCGCCGCCCTGACCGATCCCGGCGCCGTGTTCGCCGATCACGCCGGCCAGTACGGTGCGGCCCTGGACGCGGTGGTGGCCGGCGTTCCGGCCGGCCGCGGTCCGCTGCCGGTGATCGTGAGCAACGGCCGCCGCCCCGGCGCCATCCAGCTCGGCGATCTGCAGGCCACCACCCCGGGTCCGGCCCTGGCCGCGGCCTCGGCCGCGGTCGGGCCGGACAGCCTGGCCAAGATCCTGTTCACCTCGGGCTCGACCGGCGCGCCCAAGGGCGTGCTCAACACGCACCGGATGCTGGCCGCCAACCAGCAGATGATCAGGCAGGTGTGGCCGTTCCTGACCGCCGAGCCGCCGGTCATCGTGGACTGGCTGCCGTGGAGCCACACCTTCGGCGGCAACCACAACCTGAACATGGTGCTGACCCACGGCGGCACCGTGTACGTCGACGGCGGGCGGCCGGTGCCGGCCCGGTTCGGCCAGACCGTGCGCAACCTGGCCGACGTCCTGCCCACCGTGTACTTCAATGTGCCCGCCGGGTACGCGCAGCTGGTGCCCGCCCTGGAGGCTGACCCGGACTTCGCCGGGCGGTTCTTCGGCCGGCTGCGGCTGATGTTCAACGCGGCGGCGGCGCTGCCCGCCGTCCTGCGCGACCGGCTGGGCGAGCTGGCCGTCCGGACCACCGGCCACACGGTCCCGGTCACCGGGTCGTGGGGCGCGACCGAGACCGCCCCCGCCGTGACCAGCGCGCACTTCGCGTTCAGCGACGCCCGCAACATCGGCGCGCCGCTGCCCGGGGCCGAGGTCAAGCTGGTGCCGGCCGAGGAGGCCTACGAGATCCGGGTCAAGGGCCCGATGGTGACCCCCGGCTACTACGGCCGCCCGGACCTGACCGCGGCCGCGTTCGACGCCGAGGGCTTCTACCGGTCCGGGGACGCGGCCAGCCTGGCCGACCCGGACGACCCCAACGCCGGGCTGGTGTTCCGCGGCCGCCTGGCCGAGGACTTCAAGCTGACCAGCGGGACGTTCGTGCGGGTCGGGGCGGTCCGGACCGCGCTGCTGTCGGCGGCGCCGCTGCTGTCCGATGCGGTGATCGCGGGCGAGGACCGGTCCTTCGCCAGCGCGCTGGCCTGGCTGAACCAGGCCCAGGCGGCCGGACTGAGCGGTGATCAGGTCCGGCAGGCCCTGGCCGCCGCGCTGACCCGGCACAACCAGGCGGCCGGGTCCGCGGCCCGGATCGAACGGCTGATCCTGCTCGACGAGCCCGCCGACCTGGACGCGGGAGAGATCACCGACAAGGGGTACGTCAACCAGCGGCAGGTGCTCCGCGGCCGGGCCGCCCTGGTCGAGCGGCTCTACGCCGACCCGCCGCCGGCCGGGGTCATCCTGGCCGAAAATGCTACGGAGTCTTGACGAATCGACTTACTTACGTAGAGCATAGAGTGACCACCAGCCGAGGACGGTTATGACGACGCCACTGGTCGACTTCCGCACTGACCCCTCCCGCTACCGGCACTGGCGGCTGGCCACCGACGGGCCGGTCGCCACCTTGACCATGGATGTCGACGAGCAGGCCGGGCTGGTGCCGGGGTACGAGCTCAAGCTCAACTCCTACGACCTCGGCGTGGACATCGAGCTGTACGACGCGGTCCAGCGGCTGCGGTTCGAGCACCCCGAGGTGCGCACGGTGGTGGTGACCAGCGGCAAGGACAAGATCTTCTGCGCCGGGGCCAACATCCGCATGCTGGCCGCCTCGCCCCACCCGTGGAAGGTGAACTTCTGCAAGTTCACCAACGAGACCCGCAACGGCATCGAGGACGCCACCACCAGCTCCGGCCAGACCTACCTGGCCGCGATCAACGGCACCGCCTCCGGCGGCGGTTATGAGCTGGCCCTGGCCTGCGAGCACCTGATGCTCATCGACGACCGCTCCTCGGCCGTGTCCCTGCCCGAGCTGCCGCTGCTCGGGGTGCTGCCCGGCACCGGCGGCCTGACCCGGGTGGTGGACAAGCGGCACGTCCGCCGGGACCGGGCCGACTACTTCTCGACCCGGGCCGAGGGCATCGGCGGCCGCAAGGCCGTGCAGTGGCGACTGGTCGACGAGGTGGTGCCCCGGGCCAGCTGGGACGAGGCGGTGGCCCGCCGGGCCGCGGATCTGGCCGGGCGCTCGCACCGGCCCCTGGACCCAGCCGGCGCGGCCGGCGCGGCCGGCGTCGAGCTGACCCCGCTGGACAAGACCAGGACCGAGAGCGAGATCTCCTACCCGCACGTGACCGCCAAGCTGGACCGGGAACGGGCCGTGGCCGAGATCACCGTGCGCGGGCCGGACCAGGACCCGCCCGATGACCTGGCCGGGGTGCGGGAGCAGGGGGCGGCCTTCTGGACCCTGGCCGTGACCCGGGAGCTGGACGACCTGATCCTGGACCTGCGCACCAACGAGCTGGAGCTGGGCACCTGGGTGCTGCGCACCAAAGGCAGCACCGCGCGCGTGCTCGCCCACGACCAGCTGCTGCTGGACCACGCCGACGACTGGCTGGCCACCGAGATCACCCACTACCTCAAGCGGACGCTCAAGCGGCTGGACGTGACCAGCCGCAGCCTGCTGGCCCTGATCGAGCCGGGCAGCTGCTTCGCGGGCTCGCTGCTGGAGCTGGCCCTGGCCGCCGACCGCGGCTTCCAGCTGGCCGGGGTGTTCGAGGAGATCGACCCCGAGGCCGACCCGGCCACGATCACGGTCGGCCCGATGAACCTGGGCCCGCTGCCCATGGGCAACGACCTGACCCGGCTGCAGACCCGGTTCCTGGGCGACGAGCAGGGCCTGGCCGAGGTGGAGAAGCGGGCCACCGAACCGCTGGCCGCCGAGGACGCCGAGGAACTGGGGCTGGTCACCTTCGCCCCCGACGACATCGACTGGGACGAGGAGGTCCGCATCGCGGTGGAGGAGCGGGCCAGCTTCAGCCCGGACGCGCTGACCGGCCTGGAGGCCAACTACCGGTTCGCCGGGCCGGAGACCCTGGAAACCAAGATCTTCGGGCGGCTGACCGCCTGGCAGAACTGGATCTTCAACCGGCCCAACGCCTCGGGGCCGGACGGTGCGCTCCGCCGCTACGGCACCGGGCAGCGCGCCGACTTCGACCGAAAGCGAGTCTGACCACCGATGACCGAGTCCGACTACACCGAGAAGATCCCCAACAACGTCGAGCTGCGCGAGGACCGGCGGCTGCAGCGGGCGCTGGAGTCCTGGCAGCCGAACTTCCTGAACTGGTGGGAGTCGATGGGCCCGACGCTGCCGACCCAGGACGTCTACCTGCGCACCGCGATCAACGTGGGCCGGGAGGGCTGGGCCCACTTCGGGCACGTGGCCATGAAGGACTACCGCTGGGGCATCTTCCTGGCCGAGCGCGACCAGGACCGCCGCATCGCCTTCGGCCAGCACAAGGGCGAGCCCGCCTGGCAGAAGGTGCCCGGCGAGTACCGGGCCGACCTGCAGCGGCTGGTGGTGATCCAGGGCGACACCGAGCCGGCCAGCGTGGAACAGCAGCGCAACCTGGGCGCGACCGCGCCGTCCCTGTACGACCTGCGCAACCTGTTCCAGGTCAACGTGGAGGAGGGGCGGCACCTGTGGGCCATGGTCTACCTGCTGCACGCCTACTTCGGCCGGGAGGGCCG